>JAPHRO010000016.1 GCA_026195895.1 Gammaproteobacteria bacterium
ACCGGCAATAATACCGGAATAAAAAATGCCGGTTTTTATCAAAATATTTTCTGAGTTTTCTGACATATTATTTATGGTGAGCTGTACAGGTTTGTCACTCACGTAGCTACTCTGGGATAAGCCCTGTTGCAAAGGCAGCAGATGGGTATCGAGTTGTGCCACTTCCTGTTTTAACACGGCTGTAAAATCTGGAGTATCCCAGGCATTCAGGGATCGCGATAGCTTAATCATATATTTTATATAGTTTAGTCAGATAAATTAAATTATATAATTGTCACACCATTCTGCACATAAAACATCAATACATCCAGAATAACTGAATACTGTAGCGGTTACCGATACTGTTCGCTACATTCTGTACTACCGCATGATTTTCATTCGGCGCACTCACATGACGATCGATAAAATTAACAGCCAGTTTCATTTTTGGCGAAAAATGATGCTGTATGCCATAGGTCATGGTACTGATGTTGCGAGCATCACCCTCCGTCCATACCACATCATCGGCTTCATATAACAGCTCGTGACGATCCCATCTAAGCATCGCTTCCCACCTGGGCGTTATAAAATATCCGTAATCAACACTCAATGCGCGTGATCGATTACCTTCTTCAGCGGCATACATTAAATTGCCACCTTTTACCGCACCTGCCGGACTGACAAAGATCATGCCGTCGGCAAACATCAACGCTAAATCCACCCGCTGGCGTGCATCCAGTCCAAACAGGGCTCCCTGACTGCGCAGGCCGATGCCATAACGTAGGCGATCATATTCCTGCTGCAAGGGGTCGGATGCAAACACCCTGACCCCCTTCTGTAACCAGGCATAATATTTCGTACCGTGTTTGCGTGGCCCTCTGCCACCTGGCAAATCCTGTTCTGCAGAAAAATAATAATACTGCTCCAGTGGATCCTGCGCTCGACCGGATTCATGAATACCGGCACCTCGGCCGAGCATAAACGCATAACTAAAATCCCAGTCGTCACGTTTAAAACTGTCGAAAACTTGCCCACCCCAATCCCGAACACCACTGAAGCCTTCACTCTCAGTAACCGGAATACCCGTATCACCATTGGTACCGCCACTGGGCGAGGCTCGCGTATTGCCGGTAGCAAATCGTTCCAGTACTTCACGGGCGGTAAAATCAGTGAATTCAATATAGTCCTGTGTCATCACCCCCTGAAATATTTCCTCAACCACCGGTATTTTAAACAAACCGAATCGTAATCGAGCGCCCTGGATATGATTGGCCGTTATGCTGAAATGGTCTACTGCAACTTTGCGTGTCTCGTCTCCTAAAAAATCATAAGTAAAGAGATTGGGTGCAAATTCAGCCAGGATGAAATAATTCATTTTATCGGTGAATTCATTTTTCATCATCCCGGTAAAGTTTCCCCGCACCCCTGCTCGCGCCCTTCTAAAATGGAATCTGGAATCATCTTCAAACCAGGGTGCCACCGTGGTGGGCACCGCCCGTTTACCCGCATTCGGCCCGGCACTGATTTCATTGCTCAAATCTCTGGTATAACTGGGTTGAATGAATATCACCGGTCGATGCGTAACCGTGTCCGGCTCGGTACCCTGCAACATCAACCAGTTGACTGCATTAGCATCTAAGGGATACATGCAGAAGATTACAGCTATCTGCAGAAACATTATTATTTTCTGATAGTTGATATTTTCGCTTCCTTAGTTATCTTTATTCATTTAGTGTAGTACAGATAACACCAGCTACATAACAGGCAACTTATATTCTGACAGCTCGCCTAATCACATCTATACTCTGCATCATAAAGAACTATTAAAATGCACGGAGCCGGGACTCGAATGAATATAAATTCAATCATCTACTCCGCTTTATTATGGGTCATCACCGGCCTATCCTGCATGGCAGAAACTCAACTTCACATTTCATCAGGCTTTACCCCCCCTGTCTCTGACTTCTTCAACAGTGTATTAACAGAAGCTGATAAACGCATGAAAGATGTATCGATCAGTTTTGAAATATTGCCTGCAGAACGCTCATTAATACTCGTCAATCAGGGTATCAATGATGCCGATTGTTGTCGGATACCCGCCTTACTGGCACAGGAGTACAAAAACATCATTCCTGTCGATATTAGTTTTTTTTCTGCCCGTTTTAGTGCTTTCAGCAAAAAAAATGATGTGCCAATAAAAAGCTTTACAGATCTTAAGCCTTTTTCCGTTGGCTCCGTTGAAGGCTGGAAGATTGCAGTAAATAAAATCAAAGAAATTAATCCCGCAGTAACTCATATTGTTACTACACCAGAACAACTATTTCTTATGCTTGAACAGGATCGACTGGATTATGGTGTTGTTGGCTACCTCAGCGGCCTGAAAACTATTGCTGATTTAAAATTGAATAACATTCATGCTTTAGAACCCCCACTAGAGGAAAAACAACTCTATCTAGTGGTTCATAACAAGCATAAAAATCTTATACCCCTGTTTAATGAGGTGTTAAATGAGATGAAGAATGATGGTACGATAAATAGCTTATATAGTGAATTAATCAGTTCACTATAACTACTCTATCGAGCAATTCTATTGAAACAATTAAAAAGTAAAATCTCAGGAACATTGGTGCTTTACATAGTACTTTTCAGTTCTATAGTAACCCTTATACTTACCGCCATTCAGTTACGCATAGATTACAATGAAGGCATTAATGTCATTCATCAGCGTATAAAGCAAATAGAATTAACCAATCTTGATTCAATCAGACAATCACTATGGACCATAGACACTTCTTCCATTCAGATTCAGGCTGATGGTTTAAGTCGAATTAATGATATTATTTTCGTTGAAATTACCGATGAAAATAATCGTCTGGTTGCCAGCGCCGGCAAAGTCGACACAAAAAACACGATTAGAAAAAATATAGAACTTGTTCAGGAATACCGTGGCAAAAAAACCGCTCTTGGCACATTAACTATCGTTGCCACAAAAGAAAATGTCTACCAGAAGCTGATTGATACTGTGGTCGTTATTCTGATTTCTCAGGCTATAAAAACATTCCTGGTCAGTTTGTTTGTATTAATTATTTTTTACTATCTGGTTACACGACATTTAGAAAAAATTTCCCAACATTTTGAAAAACTGGAATTAACTTCCAGGCCTGTATCATTAAGCCTGAACCGACATAACTCAGACAATGTTGATGATGAATTATCTCGTGTCGTAAAATCTATAAATAAAATGTCAAACCATATTTATCAATCATATACAGAAATATTGGGCAATCAACATGATCTGGCAGAACGTGAAGCTAAGTTCAGTGCCATTTTTAATTCCATAACTGATGCTATCGTTATCGTAGATAACGATAGAAAAATCATACAAACAAACCCTGCATTTCATACGACATTTGGCTATAGCAAGGAAGATATTAAAGACAAAACAACACTCATGTTATATGACAATTCTGATGAATATTTCAACCAGGGAGAAAAACGCTATAATCCTCAGGCAAAAACCACTCCTGGCACCTATGAAATCAATTATAAACGAAAAGACGGCAGCCTTTTACCCAGTGAAACCCTGGGTGGCCCGATAAACTTACCCGATGGCACACAACTGGGATATATTGGTATCATTAGAGATATTTCTGCTCGCAAAACAGCAGAAAAAGAAAAAGCACGGCTGCAGAAACAATTACAGCAGTCGCAAAAAATGCACGCAATAGGTCAATTGACTGGCGGTATTGCTCATGACTTCAATAATATTCTGGCCAGCATTCTGGGATATTCCGAACTGGCACAACAAATAACCAAAAATTCTGGAGATTCAAAACTCGTCCAATATATTGAACGCATCAACATTGCAGGTGAGCGAGCACGGAAACTTGTCGCACAACTGCTCGCTTTCAGCCGCGGCGCACCTGCCGACCTGCAATCGATAAAACTACCCGTTCTAATCGACGATGTTATTTCACTGATTCGACCCACTATCCCTTCCAGCATCTTGTTACGTACCGAAATCGATGATCAGATACCGGCTGTACTCATGGACAATACCCAGATGCATCAAATGCTAATGAATTTATGTATAAACGCGCGAGATGCTATGACAGGTAATGGCATTATGACAATTAAGCTCAGTCATGAAACCAGTGTAGACAAGATATGCAATTCCTGTAATGGCCAGATCCAGGGTGAATATGTTCAATTGACAGTTGAGGATACCGGCAGCGGCATATTACCCGAAATTCTTGATAGTATTTTCGATCCATTTTTGACCACCAAAGATGTGGGAAAAGGAACAGGCATGGGATTGTCTGTGGTACATGGCATACTGCACAAACACCACTCTCATATTGTCGTTGAAACAAAACCAGGTTCTGGCACTCACTTTCATTTATTAATTCCTCCCTTCTATGAAGATAAAGCGTCGCCAATAACGGAACAACCAGTAGTGAATTTTTCCCATGATATTGGTAATGGCAAACATTTATTAATTGTAGATGATGAAGAAACCCTGGCCACTTTCCTGCAGGATTTCTTACAAACTTATGGCTACAGGGTAACCATAAGCACTAGCAGCAAACATGCTATTGAGCTTATCAGGCATCCATCTGCTGACTTTGACCTGATCATCACAGATCAGACCATGCCAGAGATGACTGGAACAGAGATGATAAAAGAAATTCTTCAGATTAATTCTGACCTACCTGTCATATTATGTAGCGGCTATAGTGAGCTGATTGACAAAGATAAGGCATTAAAACTGGGCTGTTCTAAATATCTGGACAAGCCCATCCAAAACCGGGTGCTTATTCAATCTGTATACGACATACTGACTACTAAAAATTAAAACTTACACATCATTTTTTGATGAGCATATATTTGAATTCTATTAGTCTGTAAAAAACAACTGACGAATTAACTGAAAACCTGCTATTTTCCTCCTCGATAACGATAATGCCTATGTTTTCGAAGACGTTTATTTAAAGCTTCAATCATTTCGCCCTCGGTTAATTGATTATCTTTATTCAAGTCGATTTCATCGAATTCTAAAAGATTTGAAAACCGTCGCATTGGACGCCCTGATGATTTACGCCGATTTTCCATTTTCTCCACAAAATGTCGATACTCTTCGCGACTCAGAAAACCATTGTTATCCGTATCATAAATAGAAAATGCTCGGAATTCAGACTTATTTATGGCCCGATTTTTATATTTTTCCTGTGGCATAGAAGTCACGACATCGTCAGCAATAACTGTATCGGAAAACATTAACAATAATGTCAGGATTTGAATGAATAAGCTGCGATGTGTTTTCACATTACCACCATTACTTTGTTGAATTCAGATATTTTTCCAGCATATCAAGCTGTTCTTGAGTAAAGTCCAGTCGTCGATGCGAGCGTATATCCCCGGAGCGTAATAATTCAGCAATCTGGTCCGCTTCTGTTTTAAAATCAGCAGGATTTTCTGAATGACAATAGACACAACTGTCTTCATACAGCAGTTGGCCATCGTCTACCGTACCAGCAGCGGTCTCAGTTTTTGATTTAGCGATTACAGGGCTGTCATCCAGACTAGAATAAAAACTGCCTTTATCCCAGAAATCGGGTTCCGAACAGCCCAGACATGGGTGCCCCGACTCGATGGGAAAACTGGTTCCCTGATTCCATTTGTGCACCGCACACGCATTGTAGGTAACTGGCCCCTTGCATCCCAATTTGTACAGGCACCAGCCTTTCCTCGCACCTTCATCATCAAAGCTTTCTGCAAATTTTTCCTGCTCATAAAAATGATAGCGTGAGCAACGATCATGTACAGTCTCACCATAATAACTAAGTGGACGGTTCAATTTATCCAGCGCGGGAAACTTATCAAAAGCCAGAAAATGTGCCAGCACACCACTGATAGCAATGGGAATGGGCGGGCAACCCGGTATATTGACCAGTGTCTTTTTTGCTATGAAGCCATTATCCATAAGATGCCCAACACCTGTGGCTCCTGTTGGATTTGGCGCTGCGGCAGGCAAGCCACCAAAGGCAGCACAACTTCCAATGGCAATGATCGCCGCTGCACCGGCTGCACACTCTTTTAATAATTCAAGATTTGTCTTACCCGCAATAGTCGAGTAGACACCACCGTTGGCTAGCGGAATGGAACCATCGACAATAAGAATATATTTTCCAAAGCTGTTCTTCATTGCTTCGGAGCGCGCTATTTCTGCTGCCTCTCCCGAAGCTGCCTGTAAGGTATGGTGATAATCAAGGGAAATATAATCGAATATTAGCTCTTCAATAGTCGGCGCATGGGAACGTGTTAATGATTCCGTACAACCGGTACATTCCTGAAATGACAGCCAGACAACTGAAGGTCGACTGGCCTGGCGAAGCCTGTCTGAAAATACAGGAATCGCACTCGCGGGCAGCGCCAGCAAGGAAGCCATTGCTGTACAGTATTTTAAAAATGACCGTCGGCTGATACCATATTCGATCAAATGAGATTCGACAGTTCGTTGCCTGGTCATGGCGTATGATTCCAAATAGCAGTGCCTAAGGTTTCGCGCTTATACATAACAAAGATGAAGTTCATGAATAATATATTCTGGTTGTTTAATCAGACCCATATCCATCTCCTTTATAGTAGATGCAAACAGTTAATAATATGACTTGTATCAACCATAAACGAACCAGGTAACTGACTGCTGAAAAATCAATGAATCGAGTATACATAATGCGCATCATGACTGGTTATCCTGGTACCATGCAAAAGAACCCCCTGCTTCTACATCCCGCCATATCAGCCTGTTTGGCAGTTTCTATGAATAGTCGAAACATTCTCAGAATAAACTGAAATTTCATAGCCAGATCAAGATCATATAAAATATCAATCATTTCTTATTTCAAGTCCATTTTATAATTCCAGATATCGCTACCTGGTATATCAGCCACAGCACAGCTGTAATATTTCTATTCACTTATAAAACCAGGTCACAGAAATACAATAAATAAGGTGGGATATTTCTCTTCCCTCTAGCAAACACCTCCATGGTGCAATAATGTCTATGAAGGTTCTACTGCAGGTTCTATTTACTGGCATAGCAGTGCTGACCTTATCGGCATGCTCATTACGCCTGTCTTCTGTTTTTATTGAATACAAAATGGAAACCTTGAACAGGGAAACAGATTTAAAAAAAGTTCAGACACTCATGCCAGAATCTATTGCCCAACTTGAATCCATGCTGGCGAGTGACTGGCGCAATAAAGATTTGCATATTTATGCTGCCCAGGCTTATTACAGCTATGCATTTTCCTTTATCGAGACAGAAATAAAAAACAGGCCAGAACTTTGTATTATCAGGCATATAAACATGCCACAGCAGCACTGGCATCACATGGTATTTCTGCAATAGATTTACAGGGGCGCTCGCTACAGTTAAAACAAAAAATAAGTCAATTACCGGAATTTGCTGTTGATGCCCTGTACTGGACAGCGGTAAGCTGGGCAAAACTTATTGAAATACAACAGCCAAATCCACTACTGTTTATTCAGCTACATAAAACCGTATTACTCATGGAACAGGTAATAAAACTTGATGATGCGTACTATCTAAGTAGCGGCTATTTATTTCTAGCCGTGTATTATGCCGGGCTGCCTGTTTATCTGGGAGGTAATGACTTTTTGGCAAGACAATATTTTGAGCATGTTCGCAGCCTCAATAATAATCGTCTGCTGATGATAGATTTTCTACAGGCAAAATATCTTAATGGGCGTAATAAAGGAAAAGCAGTATTAAAACGACGCCTGAAAAATATTATTAAAGCGCCCCCTGATCTTTACCCTGAACAGGCGTTGATGAATGCGGTAGCCAGACAAAAAGCCAAAGAGCTACTAAAACATTATCCGTAGTTCCAGAACATCAGTTTTTCTCTGCTTATGCAGTCATTAATTACTTATCTGTTAAAGCCAGAATACCGAACTTTAATTTTTATTTCCCCATTGCTTAAGGGGCGTCCTGGTTGCTGCATTATCAGATTCCTGAACATGATCATCCTGTCGATCATAAGCAATATAAACGCGTCGTAAGCAGTCCCGACTTTGCGGATACTGCTCACAATAATTTCTAAATTCCCTGCCGCAATGTTTGATTTTCAAGTTCTGCGCATAGGTATCGGTTTCAGGATAATACTGTAAATCGTGTGCATCGATGCAGGTCTGATATTGATCTGCTACTTTCTTTTTTAAAGCCTGCTGACCTGACATTAATTTATCAAAAAAATCACTGATTTTATGCTCGATTCTATTATCATAGTTTCCGAAGTTGATCGATTCAAACCGATTGAAATCAACAAACAGCTTGTTAAACCTGTTGTAAGCATAAAGCGTTTCCATACCATCACATTGAATAGAAATTACATAAGCCCGGTAATCAGGTATCGATGATTCTGCCAGTACATTTTCCTTATGAATTAATTTCAAATACCAGGGCATATCTCGATACAACACATTCCATACACAATGATGCTCATCCACTAGCGCATTTTTTTTGGCAAACAGTTGAATTTCGGCAGAATAACCCTGCTGCGAGGCCTGTTGTTGAATTGACCATGCACCGGTCAGATAGTGGGGACCGTCAAGATTATCGATAATTTTCACGGCGTCATTCCAGATGCTCTGTACTTCCGATAGTGATTTATTAACTTCTTCCTTCCAGTCGTTTGCCGCAAAACTTTGCGTATGCAGACTCGCCAGACAGATTACCGCTATTAGAAATCGCTTCATTCTTCTATATTCCTGTTGTTTTCATCACTCAAACCGACATTGATGCTTCAGTTATGTTAGATAGTTTTGCCAGGCTGAATTATCATTTCAATAATATGCGGTTATCTAATCATTAACACCCCGCTAAATAAAGCCATTTAGCCAAAAACGATTTTGCTATTTTGATTTTCCTATTTTCCTAGGATCGAGGATTAAATCCAGATAAACTGTAATTTTTTAATCCAGTCAAAATGATAGATAATTATTTAACTGTATTCCCCCCGAGATGAAAAGCAAGATGATCCAGGCCAAAGCACTCAAACCCGAAGAACATTTTATCGACGAAGAACCCTATTACGAAGCCATTGGCGAAGAAATTGAGGTCTTTCTGGCAGCCTATCAACAGCAGATTCCAATTCTGCTCAAAGGCCCCACGGGCTGCGGCAAAACCCGCTTTATGGAACACATGGCCTGGCGCCTGAAAAAACCGCTGATTACCGTCTCCTGTCACGATGATCTGACTGCCTCTGATCTGGTCGGCCGTTTTCTGGTCTCTGGCGGTGAAACCCAGTGGGTGGATGGGCCGCTGGCCCGTGCTGTACGCCATGGCGCCATCTGCTATCTCGACGAAATAGTCGAAGCTCGTAAAGACACCACGGTGGTCATCCATCCCCTGGCCGACGATCGCCGTGTGCTACCGATGGAAAAAGTTGGTGAGCTGCTGGAAGCCACCAACGATTTCTGTCTGGCCATTTCCTACAATCCGGGCTACCAGAGTGTGCTCAAAGATTTAAAACAAAGCACTCGCCAGCGCTTCGTGGCACTGGAATTCGACTATCCCAGCTCCGAGCTGGAAACCAGAATCATCAGCAATGAAACCGGAATTGATGAAGACATGGCCAGCCGTCTGGTGAAATTCGCCCACATGACTCGCAATCTGAAAGGCTCCGGCCTGGAAGAAGGAGCCAGTACCCGCTTGCTGGTGCACGCGGCGAAACTCATTAAAGCGGGTATTTCGCCAGTAACTGCCTGCCATACCGCCATCTCCCAGGCGCTGACCGATGATGCTGAAATGCTGAGTGCGGTAAACGAACTTAGCTCATCCCTGTTTTAGCAGACACTGGCATCATGAGCCTCCCTCCCTTTAGCTACGCTGAGATCGAAGAACGGCTTGAAGACATGTTCGTCGAACTCATGCCCGAGGTTATTCAGCACCTCACCGAGTTTGATATCCAGACGCAGGATGCACTGCTGGTGCTGGTGGAAAATGCAGCCGCAACCAGCCACGGTCTGGCCTTCCAGTTTGGTGAACGCCTGCCGCGCGCATTTGAGATCATGGATCTCGACACCATTGAACTGTGGCTCAACCAGGCGATTGATGTATTCGATAGCAAAGGTCTGTATGGTGCAATTGAAAAACTCGATGAGCTGGAAAGTGTCGCCAAACACGCCCAGGAAAAACTTACCGGTATCGCCTTTGAAGATGTCGCTGGTATTCTGGAACATTTTGTCATCGGCCTGAATGGACGCAAATTAAAAATTGAAACCGACAGGGAGTGCTACACCGATACCGAAACATTATTTCTGCCATCGATGGTCAACCAGTTTACTGAAAAGGAAGACAATTTCAGTTTATATAAATGCATGACCGTGCATCTCTGGGCACAAACCTGGTTTGGTACCTGGCGCCACGATTTATTTGAAACACTCGAACAATTCGAAAACCAGCGACGCTCATTGCAGTGGCTGCATACCTTAGAAGCGATTCGACTGGACGCCTGCATCCAGCGAGAACTGCCCGGCATCCATCGGGAAATGATTCGCCTGTGTAAACTGGCGAATATTAAACCGCTATCGGCACTTGATATTCCCCATACTGAAAAACTCAAATCAACCGGCAGTAGCGTGGAACACAGCCTGGATATTCTGCAGAAAGTTTATGCTCTAGAGCATCCCGAAAACATACATTTTCTGGGCCGCCTGAAACCCGAACTGGTTGAACATAGACGCAATATCCGACTGGCCAAAGAAAAAGATCTGTTCCGTAAAGCCATCGCCCATATACTGGAAGAAAAAACCAGTAAAAAAATATCCTCCTTAAGCGATGAAGAAAAAAAATCCATAAAAGCCGAAGCTGTACCCAACCCCGATGTGCCCGAAGGCTTCAGTTATAAACTGGAACTGGATGGCGAGTCCATCGAACCACCGGAAGGTGTCAGCAGTTTAATGGATTCGATCATTCAGGATTTAGGTTTAATCCCAGACGACTACCTGGTTGCCGCTGGTGATGGCGGTTATCACTTCGAAAAAGACGACGATAAACCCGACAGCAAAAATGTCTGGAGCGGCACCTACCATGAGGAAGGCGCGTTTCTGCATAAGGAATGGGATTTTAAACGCCAGCGTTATAAGAAAAACTGGTGTGCCGTTCGCGAACTCGATGTACACACAGCAAAAAGCAGCTTCGTCAATGAAACCGCACAGAAATATTCAGGTTTGATTAAAAACCTGCGTCGTACTTTTGAGGTACTACGCGGTGAAGACAAGATTTTAAAGAAACAACCCTACGGTGATGACATCGATATCGACGCACTGGTTGAGACCTGGGCCGATGTGCAAAGCGGCATGGAAATGTCAGAAAACATTTTCACCAAAATGCATAAGGAAGAACGCAACATTGCCGTTATTTTTATGGTCGACATGAGCGGCTCCACCAAAGGCTGGATCAATGATGCGGAACGCGAGTCACTGGTATTATTGTGTGAAGCACTGGAAACTCTGGGTGATCGATATGCCATTTATGGCTTTACTGGCAACACCCGTAAACGCTGTGAAATTTATCGCGTGAAAAGCTTTGATGATTTGTACGATGACGCCACCAGGGCACGTATCAGCAACATCAAACCACAGGATTACACGCGGCTGGGCGTTTTCATTCGTCACTTCACCCAGGTGTTTGCCGATGTCGAAGCCAAAACCAAATTACTCATTACCCTGTCCGACGGCAAACCGGAAGACTACGATGGCTATCGTGGTGAATATGGCATAGAGGATACGCGCATGGCACTGGTCGAAGCCCGGCGTGAAGGTGTGCATCCTTTCTGCATTACCATTGACCGGGAAGCACGCGACTATTTACCGCATATGTATGGTAAAACCAGTTATGTGGTTATTGACGAAGTCAGCCAGCTACCATTAAAAGTCGCCGACATTTACCGCCATATCACCAGCTAGTTCACAGGTCGACACTTAGCCATGGCAATGCAGCTTTGATTGCTATATGCTCAATCAAACAAAAAATTACACGGGTGTTCACATGGGCAAGCAGCCATCTTTATACTGGCATGATTATGAAACCTTTGGCACAAATCCCAGAAAAGATCGCATCGCCCAGTTCGCTGGTATTCGTACCGATGAAGAACTGAATATTATTGATGATCCTCTGGTGATTTACTGCAAAGCGGCCGATGATGTTTTGCCACAACCGGAAGCCTGTCTGGTCACTGGTATCACACCACAGAAAACCCATCAGGATGGTTTGATCGAAGCTGAATTTATCGCCGCCATTCACCAGGAATTTGCCACACCCCAGACCTGTGTTGTCGGGTTTAACAATATTCGTTTCGATGACGAGTTTACCCGCTATTCTCTATATCGGAATTTTTTTGACCCCTATGCGCGTGAATGGCAAAACGGCTGTTCCCGCTGGGATATTATCGACATGGTACGCATTACCCGTGCACTACGCCCGGAAGGTATCGAATGGCCAGTCGATGAGAATGGCATCGCCACTAATCGTCTGGAACTGATCACCCAGGCTAATGGCATTAGCCATGAAGCGGCACATGATGCTTTATCCGATGTATACGCAACGATTGCCGTGGCTAAATTAATCAAAGACAAACAACCTCGGCTGTATGATTATATTTATCAGCATAAAACCAAACAAAAAGTCAGCCAGTTACTCAACCTGGCCAAACCCACTCCGGTACTCCATGCATCCGGCATGTACCCGGGTGATGTTTGTAATACTGCGATGGTTATTCCTCTGGCACAACATCCAGTCAATAAAAATGGCATTATTGTTTATGATCTACGCTACAACCCTCAGGCTTTAATTGATCTTGACGCAGAAGAAATCAAAACAAGAATTTATACACCCCGGGATGAATTGCCTGAAGGTGTCGAACGTATCGCCATAAAAACCATACACATCAACAAATGCCCTGTGGTAGTGCCATTGAATACGCTCAATGATGAATCGGCCAGAAGATTAAATATTGATCGCGATGCACACATGCAGCATCTTGACATGCTGAACAGGACAAAAGGCCTCACGCAAAAACTTCATGCCGTATTTAAGGACAATCCTTTCGAACCGATTGATGATCCGGATCAGAGTTTATACAGCGGTGGATTTTTCAGCGACAATGATCGTGAACGCATGGTGACTATTCGTTCGACACCTGCCACACAACTTGCCGCTCTGGATTTTAATTTTGATGACGGACGTCTGCCGGAAATGCTGTTTCGATATCGCGCACGCAATTACCCCGACAGCCTGACAGAAAAAGAACAACAGGACTGGAACGAATACAAACGACAACGTTTTACCGATACCGATGGCGGCGCCAGCATAACCATTGCTGAGTACATGGAAAAACTTAAGGCCTTACTTGCTGAAGCTGATCGATCAGAACAACAAAAACAGATGCTGGTTGAATTACAGGACTATGGCAATGATATCCTCACCTGGTTAAACAAAAAATAATTCTGTTCTCAAAATAGCTGGGCTACCAGACCTTAAAAGTCAGGCCAGTAAACTGGCCTGACTTTACTTTAGCATTTAAAAAATTACATGCCCGGTACTATCACCTGCCGGCACTAAAGACATGGGGCGCATGACAACTATAGCAATTGTCACCTGATTTCCTGCCACCACCAGTGTGCTCGTTGTTATGACAGACCTTACAACGATCAGTATCTACCCTGTAACCCGTTGCCCCGATGCCCGGGTAATAACCGGTAAGATTGGGTTTTTCCAGTCCTACCGTAGCTGCGGTATGGGTACCATGACAGGCGTTACACTTGACCATGGTATGGGTCATTTTTGATTCCGCATACTCGTTTACCAGATTCTGATCCGTTTCATGACAGCCACCACCTAAACAGGAGTAGCTGAATTCCACGGCAAAACTGGTATCAAAAACCTGCGCTGGTGCAGTGCCGCCACCGCCCCCAGAACCACCGGGGCCCCCCGGACCGTTTCCAGCAAAAGACAGGGATGAAGCCAGCGCCAAAATCATCAGGCTGGCCAGCATAGATTTAATGGATTTGTTTATGTATTTCATTTTCATTCTCCTCCATTAAGCCTTAGCCAGACTAACGGCACAGTGTTTATAGATAGGTTGTTTACAATCCGGATCGACCCAGTTCATGGTGAGTCGATTGGTTGCAGTTAACCGGCCGCCATTTTGTGCGATATCCTGTGGATCGAGATCAGCAAAATGCATGGGCACAAATACCTGTCCCTGCTGCACTGTACCGACCACCAGTGCCTTGATGACAATTTCACCGCGGCGCGTGGTTAAACGCACCAGATCACCGGAAACCACATTTAGTGATGCGGCATCATCAGGATGCAGTTCGACATAATTTTCCGGCACCATTTCATGCAGTTGGGGTACGCGCTTGGTTTTGGTTCGACTGTGGAAATGCTCAATAACACGACCGGTAATAAGCCAGAACGGGTATTCATTGTCGGGTATTTCAGGCGCTTCAATATAATCTTTGGCCCAGAGATAGGCGCGGCTTAGATTGTCCGGATCGACCCAGGGTTTGTCCTGCGTGCCCCCCTGAGTATCCGCCCAGTTGGTATTGAAACGTCCATCGGTGTACATACGTGTACCGCCATAAATATTAGCGGGTGTCGATGGCCACTGGATACCCTGATTGGCTTCGATACGATCATAGCTCATGCCACTCATGTCACAGATGGTGCCTTCGGTGCAGGCTTTCCATTCTTCGAAAGCTTCTTCTGAGGTATTGAAACCTATCAGTGAATTGCCATCTTTGTCGGCAAAGCGCGCATCCATAGACGCAATCTTATCCGCCACCATGCGAGTGATATCCAGATCAGAATAGGCACCGTAGCCATCACCGCGTAAATCATAACCCGCAGGTTGTACTGCCTGACGGCCCAGATTAACTTTACGTTCAGAACAGGTGTAGACTCCGGTTTTTTCACCCCACATGGCGGCGGGCAAAAACATATCGGCAAAGTGGGTACATTCCATCGGCTGATAAATATCCTGCACTACGATGTAGGGGCGATTAGGATTACTGAAGTCCATATAGGAATACAGTTTGTTCAAATCGGGCAGCGTTACCGCCGGATTGGTGCACTGAATCCAGAACAGACTGAGTTCACCATGACGCATCATTTCCACCTGGCTGTTGATGTCCTGGTAATCTTTATTGGAGGTAATCACAGTCGGTTTGTGCGGTGGTATTTTTCCTCGCTCCACATTCCAGAAATCTTCCAGCGCACCCACATGATCCGGGTTGTAACAGTTGCGATAACCGGCCAGAGCAGACGAAGCACCGGCTTCACGATTGCTCATGGCAGTGGCCTGCCCGGTGATACTGAATGGCGCTGAACCAGGACGGCCAATCTTGCCCATGATCAGATGCATGGCACAAATCATACGCACGGTATCGGTGGCCCCCATGGATTGATACACGCCCTGAATAAATAACGACAACACTTCTGGAGACTCACCAATCCATTTAGCCGCCAGCGTAATATCCGCAGCGGGACAACCGGTAATATTTGACACATACTCGGGCGTGTATTTGGCTACTGTTGCAGCCATGGCAGCGTAGTTACGCGTGTGTGCGTTGATGTAAGCATTATCCGTCCAGTTGTTGGCAATAATTTGCTGAATCAGACCATTCATTAATGCCAGGTTGGTTCCGGGTTTGAGTGCCAGATGTAAGTCGGCGCTGCGGGCCGTTTGGGTGCGGCGTGGATCTACCACAATCAGTTTTGGTGCGCGGGTGGTACGGCGCGCTTTAGCAATACGCCGCCAGAGCTGTGGATGCATTTCCGCCGGATTCATACCAATGACAAAAAAGCAGTCGGTATTTTCTATATCATCATAACAACCGGGCGGCCCATCAGAGCCAAATGTTGTCAGATAACCAACAACTGCAGCGGCCATACACAAACGGGTATTGGAATCCATGGTGCCGGTACCAATGGCACCTTTGGCCAGCTTGCCAAACGCGTAATATTCTTCCAGCGTCCACTGACCGGTATTGTAGGTGGCGATGGAATCCGCACCTTTTGCATTAACCCCGTCAATTATTTTCTGACTCAAAATAGTCGTGGCTTCATCCCAGGTGATTTTTTTCCAGTCACCATTGGCATCTCTGATTAATGGCCATTTACCACGGTCAGGTGCTTTCAGGATTTTATGCTCATATACACCCTTAACGCAGACCCGCCCATTATTAGTTGGGTGATTCTCATTACCACGCACGGCAACGGCCTCGCCTGCCGCATTAACACCAATATTAAGACCACAACCAAAAGAGCAATAACCGCATACCGAATAAACCCACTCGGTTACATTATTAAAAGTATCATCGGCTTTTACATTACTACTGGCCAACAAGTTGACAATACCGCCCCCAATCACCGCCTGTGATGAAACTATTGCGCTCCATTTCAAAAAGCTACGTCGACTATGGTTGGCAATATTGGGGTCTTTTTTCAAGTCCTCAATTTCTTCTTTACTGAATACCTTGATGGTGCTTTCATTTTCATTTGATGCCATAACACTCCACCCGTTCTTAATTAACAATGCAAAAACAAATACATCCTTATATAACCAGGATAAACCTCGAGCCGAAGGAAGCGGGTTTAATATTCCAGTTAGAAATTATATTTGCGTAGAGACAGGTATATGAGCAATGAAAAATGTCACTTGTTTGAAAAAATATAAAAGAAATTACTTATCTGTGGAAATAACACTAAAATACTATTTTAGTAGGAATATAAAATGATCTAGTGGAAGATAAATGTGGCTATGCCAACGCAATATGGGGCATTTTTTGAATTCGATTAAGAAATTGATTTATATATAACACTCTTTATGTGCTTTATATTTATTGAACAGGTGTACAAATCTGCGCTTATATAAAATAGACTTTTATCAAGTTTTGAAACTAATTATTTAACTGCCAGAGCTAATTTCGTCCAGCGTTTTCAAATCAAGAATAAGAAATCCTTCCCTGTTGGTACTAATACAGCTATTGGACTCCAGTTGCTTGATACTTCTAATCAGAGTTCTCTGGGTAACACCCAGCATATCGGCCAGTTCAATGCGGGATAAAGAATCCTGCAGATACGCATTGTTTAGATGTCGCTCATGATGAGTATCGTGTAAATAAACCAGATAGGATGCCAGCCGCTCCAGGGCATTTTTCTGCCCTAGGTTAGCAATATGCCGAATATAGGAATTCAGATTACGTGACATGGCCTGCATCAGAGTACTGGTAATTTCCTGGTGCTGCTCTGAGCTACTACGTAAGTCTTCGCATTTCAGCTGACAGACGCTGACATCATTCAATGCTTCCGCTGAACTGCCATGAATATCCAGAAACAAATCCTCACAGGCAATCAGATCGCCGGGGATCTGGACCAGTTTATGAATCTGCTGTTTGCCATTAGGCAGCGTTTTATACACTTTGACTTCACCTGACAATAGAATATACAGGTGACTGCAGGTTTCTCCCTCTTTATACAGGGCCTCTTTTTTATTGAAACGTTTTAGATGTAAACTCAGTTGCAAATTTCGCTTAGCTTCTATACTCAGTTCCCTTAAATAGTATGAAGTATCCATGATGCAGGAAGCACATCGAACATTTTCAGCTTTATGAAGGCATGGGCCCGCAATATTATTTTTCGATATGTGATAATTTAATATTTCTGCACTCATATCATATTATTCTTACGCCAGCAAAACCCAGCAACGTCAACTGACCTTGCCACCAGAATATCAACATCTCCTGTCATGAAAGCTATCAACTCGAGATGAAATAATCCAGTCTGCTGTTCGTCTGCTTTTGTTCATTTGAAATAATATAATTTTTCTTTTTATATCAACAAGCTACAAAAACAGAATAATATTTTTAACGAAAATTAACGAAACCCATATATTACTTCTGATGACCTCGAAGACGCTGCCAGGCAAAAGCTGCAATCGCAATCCATACCCCTGAACGCAGAGTCATGGCCATCACCGTTCGCGTCTCATACTCGCCACCATTGAGTATGTGCAAACCAAAAGCTGCAAAGATGATGAGCGTAGCAGCGGCAAGAAACAGGGACAACCAGGCTGACCAGGGACGCATCAACCATAGAGCAATACCCGCAATCACATAAACGAAGCCGGCAGAGAAATTAAACCAGAGCACAAAAGGCACAAAATGACCGGCTGCCTGACGGGCTTCACCATCAAAAAACAATACAGAACCACCGGATTTAATCGTCAATAGGCCAAATATACCGGCCAATAATGAAAAAAACCAGATGCCCAGACTACGTTGTGACAGCGCTGCTGGTATCATGTAGTTACTTCCTGATCAATTTTTATCATATAAGCTTTTATCATATAATAATGACAGTGCCGAAGACCATTTAATATTCACTGGTCTCCGGCATGGTGTCAGTTTTTATCTTTAATGTCGGCCGCCACCACGACTGCCACCATATTGGCCGCCACCGGAACCGTCACGCACACGACTGCGGGTCATACTGCCCTGACCCGATTCAGCACCATACATGCTACGCGTGGCCTGGCGGTCACTGCTATCCATTGATTGCATACGAGTTTGCATCTCGCTACGGTAGGCGCTACGTTCGCTGTCGCTCGCGCCCTGCATCTGGCTACGCATTTGCATCATTTGTTCATTGCTGTACTGAGAATAATCCTCAGCATAAGCAAGCGAACTGGTCAGACCTAATACGGTAGCCATCAGCGCTGCATGCAGGTTTGTTTTTATCATCGGTTTGATCCTTTTCTGGTGATTGAGGTATTAATGATATAACGCTGGATGACAATAAAAGGTTCCTTTTAATTACAGCCAGATGAAAGAAAAATAAAAAAGCCGCGGTCACATAAAATGCAATCGCGGCCTTTTTCGCCTGTTTCCTTTCACGTCTGTTTACTGGACTGGCATTGCATCAATCCGGTAACCAGCATGACAACCGATGCAATTTTGCATCAATGTACTCAACTGTTTCAGACTCACCGTAGTATCTCCAAACTCCTCTGCATCCAGTGCAAGCTGATCGAATTTAGTATGGGTATCGAAGCCCAGAGTTTTAAATTCCAGTGGCAGTTTTTTCATCAGTGATCCAGGCACAGCCTCCTGGGCAGCACGACCAACGATTCTTGCCGCCTTTGCCACGCCTGCAGCATCATCTTCATTGGCAGCCTGAATAATGGCCTGTACCGAGGTCAGGAACATTCTCATTTCAGCTAACACCAGATTCCTTTCACCGGGTTCTAGTAATAACGCCTGCCGACCATCACTAGCTGTTATTGTCTCACCAGAAATAATGAACTTATAGACCATGGCACTAACTGCAAGACAGGCGATTATCAATAATGTCCAACATAATTTACACATGTATTTTCCCTAATCAATTTAGTTCTCTGGATTTGACTTTAATTCCCTATTCACTCATCAGATAAACCACAATAAGTGCTGTCACAAACCAGAGAACTAAAGCCATCCACTTCAGTTTATTTCCCAACATGAATCAGGAAGATTCCTCTATTAATTGATTAACAACAATTGCTTTCCTTAACACCTGACTTCTTCAGGATGCTGGATAGCGGACAAAAGTTTGTGATACCACTCTGCGCCAGATTTAGCCCAACAAATGCGGCCAGACCAATCCAGTAAGGATGCACAAAATGCGCCAGCGCGATGCTGATCAGCACCATGATTCCAGCGATTAAATGAACGATTCTATCGACAGTCATATTATTCTCCTGACTTAAATTTTATAGGAAATTTGAACGTTAATTATATTCTGTTCCAGTTCAATTGTGGTTGGCGTCGTATTAGAAGTAACTTCATTATTGAAGGCATGTACATAAGACACTGTGCCTTCGATACGTTTTCCTAACTTACGAGTTGCACCCAGTGACAAATGGGTCTCGGTAATAGCCAGCGAACCAATATTATTATTTACATCTTCTGCGCCTATGGGGGATTCACCATAGTTCAGGCCAGCGCGTATGGTGGTTTTTTCATTAAGCTGCTTCTGTACACCCAGTGCAAATACCACCTGGTCATCCCAGCCAAATGCCATCGGCATATCGCCACCAGGTGTTGATAAAGTTACAACATCCAGTACATCGGAAAAACCAATATATTTAATATCCGCTTCAATCAGCAAACCATTACCCGGCTGATAAGCAAGTCCCAGAGCCAGAGTTTGTGGCGCATCCATGGTCATTGAGTAGGCACCAGCAGTTGTATTCCAGTCAAACGAACTCATCGATTGTTTACTAATATAGGATGCACCGAATTGCATGGTGTCATTGATCTTGTAAATTGCGCCCAGTGAAAGACCAAAACCGTAAACCTGATTTTGCGGCAAGTGCATCATGGAGTTATCCATTGCCAGACTCTGGTAGTCGATGTTTAAGGCCGCACCGAGGGCCAGTTTGTCATCCACCTGATACGAGAAACCCGGTGCAATTTTATAGAACTGCTTGGTAGTCACTACATTCTGATTTCCAGGTAAAGGTGCAATGTCTGCAAAATCCACACCCATGCCAGACAAACCGGCCATACCCATACCAAAGGTCAATTGATCGTTGATTTTAAAAGCAACCGCACCCGATGGAATCAGGTATAAATTGGAATCACTTTCTGTTCCATTGGCTTTACGCGGCGGATTCAGAAAACCGAAACCCATATCAAAACGCACTTCTTCTATATTCAACAGCGACAGACCGGCTGGATTAGTCAGTACGGTGCCGGCATCCTGGGGTGCCGCGACAATAGCGCCCGCCATGCCCCACTGGGTTGCTGTAACGCCGAGCATCTGATCACCATTGGTCGCATTGGAAACAGAACTAAAACTTGCAAGGGCGGTCACTACGGCCGCCTTGATCAGTTGATTATTCATCAATTTATTCCTCGTTTGGTTAGGTATTTCTAATATTATGGTTATTATTTAATCTCAAACTCTATCCGTGAATTCCTGTACAAATGAAAACTGTGTGGGGGAGCCATCAAACGAATACAGATTTCTATAGCCGTTCAATTTTTCCGCCTGTTTACATTATTGTTATTAACGAAGTCGACTTGATTTACCTGGCTGCCCTCTGAATACCTGATGACAGGCAACGCAACCCTCTGCAATTGGACCAAGATAACCGGCCGCTTCGCTGGCATTACCTTTATCGGCAGCCGCTGCCAGACGCAAGGCATTACCTTCAACCAGATCATTAAAACCAACAAGGCTGGCTAACCTGTCATCGTTCACATCTGATTTAGCCATGTATGGAATAAGTCCACCAACCGGCAGCCTGTGGTTAGCCAGACGTCGTGCTGAATCAGCAGCCTGTTCAGTATTATCCGTTGCCAGACCTGAAACAATACTCTGGTAATCCGACAATACTTCATGCATGACCTGGCGTAATGTCAGATTTTTGCTGCGGCGGCTATGCCCCGAAAGGATCTTCATCAACTCCATTTTGGTTTGTTTAGACAAGCCTTTTACCTGCTTCTGTAAATCAGGTTTCATTAATGCCATATCAGATTGCATAACTTTCTGCATCGCCATCATAGTGGCTTTGTCCATACCTGGTGGCCGCATATTTTCATTAGCATATACTGAACCCGCAGTTGTAATTAGCACCGCACCTAAAGCAGCTTTGCGCAGAGCAAGGGATAATGATTTAATCGTAAAATGGTTATTTGAAGTCGATGACATAGGTTTTTCTTCCAGTTTAGTATCAGGAGGTTATATGCTACCTTTCATAAAAAAGGCCTATGATCAAAGAATGAACCAGATCTGTTTCCCTGTTATTTCACAAATACGGGAAAATGTAACAAATTGTTACAAGAGCAAAATTAATGAGTGATCCTGATATAAAAGCAGAAAAAATACTTATAGTCGATGACGACAAGGCCCTGCGTGACCTGCTTGAGCGTTATTTATCCGATAATGGATATACAGCAGTGACTGTAAAAGACGGCGTCGAAATGATGCAGCAACTGGAACAGATCACACCTGACCTTATTATCCTTGATTTAATGCTGCCGGGCGAAGATGGACTGACACTGGCAAAACAGATTCGAAGCCATGGCAATACGCCAATAATCATTCTATCAGCACGCGGTGATGAAGTTGACCGCATTGTCGGACTGGAAGTGGGCGCCGATGACTATTTGCCCAAACCGTTTAACCCAAGGGAACTGCTTGCTCGAATCCGCTCGGTATTAAGACGCAGCCACGCGCCACAGGAAAAATCTAAGGCCAGTGAAAATGCCAAAACATTTGGCAGTTTTCGTATGCTGCCTCAAAGTCGCCAGCTATTTCTGCACAATGAGGAAGTCGTATTAACCAGCGGAGAATTTACTTTATTAGAAGTCTTTGTTAACAATCCAAATCGAGTTTTAAACCGAGATTCACTTTTGCAATTACTCAAAGGATATGAACACCAGCCTTATGACCGTAGCATCGATGTACGGGTCACACGGCTGCGACGAAAAATAGAATCTGATCCGGCCAGCCCGGTGTTTATTCGCACAGTCTGGGGTGAAGGATATATTTTTACACCCGTTCCAGAAGACAACTGATTTTTATGATATTACCCAAAACGCTATTCGCCAGAACAGTCACCATGATTGCGGCTGTCTCTATTGCGTTTTTATTATTTGCTGTCAGTGTGATCGGTTATTTCATGCTAGTACCCGTGGGTAAACAATCCGCAGATGACCTGGCCGCCCTGATGATCTTTAGCGCACAAACCTGGTCAGCTGCATCGGTCGAGACAAGAACAGAACTTGAGCAGGAATTACTAAATAATTACCGGCTTATGATTGCCAGTAGCCCGCAATTAAAGCCGGTAAAATTCAAACCCCTGCCTTATTATTACTTTCTGGAATCTTCGCTAAAACAGCGCACCGGACAGGACATGCTGCTTAAAATTTCTCAGGATAAAAAAGGTGAAAACTGGTACTGGGTAAATTTACCGGTTAACAATAATACTGTTTCTATAGGCTTTCCAGGCTCACATGTCAACGCACAACCACCACTGGTATTAGTTCTGTTGCTGGTGGTTGGCGGCCTTGCCACACTGGTCACGGCAGCCGCACTGGTACGACATCTGACAACACCCCTGGAACGATTATCACAAAATGCCCTGCGTATTGGTAGCGGTGAAGAACCTGAGCTGATTCCTGAATCCGGCCCGGAAGAAATGCTTAATCTGGCCAGAAGTTTTAATAAAATGGCGGTACAGGTCAAGGAACTGTTAACCAATCGCACGACCCTGCTGGCCGGTATATCCCATGACCTTAGAACGCCTCTGGCACGCATTCAATTGGCGCTGGAAATGCTGCCTGCGGAAACTGACAAAACCCTGGTCGATGGCATACGCGGTGATGTGGAACAGATGAATTGTCTGATTGGACAATTTCTTGAATTAAGCCGTTTACTTGAAAAGGGTGAGCAACAAATTATTCAGCTACCTGAAATTCTGGAAGATCTGGTTAACTGCGGCAGACGGGGGGGTGCCAATATTCAGTGGCAACCCGCCGAACCCTGCCAGGTATTCAGTAACCCATTAGCCTTGCGACGTATTATTGTAAATTTGCTGGAAAATGCCGTGCGTTATAGCGAAGGTCAAACGGTCAATGTTGTTTACGCATGTGAAACCAATAAAGCGATAATAGAGATTATGGATCGCGGTCCAGGCATTCCCGAACATGAGCTGGAAGCGGTTTTCAGACCATTTTATCGGCTTGATCAGTCTCGCAATCCGGAAACCGGTGGTACTGGTCTTGGCCTGAGCATCGCCCTGCAACTGGCTGAATTAAATAAGATAACAATACAACTTTCAGCAAGAGATGGCGGCGGTACGATAGCAACAATATGTATTCCTGGCTCCAGGCAATTACATTAATATAAAAACCATCAACCAGCAGCTTCTTGTACAAAACAAACCCCACTGCTATGATCATAAACCTCAACAACAAAACCAGTTTTGGAGGGTATAGATGATTGCTGTAACAACCTCCCGGGCATTAAGCGCATAGGCTTAAAAACTTTCCGCCCGGTTTCCAAACCGGGGCACATCGCCCCTGATGAATAAATCTACCAGACGCATTTTTGGCGCCAGGGGTTCTTATGACTAATTTTTATTCTTTATCCCAACTGGGATGGCAGGCATTTTTTCAACAACAACTCTCACTCGAAGAATGGGAAGACTGTCCTGCGGCTCGAATTATAGGGCAGGAAAAATCGACCATTACCGTGTTAACAACTGACGGTAAACAATCCATCGACTTAACACCCGGTATGCCCGTGTTGACCGTAGGCGACTGGATCTTACTCGACAAAACCAGACGATTTCATCGCATGTTAGACCGGCTATCTCTATTTTCTCGCAAAGCGGCGGGCACTAAAGTTGCAACTCAGCTGATTGCAGCCAATATCGATACCGTATTTGTGGTCTGCTCTCTCAATCAGGACTTTAATCTCAATCGTATTGAGCGATATCTGGCATTGGTCAACGAAGCCAAAGTAGAACCAGTCATCATACTCACCAAACTGGATTGCTGTGAAAATCCCGATGATTTCATACAACAGGTTCAGACAATTAACCCGCACCTAATGGTGGCCACTGTTAACAGCCTCGATCCTGAAAGCGTCAGCAAACTTGAGCCCTGGTGCGTTACCGGTAAAACCGTGGCCTTTCTTGGCTCTTCGGGAGTCGGCAAATCCACGTTAATCAATACCCTACTGGGACACGCAGTACAACAAACCAGTGCCATTCGTGAAGACGATGCTAAAGGTCGCCACACCACCACTGGTCGCACGCTACACATGTTACCCTCGGGCGGTTTATTGCTCGACACACCCGGTATGCGAGAACTACAACTGGCCGATTGCGAACAGGGCATTGGAGATACCTTCTCTGAAATCAGCGAACTGGCTCGCCAGTGTAAATTCTCAGACTGCCAGCACAAACAGGAACCGGGCTGCGCGGTAAGAGCTGCCATCAACAACGGTACACTGGATGAAAGACGATTGCTGAACTATCAGAAACTGCTACGTGAACAGGCTATAAACCGCGAAACACTGGCGGAGAAACGAGCCCGTGACCGTAACCTGGGGAAATTTTATCGTTCTGTGCAAGAAGCGTCTCAACGCATGAAGAATGAATAAGGCACTGATTGGTTCAGCCCTGACCGATTAAAGGGCAGCCTCCCCTTTATCATCGGCCTCCCGTATAAAATGGCTTATCAGTTTTCACTGGAATTAATAACTAAAAATGCCCTGCATTTAAAAATACAGGGCATTTATTTAACTAGCCCGATGAATTATGCAAGCATTATTCATGACTGAAATTGATCAGGCCACATACTCCTTGCATGCCTTGATGCAGTCTGCACAGGATTCTGCACAGGCTTTACAGGCCGCATGTTTATCGGCATGTTTATCACAGGATTTTTTGCAGTCTTTACAGACATTAATGCAGACTTTCGCAAAATCTTTCAGATGCCTTGAATCATAGGACGCAAGTTGTGATAAAGCCGTGCAGGTTGCCAGCATTTCCTGAACGGAATCTGCACATTCCGCCATGGATGTATCCTGCATTTTAAACATGTCAATACAATGCTGAATGCAGGTCTGCCCCGCTTTGACACAGCCAAGTGATGCATCAATAACCCGCTGACGATCAGCAGGCACAGCATGCATATGGTGGTGATCCATGGCCGCGTCAGCCTTATTTGAAAAGCCAAGACCCGCGGCAGTCGCCATTACCGTGGCGCCCAGTAAAACGTTACGCCGACTTTCAGAAAAATCGGCTTCAGGCTTAAGGTTATTTTTATTGTCCTGCATACTATCCTCTTTATTGTTCAATTATGTTACGAACAAACAAGCCTAGCAGAAATATCTCAATCTACTAATAATCAAAGCAGACGGATGTTCTATATGAGATAAAGAAATTCGAATTTTATTTTTTACTGATGGTTTAAGCTATTGCGCTTTTACGCGGAATACTCAGGCATCCCGCAAATCATTAATGATTTCATTCAGTGTATAAAAACAGCCATTGCGCATGAATCCAGCGATAACACCGGATTTGAGTGATACAGCTTTGCCCAGCTCGTCCCTTTCGGAAATCCAGTAATCAGGCAGGCCATCCAGAATATGCACAACTGAGGGCATACCATCTTCATAGGCTGCCAGGTGGGTTTCTTTATTGTGGAGATCCATGAAGGCAGGCATGAAGCCAAAGCCGGCAGCGCCAAAGATAGTGCTGCTCATTTGATCGTAGGCGCCCTGTTGCTCGGCTAACTGGGACTGTGACATGTACATATAAACCCGCCTTCATGTTCTTGCATATTAACTATGGCGGTAGGTTTACTGAATTCTTTAGTGACTATTTGTTATTTATTGCTAAATCGCTAAAAAAGGCAGCCAGCACCTGATCCAGCGCCCTGCCAAAAGTAGCCACGGTGTCGTGCATGCTCTGAGATGGCACTGCCAGCCGAGCCAGATACTGCCGAGACCAGTCTTTATCTGGATTTGAGCCATAGCGGACACCCAGCTTCAGTTTCACTAACACCTCACTGTCGCTACCATTAACCAGCCGCTCGAAGCCGAGTATGCGGCTGGTCAGGCTGACGTCCATCTTGCTCGGCGACACTGTGTTAGCGTTGGCTGAATTTATACCCAGCCCTTCTAATGCCGAGTGAATATGTTTTCTAATCAATATAGCCGGCGGCTCGACCCAGTAATGATAATGGTAGCGTCCGAGTTCCAGCGGAGTCGCCGACTCCACGTAAAGTATGCTGCGCTCATGGTACAAGCCATCAGCCTGCACCGGTTCAACCAGCAAGCTGGCGATATTATTTTTAAGCTTACCAGCAATCGCAGTATTTATGCCTGCCACGGGTAACCGATAATAATGATCGGCGGGTATTTCGCCGCCAGAGAAACTGCATGCTGACAGCAACAAACTGCTTAACAGGGTCACGCCCTTTATCAGACGGGTTAGCTTTTTATTTAGTATTAATTTCATTTTGCTGGCACCGCATTGTCAACTGGAGGCTTGCTACCCAGGATGGCTCCCGGATTATCTCTTAACTGTCGGCTCAATTCGTTCATGTTACGACTGGAAGCATCCAGGTTATAAACTATAGAATTGATGTGCGATGAAATCACATCCATGGATTTTTTTAAGGCAAGCACGCTGTGTCGAATATCTTCATCATTATCAGCCACCAGGGCACTGGAACGTTTTAATAATTCATCCAGTTGATGATTGACCTTATCAAATCCACTGGCCAGTTTGGCCAGGCTCTTGCTGGCATCGTCGGCATTTAAAAACATATTGTCGATATGCTGGATATTTTCATCATCCAGCATGGTTTCGATCTGGCTGGCGCTATGATTCAATTTTTTTAATAAATTAGAAATATCGCCGGCCATGTTAGGCACAAAGTTATCCAGTTCGTTACCAATGGAACTGGCCAGCGCCATCATATCCACCGCTTCGCGACTGGCAATTAAGTCACCGGGCTGCAGTCTATTTTTAGATTGTCCTTCGGTAATTTCGATTTGTTTATCGGCAATAATGCCGGGCATGGCAATTTCAGCAATACTGTCTGCAGGAATGGGCCAGCCGCCTTTTATGGACAATTGCATTTTGTAGCGCGTTCTACTGCCACCAAATACCGGTTCGACACTATTGACCTGTCCAATTTGATAACCTTCATAAGTTACTGCTGCGCCATCTTTAATGCCAGTTATTTTATCAAACTCAACGTAGTACACTTCGGCCCCGGACTGCTGACCGGTAATTCTGTACAACATGGCAAATAACAACAGCAATGTTGCTATCACAAACACGCCAACCATCAGGTAATTGATATTATCTTTTTTCATATATATTTATTATCCTGCATTTCTTTAATCGGGCAGACTGCCTTTAATATTGCGCCCGGTTAACCGGCCCATATATTCATCCACATCGACCGCATCCTGGCGGGGTTTTCGATTAAGTAAATTATGGATGCGTTCGTTGCCACTATTGCGCACTTCATCAACCGTACCACACATTAGAATTTTTCCTCGGTCCAGCACTGTAATTCGGTCGGCAATTTTAAATGCGCTATCCAGTTCATGGGTAACTACAACGATGGACATATTCATCGCATCACGTAAACGTAAAATCAATTCATCCAGTTCTGCTGCAACAACGGGATCAAGCCCCGCTGAAGGCTCATCAAAAAACAATAATTTTGGATCCATAATAATGGCCCTTGCCAGAGCGGCGCGCTTTATCATACCGCCGGATAACTGGGCTGGCATCAAATCTTCAAAGCCTGCCAGATTGACCACTTCCAGTTTCATGCGGCTCATAATGCGCATGGTGTTTTCATCCAGCCTGGTATGTTCTCGTAATGGCAATTGCGTATTTTCCGCTACTGTCATCGAGCCAAACAATGCGCCGCCCTGGAATGCCACCCCCATTTGTTTGCGCATTTCATACATTTCCTGCGCACTCATCTGAGTAATATCTTTACCCAGCAAACTGACCGTGCCTGATGTCGGTGTATTTAATCCCAGCAGAAAACGTAACAGGGTACTTTTTCCTGAACCACTGCCACCCATGATCACCATGATTTCACCTTTGTTTACGGTGAAATTAATATCATCCAGGATCAGCTTATCATCGTAGTGAGTAACCAGATTTTTTACATCAATCACAACATCGGGCGCTACCTGGTGTGGCAAATTATTTTCGACCTGAGCTGCTGTATTCATGATGCTGTATTGATTACCGGGTTAGAAAAAAAGTAAAAATCATATCCGCCACAATAATATAGCTGATGGACAGAACAACGGAACGGGTTGTTGAACGACCAACCCCCTCGGAACCACCGGTAACTTTAAACCCGTTACTCACCGAAACCAGTACAATAATAATGGCAAATACGATGCTTTTAGAAACTCCCTGTGCCACATCATTAATACTGAGCACTTCAAAGCTTCTGTTCATATAAGTGGCAACCGTCATATTGAGTTCGAATGAGGTATAAACAGCACCGCCTAGCATCCCCAGGAAATCACCAATCACCGTTAATAAAGGTAAAACCAGCATCATGGCAATTAATATGGGGGCCGCCAGATAACGTACCGGATTAATACCAATCACACGCAGGGCATCGATTTCCTGCGACTCTTTCATGGTGCCGATTCTTGCGGTGATAGCAGAACCGGAACGTCCAGCGACAATGATGCCAATAATCAATGCAGAAAACTCACGCGTGACGGATACAGCAATACCGGTAACCACCTGCGATTGCGCACCATAGGGCTTCAGCGTTTCCAGCCCCTGCAGGGCCAGCATCATACCAACGGAAAAACATAAAATACTGGCGATGGGCACGGCCTTCACCCCAATGCTCATCGCCTCATGAAAAATATGCGCCAGACGTACCGATTGATTCCGAAATTTTCCCAGAAAAAACCATTCCAGTGATTCAACCAGCAACATGAAAGCATAGCCAACTTCCTCAATGGCATTAAGAGATAGTTTGCCGACATGTGAAATAGCTTTCTTCATTACAGATCGACATCATCAATTGAGGCATATATTGGAAACACCTTATCCAGCCTGGCCAGTTGTAAAACCTGCAGGGCTGCTTTGCTAACACCTAATAATGCAAACTGCAGCTGTTGGCCACGCGCGGTCTGAAAACCTTCAACCAGACTGGCCACACCTGAACTATCAATATATTCAACGGCGGACAAATCAATCAGCAAGTGATTATTTTTTTTCAAACATTTTAAAATCTGCTCCCGCGCCTGGGGTGAACAATTCAGATCCACCTCCCCGGTTAACGAAATGACAGAAAATTTCCCGTGTTCATGTACCGGATATTTCATTTATTCGTAATCCTTAGTATTGATACTGTCGCAAACGATGCCGCAGTCAGTATCAGTTTCAATATTCTTACGCATTTCCAGCAAATTACCCTCACCATCCAGGCCGTCTTTATATTCAACCTGATCCATCACCTGGTGAATAAGATGCACGCCCAGTCCTCCGGGTCGGATATCATCCAGATCTCGCGACTTTATGCTTGATCTGTCTACCTGAATGCCAAAATCATAAATCCGGATAATTAACTCCTGCTTATCTTTCCAGAATTCTAAAATGACTTCGCCGTCATCATTATTCTGATACGCATGCTGAATCACATTCATACAGGCCTCGTTGATTGACATCACCAGGCAGTCAAGATTGCTCTGATTACAGCCTTGCTCAATGGCTAACTGACGCACGAGTCTGCGAACGGCTTTTAGCTTATCGGCACGTGATAAAAAATGTATGCGTTCAAGTTGTTCCATAGTTACTGTTTTTCCAGCAACAACAAAGTAACATCATCCCGAAACGGAACGGTGGAATCGTTAAATCGATCCACAATTTTTTCAATGCGTTGCAGCGGCGTTAAACCCGCTTCCATGGTGGCGATGGTTTTGAATAAGCCACTCATTTCCAGCATTTCATTTTCAGCAACATATCCCTCGGTAACACCATCGGAAAACATATATAAACTCTGGTCAGCAAGATCCAGTTCAAACTCGGGAAATTCCGCTTCACTCAATACGCCTAGCGGCGGTGCCTGCGCATCCAGTTCTCGCGCCAGTCCATCAGGAGAAAATAATAATGCTGGCGGATTACCTGCATTCACCATTCTTAGCATGCCTGACTTTGGACAATAAAGACCCGCGATCATAGTAACAAACATGCCATGAATAGACGTTTCACACAATTCTATATTTATTTGCGACATCAGTTCACCGGGATCATGGATGCGTTTACCCAGGCAACGAAACAGACTGCTGGTTTTTGCCATTAATAAAGCAGCATTAACACCCTTCCCCGAAACGTCACCCAGATTAAAATATATTCGACCGTCGGGTAAACTAAAGTAATCATAAAAATCACCGGACAAATCCCTGGCAGAAATATTGATGCCAACAATGGGAAATTTTTTATCCATCAGCGGGGGCAATAAACTTTTCTGAATTTCTCTGGCCAATCCCAGATCGCGATTTAATTCAGCGGCCAGTCGATCTCTCTCATCCAGCGCCTGCTCAAGCCGCATGGTAAGTTCCTGAAAGTTGATATTATCTTCATTCAGTTTGATATTGGCCTGGAACAATATCTGCGAAAACTCAATATGGCCTTTGACTTTTATGCCCAGCACCAGAGCCGTTAAATCAACTTCATCGGGAATCGCGGCCAGTAATTCTTCGGTGCGATAGGGTTCCATTTCAAAATTTTCAGTCAGGATCTGGCGACAGCGATTGATAACAAAACTTTTATCCAGTGCGGTGTACACGGCTGACATCCAGTCAGCGCAGTGTAAGACTTTGCACAGTTGCTCATCGAAGAATTCAAGCTGAGCGGTATTACAAGAGTGGTGATTGCAGATAGGCCTGGCAATTTCATCGAGCATGCCCCAGCGTTCGCAAAACAGCTCGCTGGCCTGATCATGGGTCATATTAAATACGTTACGTTCCATACTGTAACGCGCTTCCGGCTCACGCTTTCTAAACTCGGCCCATAAGGCGCCCTTATTTGGGCTGAGTAAAAACAGCAGTAAAAACCCAATGTCCTGCATTAAGCCTGCGGTAAAGCATCGGCTACCATCAAGACCAATAGTTTCCCCGATCATGCGCGCACTCACCGCACGGCGTAATGAATCTTCCCAGAATTCCTGTTGATCAAGACCGCGAATTTTATATTGGCCAAAAGTTTTATAAATCACCAGACAAATCATTAACAAACAGATGCGCTCGAATCCGGCCAGCTGAACGGCCTGATAAATCGAAGATACTTTGCTGGTCAGGTTGAAATGATCGGAATTAATAACGTTCAGCAGCGATTCAAAGAACTGAGGATAATCCGCCTCAATAGATAATACGTCCTGTTCATCAATCGTCTCCAGGCCATGCAACTCAAGAAACCGGCGCGCAAGCTCTGGAATCAGCGGGATATTGGCAGCATTAATATGGTCGTCAAGATTGATGTAAGACACGTTTCGCATTCAATTTATTGAGGAGTATCAGAAACTCCGTAAACAGGTTTAGCTATGCCCAAATTAAGCCTGAAATATTTTTATCTATTGAGTATAGTCTCAAGCTACGTAGTTAGCCTGAAATTTCCTGATGATTCACACACTTATGCAGATGTTTGCGCTGATCGGTCTGGGCTTGCTATGGTCCTGGTTCAATCCTGGTCGAATGGACAGCGCACTGATCAGGAAAGTATTGACTGACACGGTATATTTTATATTCCTGCCGGCGCTGGTGTTTAATGTACTCTGGCAGGCTGATCTGGGACTGGATTCCGCGAAAATTGCTTTCAGTGCTGCCGTCGGCGTGCTGAGCGCACTGTTTTTAAGCTGGTTTATCTGTAAACGCTGTCGTACCCACGGCCCAGTCACCGGAGCCGTGCTGCTTGCCGCCAGCTTTCCCAATGCCACCTATCTCGGTTATCCGCTACTAATTCATACTTTAGGCGACTGGGCCGGGCCGGTCGCCATTCAATATGACCTGTTTGCCTGCACCCCGATTCTACTCACTGTCGGCATCATGCTGGCGGCACATTTTGGTGGCAAACAGGCAGCCCGCCACAATCCCTTCATTGAACTACTGAAAGTACCACCACTGATAGCGGCTGTGATAGCGACCAGCCTGAATTTACTGGGTGTACAACCTGTTGAAGGCATCACCGGCTTACTGGCCATAATGGGCTCGGCGGTGGTGCCCATTATGCTATTTGCCATTGGCCTGGCGCTGAAACAGGGGTTTTCTGAAACGCGCCATCTACCAACTGTTATTCCGGTGAGCATTATTCAATTGATACTGATGCCGTTGATTGTACTGGGCACCAGTATTTTAATCGGCCTCGATGGTAATTTGCGTACGGCAGTGGTACTTGAGGCAGCCATGCCCAGTATGGCACTGGGTGTCGTGCTGTGTGATCGCTACGGGCTGAATACCGGTATCTATGCCTCGGCAGTGACACTGACGACCCTGCTTAGTCTGATCACACTTCCCCTCTGGTATGGCTGGCTATAGCGCAAAAAAATCAGCTCAATGTAATGTTTGGTTACGGTTGATTTAGCACTGGTTGTCTTACTAGCAAGCCATATTCACTGCAAATTTTTCTGTTATAACTACACTGAAAATTAACGCTATTCAGCACGCAACACCAATATAAATGATCATCATGCCCAGACAGTGCTGTCCAGACAAAATCCTGGCGCTATGCCGCAGCCAGAGTTAAAGAAAAACCCATCCAGAATGATCTGCTAAAACAGAGCACAAAAGCCAGCATTTCATTGTTTGCGATCCTGTGTAATTGTGCTTTCTGCAATAGCCTGCTGCAATAGAGCCACTGAACTACAGATCGTACGACATACTCTATACTTTGACTGTTTAAATAACCAAAAAGAGTATCTATGCAAAAGCAGACTCATTTGCCTGTTGAGCTTATTCAGCAATCCCTGCAGCAGGCGGTAAAAAATATTTCCCATATTATTCTTGGTAAACAACGCCAGATTCAACTGGCTCTGACCTGTTTACTGGCCAATGGACATTTGCTAATCGAAGACATGCCGGGTGTTGGCAAGACGACCCTGGCACTGGCCATAGCAAAAACCTTCGGGCTGGATTTTCAACGCGTGCAGTTTACCAGCGATTTGTTACCCGCCGATGTGCTGGGTATATCGATTTACGATATCGAATCACGGCAGTTTAATTTTCATTCGGGCCCGGTATTTACTCAGGTACTGCTCGCCGATGAAATCAATCGTTCGACGCCGAAAACACAAAGTGCTCTGCTGGAAGCGATGGAAGAACATCAGGTGACTCAGGATGGTACGACACGGCCACTACCCAAACCTTTTTTTGTCATTGCCACCCAGAACCCAACAGAGCAGGTGGGCACGTTTCCGTTACCCGAGTCGCAACTCGATCGTTTCCTGATGCGCATTGAGATCGGCTATCCTGACCAGAATGCTGAACGTGAATTACTCAAGGGCACGGATCGACGCCAGGCAATCAGGCAAATAGCATCGGTACTGGACGCCAGTGAACTGATTGAGCTACAGCGCGCGGTCGACGAGGTGCATGTTTCTAAAGCCATTGTAGATTATTTACTGGCCCTGATTCGCAGTAGCCGACTGTCACCCTGGTTTTCTTCCGGCCTGTCACCCCGAGCAGGTCTGGCCTTACAAAAATGTGCCCAGGCCTGGGCGCTGCTGCATGGCCGCGACCATGTGTTACCCGAAGATGTACAGCAGGTTATTCCATCCGTGGCGGCACATCGTCTACAAATTAATCCAGATAATCAGCACGAATCCATTGACGAACTCATTATCAAACTCATTAAGCAGGTACCGGTTTAGTGATGCAGGAGCTGCCTCTTATCCCGGGATTTCTGGCTCGCTATATCGAACGCTGGGCAGTAAAAAGATTACCTGACACAGACTATCAGGCCACTATCGTTCGCCAGCGGCTGTATATACTCCCCACCCGGCAAGGCCTGCTGTTCACTACAGTGTTAGGCACTATTTTGTTAGGCGCCATTAATTATGAAAACAGCCTGACTTATATGCTGTGTTTTCTGTTTGCTTCGATTGGTTTTCTGGGCATGATTTATACCCATCAAAATCTTAATCATTTACGACTGGGCGCCGCCAGTGCCAAAGCTGTTTTTGCCGGACAGGCAGCGCAATTCCCACTAAGCATCAGCAGTGTAAAACAACATTCGCATTACAATATCCGCATCCAGTGTAAAGCAACAGATGCTATTTGTGCGCATCTTGAAGACACTGAGACAGAATCACTGCTAATGCTTCCTGTCACTACTAAAAGACGTGGTTACATTCAGCTGGGGAGAATAAAAATTTATACTGAATTTCCCTTCGGGTTATTTCATGCATGGTGCTGGGTCGAATTGAATGCACAGGCAGTTGTCTATCCAGAACCCGATGCTCATCCACCCCAATATACCCATGGCGGACGACAACACGGCCATCAGATGACGCAACAGGAAGGCTATGATGATTTTGCCGGCATTCGCAAATATCGAAAAGGCGATGCGCCAAATCATCTTGCCTGGAAAGCCATTGCCAGAACGGGTGACTTACAAACAAAACAGTTCTATGCAGAAGCGGCTGACGAGATATGGCTTGACTGGCACCAGTTAGCTGACGACATGGACGTAGAAAAACGCCTGTCGGTTCTTTGTCGCTGGATTCTGGATGCCGATAAACAGGGGATTAAATTCGGACTCATAATACCCGGCAAAAATATTTCTCCTGGTACTGGCCGGCAACATCGTCATGTGTGTCTCAAAGCACTGGCCTTATTCGGCATCGAAGCATGACTCGATTCGATTATATAGCTAAAGATCCTGTTTCCTGGGTCATCCTATCGCTGGCACTGGTGCTTATGCCGCATGCCCCTCGCTTACCCGCCTGGACGCTATTTGTCATTCCGCTGCTTTTTTTATGGCGTCTGGCTGCAATAAAAAAACCACAACGTCTACCGCGAAAATGGCTGCTGTTTATCATTGTCATTCTGTCGTCGTTTGCAATGCTAGTGCATTACGGAACACTGTTTGGAAAAACAGCGGGTACCGCTATTCTTGCCGTGCTGCTGGCAGTGAAATTACTGGAAAGTCGTAAGCGTAGAGATTACATGCTGTTAATTGCATTGAGCTTCTTCATCATAGTAACCAACTTTTTATTTTCCCAGGATATCCCGACGCTTGCTTTTATGCTGATTACCGTGGTCATTCTGGTGATGAGCCTGATATACATTAATCAGGAATCTGCGCCATTAAAACTGCGCCAACGTTTCAAAATGTCGCTAACCATCGTGTTGCAGGCTTTACCCATGATGTTAGTTATGTTTATTTTATTTCCACGTATTTCGGGACCACTCTGGCAATTACCCGATGATGCCCATACTGCTCGCAGTGGCTTGAGTGATACAATGTCGCCCGGCAATATCGCCCAGTTAATAAACTCGAATGACATAGCATTCAGGGTCAAATTTGAAAATCAGCAGCCATCTCAAAATCAACTTTACTGGCGTGCCCATGTATTGTGGTATTTTGATGGCCGTAGTTGGGAGCAGGGAAAATTAAATCCGAATCCTGATCCGGTGCTGGAAACTTTTAATGCGCCTGTCGAATACACAGTGACCCTGGAACCGCATTTCAAAAAATGGCTGTTTGCCCTGGATATGCCTGGCGAGGCACCCGTAAAAAGTCACTACAACAATAATTATTTACTCCGTGCCGATAAAAAAATTACTTCTCTGTATCAATATCAGGCAACATCATTTCTAAATTACCGGGCAGGTAATATTTTATCGCCCTGGGAAGAAAGCGCTGGATTAAAATTGCCAGTGCATCAAAATCCACGAACAGTTGCATTAGGCAGGCAATGGCGAAAACAATTTAATCAGCCGGTCGACATCGTTGCCCACGCGCTTAAACAGTTTAATCAACAAAACTATGTGTATACCCTGCGTCCCCCATTGACGCCTGGGCACGATTCAGTCGATCAGTTTTTATTCAACACTCGACGGGGGTTTTGTGAACACTATGCCGGCAGCTTCGCGGTATTGATGCGTGCTGCCGGTATCCCCACGCGGATTATTTTGGGCTATCAGGGTGGCGCATTTAATCCATTGAATGATGTGCTCACTGTCAGGCAATCCGATGCCCATGCCTGGACCGAGGTCTGGCTAGAAAACCAGGGCTGGGTACGCATAGATCCAACAGCCGCTATTGCACCGAGCCGTATTGAACAAAATTTGAATGCAGCCCTGCCGAAAAATGAAACGCGGCCACTGCACATGCATCTCGATATGGGCGTTTTGAAACAACTTAGATTTTACTGGGAGTTGATGGATAATAACTGGAACCAATGGGTCATTGCTTATGATCCCGAGTTACAACAGGAATTTTTATCATCATTGTTGAATAAAAAAATTAATTTCGCCGATATCGTTTATCTGCTGGTGTTTACCCTCACTATAGTTACTCTTGCTATCGCGGTTATGATATTGAAACCATTTCAACGAACAACATCTGATCCGACCCAGCTCGCCTATGAACAATTTTGCCGCAAACTGGCCCGTAGTGGCATCTGTAGAGAACCCTGTGAAGGTCCTGTGGATTTTTCACTGCGTGCAATGCAGGCCCATCCTCAGCAAAAAGACAGCATAAAATTAATCAGCCGTATTTATATAAATTTAAGATTTAGATCCAGCAATAATAAAAAACAGCTTGAAAAATTAAGACACTTAATTAGAAAACTGAAGCTATAGGTTTGTAGCTAACTAGCATATAACATCTGGTACTTTTTCCTGTATACCACACATAATCCCTGTCACAATAAAAAAGGCAGACCCATGGCCTGCCTTTTTTAATATCTTAAAATAAATACTAATTTATATAGCTTTACCCATTAACGCGAAACATTTTACAAATGCGGCTGACAGCCCCGGATCCTTGATCATGACCGCATAATCACCTTTTTTGAATTTTAGCTTACGCGACGTATATGCCAGACCGAGCTTCATCAATCCTGGTGGTTTTTCGAGCAATTTAGACCATTCTTCCGCTGACGCCCTTAAATCCCATTTAACAGCTTCACCCCTGGGAGGCCCTGCAGACAGCACCTGGCCATTAGAAATAGTTAATACACAGCGAGGATCTTCTTCGCCGTCAATACCAAATGCAACCACCGAATTAAAACCCGATTGACTCAGCTCGTCAGCAATACCTTCGGCGCTATTCCATATTTCACGATATTTCTGAGCCCAGTCGTTAGAAAACAGTTCAGACATGAACCTTTAACTCCAGATAAATTATTTTTTCATATAGTTTTTTTCTGACAGCGAAATTAACAAAAAAAGGGGGTGATTGCCAGATTATATTTTCTGATCTTGGCTAACAGCAGTAGTTTATCAAAAAATATATCCACAAAATAACCATTAAAACATACAAAAACAACTATAAATCATTGTTTTTAATGGAATTATCAAGACGTGCCAGTTTCTAAACAAACATATCATCATCTAATCAAACAATAGGTTATAGCGGCTATAATTTATCAAATTAGTACAAAATTAACTAAAACGGATAAGGTGTATTTTTTCCACCGCTTTCATGCAATTGCTTTATATTCCTGGGCTTTAATTAATTAGTCAGCACTTTCTTTTGCCGGTACGAATCAACCATTTAATTATTCTTTATGACTTCCGTACTTTTTGAAACGCCCTTGCGCCGATTGCCTTTATGTTTCATTGTTCATGTTATGTGATACATATCCATTTATTGTCAATAATTAGGTTTAAAATCATCCCTAACTGATTAATTCTTCTTTCCTTATCGAATTTATATTTGCCCATGTATAACCGCTTCCCTACCTGTGCGCTTGGCATTCTTTCCCTGTTTGTTATGGTCAGTTGCGTCACTATTCCTTCTCAAACACAGTTAATTAACGGTAAAACTCAAAACTCGGAGAACCTGGTTTCAGCTAACTGCAGCGTAGAAAAAATTCGGCAATCACTAAATAATGCCCAGGAACCTGACCTGCAACTTGATTCCACTAATATCTCCCTGCTTAACTGGAATATTTACAAGGCACAGAGAGATAACTGGCCCGAAGATTTTAAAGCGTTTATTGCAGCCCAGGATCTGGTACTCATACAGGAAGCGCTGAACAGTCCCCAGGTAACCAGCTTGCTCGACCGCCACCACCCACACTGGAATCTGAATACCGCATTTTTTTATGATGGGTATGAAACAGGGGTTTTAACGGCATCAAAGACACCATCACTATTTAGCTGCGGGCTACGAGCGACGGAACCCTTAATACGCCTGCCCAAGACTGTGCTGATCAATCTCTATCCACTAACCGACAGCGATGAAAAACTCCTGGTCGCCAATTTGCACGGCATTAATTTTACTTTGGGCATCGACGCCTATACAGAACAAATACGCCACATGGTCGAAATTATTGAGCAACATAACGGCCCCGTCATTGTTGCCGGCGACTTCAATACCTGGAGCAATCAGCGTATGAATATCGTCGATGCTATGGCACAGCAACTGTCATTACAGGCCGTTAGCTATAGCAGCCACGACAGAGTGAAAATTTTTGATTATGCCCTCGACCACATTTTTTACCGCGGACTCGAGGCCATCCAGGAAGATACGCTGCAAGTCAGCTCCTCGGACCATAACCCAATAAAAGTAAGCTTTCGCCTTGCTAATCAGGCTATAGCACTCTCACAGAAATGAAATCCATCTACCAAACTGTGTTCACAGTTTTGTTTCTTTTTTACCAGATCCCCAGTGAAGCGGTTCCCGGCAGTCAAAGCCAGGCTGAAATCCAGCATCTGTTGAATTTCATTTCCAGCAGCGATTGCAGCTTTACTCGAAATGGTTCCGAACATTCTGCGCTTGATGCACGAAAACATATTGAAAAGAAATTTAATTATGTGAAAAGCAGAGTGAATAGCGCGGAAGATTTTATTCAATATGCGGCCACCAGAAGCAGCATGTCTGGGGAGATCTATAGAGTGAATTGCGATGGTGTTTCTCTGACGACGGGGGAATGGCTTTTGCGGGAGTTGAACAGGTTTCGTGAACACGGTGTTCCTGCTTCCTTACCTCCGGAATAATTTACATAAACTAATCGTAGCACCTTAATCGCCAAACCGATTAGTGGATTTATCCGGCCCATCCATGGACCTCTTCCCGGCGGGGCGTGGTGAAAAACAACCACATCAAAATCGGCAATCCTGAGAAGATAAGCCATTGTTTATAAGAGATTTTCTTCGTACACCTTCGCAAAATATAACATCACGGAGTAGTACCCACAGCAATATTTAATATAAACAGTTATTGTTGACACAATCAATGCATGAAAAAAATGATGTTGTTATCTATGTATAATTTCTTTACCTGAAATTTCATGGTCCACTAATTCAATACAGGATGGGTTATTAAATTTCGGCGAGTTCATTTTTTTAGATACCGGATAAATATCAAAATCTTCTTCAGGATAATATTGCATCAATGAAAAAATATGCTGTTTACTGGTCATGCGATTATCCAGCCAGACGATGGCATTTTCTGGCTTCATAAATACCGGCATTCGATTATGGATTTGACCGGGTTTTCCGCTGGCATCCTGCGTTAACAGGGTAAAGCTTGTTAGTGGTTCGCTCGTTTCAGGGTTTATCCAGTTGTCCCATAAACCAGCCAGCCAGGTCACCTGTCGACCGTGATGATAATACGGTTGTTTGTTGTTGCCATCGCGTGTCCATTCATACCAGCCATCAACGGGAACCAGGCAACGCTGTTGTTTAAAAGCGTGTCTGAATGAGGGTTTATCGGCGGCTGTTTCAGATCGCGCATTACTGGTTTTAAAGCCTGTACTGGCATCCTTTGACCAGGAAGGAATGAGCCCCCAGTGCAACAAATCACATCGCAGCGCATTTTTCTGATTTCGATACAGGACGGGTAAGTGCTGGGTTGGAAAAGCATTGTAATTTTCTACGGCCTCACAGGGCGATACAGATTCATCCAGTACCAGCATCTCAAGGTAATCGGCAGGTCTGGAAAAAATGGCAAAGCGTCCACACATGGCTCAAGTATAGGTGGTTTGATCGCCGGGAGGTATCTTGCATTGTTGACGGCAAGTGGATTACACTAAAGATTCTCTATTTGTTCTCTTCTGGATTATCATGCTTTTCTTTTTTACCCCTCACTGGCAAACAGCCATTCCGCTACCCTTAGTAGGAACCCGCGTCAGAGCGGGCTTTCCCAGTCCCGCCGATGATTACATCGAAGAGCGGCTTGATCTGAATGAGCACCTGGTCGCTCACCCCAATGCAACCTTTTATGTGCGTGTGGCGGGTGAATCGATGCATAACGCCGGTATCCAGGATGGGGATACGCTGGTGGTGGATCGGTCGCTGGAAGCGAGGAACGATGACATTGTGGTTGCCGCACTCAATGGCGAATTTACAGTTAAACGACTGGTTTATCGGGCATCTCAACCCTGGTTGATACCGTGCAATCCCGTTTTTCCAGAAATTCGCCTTACCGAAGACATGGACACGGTTATCTGGGGCGTGGTGACGTCGGTCATACATAAGTTTCGATAACACATGTTTGCCCTGGTCGATGGCAACTCATTTTATGCTTCCTGTGAGGCGGTATTTCGCCCTGATCTGGAAGGTCGCCCCATTGTTGTACTGAGCAATAATGACGGCTGTATTGTTGCCGCAAACCAGCAGGCAAAATCCTTCGGGAACATCATGTACCAGCCCTATTTCCAGTTGGCCAAAATGCTTGAGAAACAGGACACGGCGGTTTTCAGTTCCAATTATGAGTTGTACGGCGACTTATCCTGTCGTATGCATGCTTTGCTAGGCACATTTGCACCCAGGCAGGAAATATATTCTATTGATGAAAGTTTTCTGGATTTTCGGGGTATGCATCACTGGGACTTCATGGCCTACGGCCAGGAAATTAAACAGACTATGCTTAAGCAACTGGGTTTACCGGTTGCCGTAGGTATAGGCTCCAGCAAAACCCTGGCCAAGGCCGCTAATAATCGGGCTAAAAAAATCAAAGTATTCGATGGCGTGCTGGCGCTATCTGATTTGTCAGAAGCTGAACAGAATAAACTGTTATCCGGTATGGACGTGGCCGATGTCTGGGGTGTGGGGCGTCAATGGACGAAACGTTTGAATTCCATGGGCATAACCACCGCACTACATTTAAAACAGATGCCCGCAAAAAAAGTACGCGCTCAATTTGGCATTGTTTTAGAACGAACCGTTCATGAACTCAATGGTATTCCCTGCCAGGATATGGAATTAATTGCGCCGGACAAACAGGAGATCGTCTCCAGTCGCGCCTTCAGCCAACCCGTCACCCATTATAAAAATATGCAGCAGGCTGTTGCCCGATATATCGCTCGGGCGGCTGAAAAATTACGCAACCAAAAGGGTAGCTGTAAACGGGTATCCGTTGGCATTACCACCAATCCATTTAAATCCAGCACGGCGCAATATCATAACTGGGCAACGACCTCACTCATCTATCCCAGTTCACACACCGGGCACCTGATTGAGCGTGGAAAACATTGTCTGGATCGTATATGGGAAGAGGGTTTTGAATATAAAAAAGCATTTGTCATGCTATCCGACATCAGTGACGCAGACATTATTCAATATGATTTGTTTGCCAGACAACCTAAATATAGCGACAGCATTAAAGCCAGCGCATTGATGCATGTGCTGGATAAAATAAATACTCGAATGGGAAAAGGTGTGTGTCGCCTGGCATCAGAGGGACTGGATGGGCAAATTAGCTGGCCGATGAAACGACATAAACAGTCACCGCGATATAGTACTTGCTGGAAAGAGTTACCTGTTGTATTTATCAAATAGGTTGTTAATTTGCATTTAAATCTGATCCACTTTTCCATGATTTTGCATCGATTACGTGACCCATCTTGAGACTAAATTCAAAAACAATCAGTATCATAAATTTATCGTAGTGGCTCAAAATTAAACGTCAATAGTGGTTCAATATTCGATGCAACTCAACACTCTGCCGGATAAGGCCGCCATAGTGCGCAACCAGGGTTTTCGGAACTCGAATCTGGAACCAGAAAGCGCCATGATGAAAAATAAGATAAGACATTACAGCATCTCCATAAAAGTGGGTTAGATGCTGCGGGTATTACTCTGATATATCACCGGAATGTAACACCACAGACCGACTTGCAGACACAAAAAACCCCAAGTAATTGAATCACTTAGGGTATTTGGGTGTTAATGGCGGAGAGGCAGGGAATCGTGTCTTTCGCCTAATTATTCTTTTAAATCAACAAGTTACAACTATACAATTATCGACTGGTGTACCAATGAGGTGTTTCAAAAGTTGAAATCAGTATGCCATCCCAGCCAAAGGCAAATCAAGTGTTAAATCACCCCAAGACTGGCCCCTACCTGGGTCAGTTTTAAGCGCAAATAGTCATCCAATAATCGATGTTACTCAACTACTATGCCAGGTAAAACATACAGCATCTAATACTGGTATCGCGCGCAAGACCCTGCTATGCTATACATGTAATACACGTATAGCACTGGAGTTCATCATGCTGGCCATTAGACTACCTGAAGACATCGAGAAGCGTCTGACCGACTTGGCCAACAAGACTGGTCGCACTAAGACTTTCTATGCTAAAGAAGCCATCCTGAAGCACATGGACGAGATCGAAGACAAGTACCTGGCCATCAGCCGTTTAGAGAACCCTGGCAAACGCTGGACACTGGACGAACTGGAGCAAGAACTTGACCTGGAACGTTGAGTGGGATGACGCGGCAGTTAAAGAACTGCGCAAGCTGGATAAACAAGCCCAAAAGGATATTCTCAAATACTTCCGTGAACGCATTGCCATCGATGGCGATCCCCGCCGTTTTGGTAAGCCACTGTCCCGCGACTTAGCGGGATTGTGGCGTTACCGTGTGCGAGACTTCCGCATGATCTGCAACATTGAAGACGATAGCTTAATCGTTCTTGTATTGCGTGTTGGTCATCGTAAAGACGTGTACGAGTAATCTCGTTTTTCAGTAAGCAATCTGGCTTAGGCATTCAGTGTGAATGCCCCGCTTCACCGTGCGGTATGTTAGGGGGCTTTACTTTTACATCCATAGCTTCTACCTCATGTTTTTCCTGGGTATTTTCTTCACCATGACTATGCGCATGACCATCACCACCAGTGGTCTCTACTTGTGGCAGCGACATCACTCCTAATCCATAGCGATATACCACCTCCCCACCATGCCAAGCTGTAGCACCCAGCAATATCAGGGCTATTACTAAACCAGCTGTTAAAGCATGATTAACTATTACCTTTTTTCTGTACAACCAAATGGACCACACCGTTAAAAGGAAAAATACGGTAGCAGTGACCAAAGCCCAATTACGATGATTGGTCATGGCTAAATGAGATGGCTCATCATGCACCACGGTGTTGTAGGCGTACCAACCGGTAAGTATTGTAAGTACGGTTACTGCAGAACCAATCCATAGATTCCAACGTGCAACGACACGGCATTGTGTTTTTAATTGTCCTTCTTTCATAAAGACACACATAACATAAAGCCCTACCGATACTGTTAACATTGCCACCGTAAAGTGAACAAAAATGGGATGCCAATTGGGTATTATTTCCATTGTATTATCTCGTTTAATTTAAACCTGTTTAGTTTATTAGATGTTTTAATTTCAATATTAGCGATTCGCAAATACTGAGGTTTTTCCATTTTCATCGAATGTTAGTATTTCATACGCATCTTTATGACGTCCTTCCATACCCGGAGATCCCATCGGCATACCTGGGACAGCCAATCCAAGCACATCTGACTTCTCTTCTATAAGACGCTCTATTAGGTCTGCTGGAACGTGACCCTCTATGGTATATCCATCAATGCTTGCGGTATGACAGGACTGTAAGTGATCGGGCACCTGTAATTGTCTTTTAATCGATCTCATATCTCTCTCATCATATGCTACGACATTAAAGTTATTCCGCTCTAAATGCGTAATCCATGCTTTGCAGCACCCACAGTTAGGATCTTTATAGACAACGATGTCTTTTGCTTTAGTTGGTTGCGTGTTAAATGCGGCATATGATCCTATTGATACAATGACCGCCACCACAAACCATATAAGTGTTGTTTTTCTCTTCAGTATGTTTTTATTTTTCATAATGTTCTCCAATATCCGTTAAGGCTAAATAGTCTTAAAAAGACTACCTACTTTGACGTCTGATCATTTCGCTGGCTCCACATGGAATATATTTCATCAGACCAATGTGACTGAACCCATGCCAATACATCTTCAATTTCTCGATCGTTCAATTTTTCTGAAAATGCTGGCATTGTTCCTCCAAGAAGTACGCCACCTGCTTGAACGGTCCTTTTTAAGGACCGCAAGGGATGATGCCAGGCATGCGCTGTTCCGTTGAGCGGTGGAGGTGGATAGTTACCTGATACATCTTTCTCGCGCCAATTTTGTGTACCCGATGCATCTGCTTGATGACAACTGGCACAATGCGTCTGAAATATGTGTCGGCCTTTTTTGACTTGTCGATCACTGTACCATCGTGAAAATGCCGCAGGCTTGTTAACATCCACAGATTTTTCACCAATGTTGCTTGATGTATCTGTAGTTTCACTACAGGCCGTGATAACTAATAAACTCCCTGCCACTATTAATAATTTAGAAATCATTGCCAACTCTCCATCACTCAGCTTGTGTAGCTAATAAACCGTTGTAGTCACTACGCCACACAAGCTGAATGCATATTGATTGATATTAGAACCAGGCACGAATACCCATAACTAAACTAGTCTCAGAGCTATCGCCTCCTGATGCTTCAGTTATATCAGCGGTATCGCCAAATTGCTTGTGCCAGTTAATACCAATATAAGGCGCAAACTCTCGGCGTATCTCATACCGTAGCCGTAAACCTGCTGACATATCAGCCAACCCGGACCCAATACCAACCGGGGCATCACCTTTACTGTATATATTCATTTCTATTTCAGGGGACAACACCCATTTTTGCGTAAACATATACTCGTATTCTGCATCTAATCGCGCAGCTAGCCGACCTGATTCACCAATAAAGAATGCTGCATCGACCTCGAACATGTAAGGTGCTAGTCCTTGCAATCCTATGGCTAACCAATTTCGTTCAGGTTCAGGCTCAAAATCTCGACGCCATCCAATTTGAAAGTCCCAGAATGGATAAAGTGCTCGGCTGTACAATAACTGCAACTCCGCTTCTTCAGTCTCTCCACTCACTTTTTCTACTTCAGTTTTTATCCATAGCTTGTTCAGATCCTTGCCAATCCATGCATAGGCTTCCAGCACTACTGGATTACTTTCATCATCAAGTACTTCAAACTTTTCTATGGTAACCATTGTTAACAAAGGGTCATCTTCCATTCCTGCCATCGATTTACCCGGAACAAGAAATAGTATCGCGGTCATTATTAAATATTTTTTCATCATCCTACCCTCTGCTAACTTCAACTTTGCGGAACATACCCAACATGTGATAGAGCAAATGACAGTGATAAGCCCAGCCACCTTCTGCATCGACAGTAACTCGATAGCTGATTCGAGAACCTGGCTGTACCACGACAGTATGTTTACGGGGAAGGTATTGGTTATCACCCGTTTCCAGATCACTCCACATACCATGTAAATGCATGGGGTGGTTCATCATGGTATCGTTAACAAAGGTAATGCGAATCAATTCACCAAGCTTCCATCGCAATGGTTCAGCATCAGCAAACTTAACTCCATTTATTGACCACATGTAACGCACCATATTGCCGGTCAAATGAAGTTCGATTTCACGATCAGGATCACGCATATCAAAACTTGTGCGTAGATTTTTAAGGTCTGCATAGGTCAAAACACGTCGGCCGTTATTACGTAAGCCGACACCTGGATCATCAAGCCGATATTGAGGATTATCAGATCGCATATCGACATGGGGGCCGTATTCAGTAGCCGCATGCTTTACTGGTTTTAGTTGATCATTCATGTCCGATGCTTTGTTCATCGGCATTGCATCCATCGACCCCATATTATGCTGACTGTGATCCATTTGATTCATATCCATATTGTGTTTGCTATGATCCATCATCGGATTACTGTCCGGCATATTATGTTGACTATGATCCATCTGCATTCCTTCTCCTGCGCCCATTGGCATATCATGATCCATGCTATGCCCCATTCCATGTGCCATTCCCATATCACCGTGTGTCAAATTTGGTACGGGATCCATTTCAGGTATTTCAGCTTTTAAGGCAGGGTCGGGTGTTAGCGTACCGCGCGCGTATCCTGAACGATCAATCGACTGCGCAAATAGTGTGTAAGCGATATCATCTTTAGGCTCGACAATAACATCGTAGGTCTCAGCCACGCCAATACGGAATTCATCTACAGATACCGGCTGAACATTTTGTCCATCAGCGGAAACCACAGTCATTTTTAAGCCCGGTATACGCACATCAAAAAATGTCATTGCTGAACCATTGATAAAACGAAGGCGTATTTTTTCTCCACGTTTAAATACCCCCATCCAACCATCGGCCGGTGTCTGTCCATTCATAAGATGGGTATATGTGTACCCGGTAACATCAGAAAGGTCGCGCTGACTCATGCGCATCTGATTCCACATCTTTCGATCTGACCAGGTTTTTGCAGCGCCTTTTTCACGGATCTCCGCCATCAAGTCACTATGTGTGCGCTCATTAAAGTTGTAATAATGACTTAACTTTTTAAGTTTGGCATAGATGTTATTTGGATCTTCATCACTCCAGTCGGACAACATCACTACGTAATCTCGATCATAAGAAAAGGGTTCTGGCTCTTTAGGATCGATAACAATTGCACCGTATAGACCGGTTTGTTCCTGGAATCCTGAGTGACTGTGATACCAATATGTACCACTCTGAATTGCAGGGAATTTATACATAAATGTTTCCCCTGGTTTGATGCCATTGAATCCAGTAGCTATCCCCGGAACGCCATCCATAGCACTGGGTAAAATAATGCCATGCCAGTGTATAGAACTGGTTTCAAGTAACATATTCGTGACCCGAAGCGTAATATCTTCTCCTTCACGCCAGCGTAATATCGGCGCTGGTAACGATCCATTAACTGTGGTTGCTTTTCGCGAAACACCGGTAAAATTTACTGGCTGTTCGCCAAGTATTAAGTCAAATTGATTACCTCGCAGGACATTCTGCCCTTGCTGTCGAAGCGCAGCCGCTAACACCGAACTTGAACCAAGTCCTAGTGCAGCGATTGCGCTACCCATGGCCAATCCCTGTACAAATCGGCGACGTGGCACACATACATTTTCTGTATGATGAAAATCTAGTTTTGAAACCATTTAATTTTCCTCTTTAACACAACAACCATAAATCAGTTGTTAGTTAATAATCCGAATAACAATTATTCGAATATTCGAAGAGATACCCTGAAAGATCAGAGCAAACTTGGATAAAAAAGAGGAATTAAACCCTGGGTGGGCGGAATAATACTGAAGGCAAGAACACAACTACACTGGACTGGTAGTTGGTAAGATCTGATTGGGCACAGAGTTTAATCTCAAAGTCATTATTTGATAACATCATGACGGAACTAGAAAAACATTGTCCATTGTTGCAACTATGATTTTCACAGCAGCTATGTTGTTCACACTGATCGCACCCCTGAGTAGAGGCGCCTGAAACAGATTCTAGGCCTATTTGTATGGTTTCCTGATGCATTTTATCCATCGGCATCTCAACCATAGCCTGCATTGAAACCATATCCATAGCAGCAAACACGCCCTGCAGCGGCGCTATCGCCAACACAGGTAACAGTATCATCAAGACATATTTGTTTAACTGTTTACGCATACAATATAAGCTGCCACTAATTTAATATGTTTTATTTAATGACGTTCAACCATTAGTATAGCTACCAGGTCAATAAGTTCCATTCACTAACTAATAATTATTCGTATTTCTACCAACACCCTATCACCTTACTTTTTTTAGGTAATTACACATTTATTTAGACGCTACTTTTACATTTATAGATGAATGTTGTATCCACAGATCATTTTTAACAAGCAACAACATACTAATCATTAGCCATGCCAGCCACTATTCATTATTTTCATGTTTGGATTTTTTTCTAATTCCTAAATAAAATCCGAGTATAGCTACGATAACAACAAGCCAAAGAAATCCACCGACAATCCAGTGTAGAGGACCAAAACCAAGAAATGAATCGTTCATATCGATCAACTCCTTACCAACAACTACCATAAATAATTATCACTTATCCACCATCATGTATGCTGATGATCATGACCATGACCCGATCGTTCTAGATTATCGAGCTCTGATTCTTCCAGATAATGAACTAAAGCCTGTTTTAGCTTTGTACCCAGCCCTAGTTGTAAAGCATTCCCGGTTTTCTCTATAGCTGTTTCAATCTGTTCAGCAGTTACCTGTAACAGATCGTAAATAATGGATAGACAATCAGACTCGATACGAATCGACTTAATACCCATCATCCTTTTTATTTCCTCCTCAATAACAAAACATTGATCATCAGTAAGTGTCTCCGTCAGTTTAAGTTTTACTGTCTTGATGATCTCATGACCTTGTTGCTTAGGCGCAGGATGCCCGGGACGCCCGGTATATAGGTGAGGATTGGATTCAAAACGATCTCTGCATTGTTGCGAGCAAAATACGTAGACACGGGCCTGATATGTCGTCGCAAGATTATTTTCGTTTACCATCATATGGCATACTGGACACTGAACATTTTGTCTGTTTGCCTTAGTCACCACTACCTTCCTTCCCAATAATTGCATCTTTATTCTTTGATAACTTTGCCATGAAAAATCCCCGCCATTTACCTGCGGCAGGTACAAATGCCGGTACGCTTTTACTATAGCGTTCGTAGTTCTCTCCAAAACGCGCCTGCATAATCTGTTCTTCAGATCGAGCCAATCTGACATAGGCATACACTAATACGGGGGCCATTAACACGGTTAAAAACGTCGGCCACTGCACCAGAAACCCACCGATGACAAGAAATAGCCCTGTATACTGGGGATGACGCGCATAACTATAAACGCCATCGGTAACCATGTTGCCATGAGCACCATGCACCTGGCGCCAGCCTTTGGATAACAACACATAACCAGCTATCATTAAAAAAAGACTACTCACCATCACCAAAAACCACGCCAGATCCGAACCACCAAAAACGACCACCCATAAATGGCCTAGCTTATGACTAAATGGCTGCAGCACTGGATACGCGTCACCTAACCACCCTGTCAGCAAATAGATAGTCAAAGGAAAACCATACATCTCACTGAACAGCGCAATTAAAAAAGCAGTAACCATTCCCATATTACGCCATTCTATTTTTCCTTTTGGGGGTAAGAAACTGAGAAAAAAGAATAGAAAAATACCCACATTGAATACTACGACTATCCACATACCATATGCGTATTCATCTGACATACTGCTCTCCTTCTAAACTTTCTTAAAATAGGAATCACGTGGGTCATTTGTAAATATGGTTACTTTAACCATATTTCAGTCTGGCCAATGGTGTAATCAGAGCTGGCCCCACCAGTGCTGCGGTTATCGCCATTAACATCAACGCAACCAGCACATGATGACTTATGTGCCCCTGCTGAAAGCCGATACTTGCGATGACTAATGCGACTTCTCCTCGAGGCGCCATACTAATACCGATCAATAGCGGCCCATAAAACTCTCCTCTAGACCAGGCTCCTAAATAACCACCGACTGTTTTACCAATTAGCGCGATAGCTATAAGACCTACTACTAGTATCGCCATACCTTCATCTGCCAGTACTTTCCAGTCTGCTTGACTGCCAACATGGACGAAGAAAAATGGCACTAGTATTAGAACTAGACTGTCGTATTGTTTAACAAGACTGTCTCTGTATCTGCCTTCCATTCCTTCGCCCATTCCTAATCCAGAGAAAAAACTACCAACCACAAGTGAATATCCAAGCGTCTGAGTAAGCCAGCCAAAGCTAATTATCGTCACAAGACTAAATAAAAGCAGAAAGTAAGATGACTTTAATCGATTCAATAAGAACTGGGTTAAGCATCGAGATACAAGAAAAATCATCACGAATATCAAAGCTGCACCGAACACAGATATAACAAGCTCTTCTAGTATCAAGGAATCACTTAACGCACCATGTGCAATTGCTAATAAATACAATGCGATCACATCATCGATAATCGCTGCGGCTATTACAACCTGACCTACATCTTTGTCGATAAGATCAAATTGTTGTAACACCTGGGCACTTATGCCAATACTCGTGGCTGTCAAGGCTACACCAATATACAACGCTTCTTCACCTGGCGACCCCCACCAGATAGCGAAAGCATAGCCACCCACAAAACACAGAACCATGCCAAGAACGGCTACTCTAAATCCACGCCATCCAGCATGAATTAATTTCTCCATACCCAAATGTAAACCTACAAACCCAAGTAACAGCAAGACACCCAGCTCGCCAAGTATTTGTACGTTTTCAGTAGATTTAATCCATCCCAGAAGCGGGGGACCAAATATAAGACCGACTAACACCTGAGCCACTGCCGCAGATTGCCCGACTCGTTTTGCAAGTAATCCCGCACCGACACCTAACAAAAGTATTAGTACTATTTCTTTCATATCACATGCCTTCTAGCATGGTGCTGCTATTTATTTTATTTGTTTTTCATACTGCTCATATGCTTTACTATTTTTTTACATTACCAGGCACAGATAACACGTTACTAAGGTTTTCAACAATATTTTTATAACGCTTCCTTCGTTCTTATTCTGTAAACAGCCTCTAGAGGAGCGACCATCACAATACCTCCACCCAATTTCCCTACGTATGCTGCATCCATAATTCCATTTACTATTTCTTCTGCTCTTTCCGCTTCTATAATGACTTCAACTCGTGCGTGCTCACTCATACAGTCACCAAAATATGAATTACGTGTTTCTCCAAACCCCTCAGTCGTAGATATACACATACCAGGAACATTCATATGCTTAAGTCTTTCTTCGACGTCTTCAACCTTAAGCACGCTAATAATGGCTGTAATCTTTTTATACTTCATGACAACTCCAATAGACAATACCGACACCAATAAACTCTAATAAATACAGAACCACTCATTAACAATCGTAATTCATTAATTATCAGGGCCGGAAAAATATAAAGCGGGATATTTTCCCGCTTTATATTTATTTACCTATTGATCATATTCTTCCCAA
>JAPHRO010000079.1 GCA_026195895.1 Gammaproteobacteria bacterium
CACTTTAAAGCTATCGGCTGTTGAATCAAGAACGATGACACGTTATCTATTAGATAATTCAGCAGGACATGTGAATGATGAAATTTCAGATAATATTCTCAGAACTTTGACATATAACCCTGTTGTTATACAGATTACAAAAACGCCTTACTTTGTAAGCAAACATAAGCAACTGGAATATAAAGACAATACAAAGAATATTGGACAATGCAATAACTGTCATCAAGGTGCTAGCCAGGGAAAATACTGATCCTCATAGCCGCTAACGCAACATGCTCGAATTAAAAGAAGCCTGCTATGAACAACTTAATAATCTGGCCTGTGTTTGGGATGCCAATATCCGCTAGTTTCACTGGATCAACCTTTGTGCATTCCAGGTCTGTAATAATCCATTCTGTGATGCTGGCCAATTCGAAACTGAGTTTAAGTCGTAAATAGTGAAAACTTTAAGCAGGTTTAACCAGGTCGGTTAGTACGTAGCACTATTGTTTTTGTCACTATTTATTTTTCTGCTTAAGTTTCATGTCTTTTATTAGCGCATCAACCATTTCCTGTTCTGATATTTTATTGTCACTATCCACGTCGACGTTATCAAATTTCCACATTTCAGGGTCGCTTGAGCGTTTTCGCCTGGAGACAGCAAATTTCCTGAATTCTGCTCTATCTAAATAACCATCTCTATCGATATCATATACAGAATAGGATCCGCCACCATCAGCACTGGCATAAGACAGTAAACTCATAGAAATCGCCAGTGCAGAAGGTATAAATAATGGCTTGATAAAATATTTCAGCCTCACTTTGATGTCCATATATTATTCCTCAATTGAATGAAAAAGATAATGGCAATAGTGTTTTAATCATCATCGTCGTCATCTCGATGCTTATATTTTCTTTCTTTGTAGCTGTTTTTTTCTAAAGATTTAAACTTACCCGCATTAAAATCTTTCGAGCGCCAGATACGTTTCGCATCATCTTCATCAGCATTACGATGACACTCAGTACAGTTTTCATAATCACGTATACCTTCTTCAACATGCTCCTCACGAATTTTTGATCGTGAGTGCTCGTGACAGCCGTAACAGGTGTAATTAGCATAGTCGTTGTTTATGTGACAGGTCACGCATTCGGTATCGTGGTCCTTATCGAAGCTGAAGTATTTGTCATGATCATAGGTGGCCGGTACCCAGGCTTCCTGTGTATGGCACTCACTACAATTGCCCTTAATCTTGCGATGTAGATCATCAACAGGATTACTATGGCAACTGTCGCATTGCTTCTGCAAAGCCAGTTCCAGTAAATTGTGTGAGAATTGACTAATTGGCCGAAAAGCCTGTACCCCCTTATGGTCACTATGACAGGAAACACAATCCTCTTCGATCAGTTTCTGGTGAAAGGCGACATTCTTCTTTTCCTTTTCAATAGGTAGACCCTTGGTAGTTATTTTCCCAATCTCTTCGACTTTGTGACACTCGATACATTTTTCAGCAGGACTACCGATAAAAGCGGTATGGCAGGCAAAACAATCTGTGGCCAGTTCGGCATGGGCTGCAATGGGGTTTCCTGGGCTGATCATCAGCCGCGGATAAAATATTGCCAGTAGTACCAGAACTGTCAGATTAACGGCTACAACGAGCAGGATTATTTTGTTTTTCATTTCCACTCCCAGAACAGCAGAATGCTAATAATATGAGTGATGCCCAGCACGGCAAAAGCCAGTGTGATTGGCAAATGCACCGTACGCCATTTCTTCATCAGGTCGAAGGTAGTGGCATCCCAGAACAGTTTTTTTTCTACCGCCTCTTCAGATAAGCCCTGTTGTAAATAGAAGGTCTTCTTTTCAGCCAGGAAACGGCGCGAACGATCCAGCAGGTATTTGCCAGTCATGCCGCTGATAATGTTGACCATCATAGCGAGTAGTGCAAGCCATGGCAGAATGGTATAAATATGAATGCCCGCATGCACCAGAATCATCAGTGCCCCCATCCAGGTCAGGGTTTCATGCAGGATGAGTAAGGTTTTTGGCTTGCCAAAACTGATTTTTTTACGCTTGCGCATGGAGTAAAAAAATGACAGCAGAATGAGAACAACACCGGGTATGCCAAGCCAGCGACCGACCCAGACCAGATCAAACTGATGCAGCAGCGCATCCGTGATGGCAGTCGCCAGAATCAATGCGCCGAACATTTTCAGGAAGGGGATAACTTCTTTCTTTACGAGTGATCGTTCCATAGTAATTCCTCAAGCGTCCAGTGTAAGGTCGCACTTTGGCGTTGAAATACATAATAAACAGCTCCCCGGCTCTATGTCGGCATCAGGCTCTTGATTATAGTCGACCTCGCCAGTTTTCAATTTTGTCTGACACGAACCACAACTGCCGGCACGGCAACCTGACGCTACTTCAATATCATTGGCCTCGGCAAATTCTAACAGTGAATCAGCACCAGGGTCCCAGGGGATACTTTTGCCGGATCGGCTAAAGGTGACAGTGATGGGTTGCGTGGTCGCCGCTGACACCTCTTTGCTATGTTTGATGAGCGAGGCGGGGCCAAAGGATTCGTAAAAAATATCAGCGCTATCCACACC
>JAPHRO010000081.1 GCA_026195895.1 Gammaproteobacteria bacterium
GGGATTTGTTTACGACTGCGATTTCAACCAGATGCTTGAACTGCCATTAGAAATAAACAGTAAACCCCGCAGCCATATTAGTGAATTAAATATAAAAGCAATTGAAGACAATTCAATAATTATTGCAGATCATTGCTACGGCTGCACCGCCGGCAATGGCTCCAGTTGCGGCGGCGCGTTGAGCTAAGCCATACACACAATGAAATTATCGATTATTATCCCTGCGCTAAATGAAGCCGATAATATTCTAGCCACTCTGTTATCTTTACAAAAACTACATTACTGCGAGCATGAAATCATTCTGGTTGATGGTGGCAGCCGCGACAAAACCATCGAACTATCTCAGCCACTGGTCGATAAAATCATTCACGCCGACCGGGGGCGATCTCTACAAATGAACACCGGCGCACAACAGGCCACGGGCGATGCGCTGTGGTTTGTTCATGCCGATACTTTAGTGCCGAACAATGCCGATCAGTTAATCGCAAATGCACTAAACCATAAAAAATACTGGGGACGATTTGATGTTAATTTATCTGGCAGGCAACTGTTATTTAGAATCATTGAACGCATGATAAATATTCGCTCATGTATTACTGGTATAGCCACCGGCGATCAGGGGATTTTCGTCGACATCAGGGCATTTAATCAGCTAACAGGCTACGCTGCCATTGCACTCATGGAAGACATAGAGCTCAGCTCTCGCTTAAAAAATAACTATGGTCGTCCAGCCTGTATTAGCAGTAAATTAATGACCTCCAGTCGACGCTGGCAAGAGCATGGTATTCTCAGAACCATCCTACTCATGTGGCGGCTTCGCCTGGCTTATTTTCTCGGCGTTCATCCAGACACACTCGCTAAACGATATAGCAATGACTGATGCGTTATCCTGACACAAAACTCATGTTATTTGCCAAAACACCTGAACCGGGTAAAACCAAAACCCGGCTGATCCCTGCGCTGGGCAAAGAAGCTGCTGCCGAGTTACATACTCGCATGATTCGTCATACGGCGACGACTGCATTTGCAGCACAGTTTTCCAATATCGAAATTCAATGTTATCCCCACAGCCGGCATGCGGTGTTCATGGATATTCTTGACCAACAATGTGTGGAACTGAATAAACAAACGGGTGATGATCTTGGTGAACGCATGGCAAATGCATTTAACAGTGCGTTAGCCGAATTTGATTTCGCGATTATTACAGGCACCGATGCGCCTGCCATTAGCAGCGAATATCTGACTGCAGCCATTGATCAATTAAAGGCGGGTACTGAGGTTGTACTGGGTCCGGCAGAAGATGGTGGCTATGTACTCATAGGCTTATCCCGATTCAATGCCAGTATTTTCACAGACATTGACTGGGGCACCGACCAGGTACTGCAACAAACACTGCAACGCATAGAAGAATCTGGCATGTCTGTCTCTCAACTACCGATGCTATGGGATGTGGATCGAGCTGAGGACCTGTCAAAGCTGGCAGCAAGCAAGGCACTCTCATTTCTTACGGCAGATCTTTGGCAGAAATTTTAATTTTTGCGCTGTAGCAGTGCGTCGTGTAATTCTTTTGCTAAACGACGCAACAATACTTCGGTAGTCTGCCAACTTATACAGCCATCGGTAATAGACACGCCGTATTGCATCTGATCTACCGGCTGCTCTGACGACTGCTGGCCTTCATGCAAATGACTTTCCAGCATAATACCAGCAATGGATTTATTACCCTCAATAATCTGATTCATTACGTTTTCAGCCACCAGCGGTTGCCGAGTATAATCTTTACTGGAATTACCGTGACTACAATCGATGACCAGTGCATCGTTTAATCCGGCAGCATGCAGTTTATCTTCACTCATTGACACATTGACTGAATCATAATTAACCTGACTGCCGCCACGCAAAATCACATGTCCATCGGGATTGCCTTCGGTGTTAATTACCGTTACCTGGCCCTTTTGATTAATACCCATAAAACTATGACTCGACGCCGCCGCCTGTAATGCATTAATTGCGGTATTCAAACTGCCATCGGTACCATTTTTAAAACCCACCGGCATGGATAGACCGCTGGCCATTTCCCGGTGCGTTTGCGATTCGGTGGTGCGCGCTCCAATGGCTGACCAGCTAATTAACTCGGCCAGATATTGTGGACTAATAGGATCAAGCGCTTCAGTAGCGACCGGCAGCTCCATTTCAGCCAGATCGATTAACAATTGCCGGGCAATATGCAGCCCTTTTTCAATATTAAAGGTGCCATTAAAATCAGGATCGTTGATTAAGCCTTTCCAGCCAATGGTGGTGCGTGGTTTTTCAAAATAGACACGCATAACGATATATAAACTATCACTTAGTTCATCATGCAGTTGCTTCAGGCGACGGGCATATTCTTTGGCAGCAGATATATCGTGAATGGAGCAAGGCCCCACCACAACCAGCAGTCGATGATCTTTGTGATGAACAATATCTGAAATAATTTGTCGGGAATGTCCAATGGACTTCAGCGCATGCTGCGAGATAGGCAGCGCCCGCTTTAGTGCTTCTGGCGTTATTAAAATCTGCTCAGAATTGACGTGTAAATTATTTAAACCATCTTTTATCATATCAGGATAATCCCGGCCAATAGTACTCAAGAATCTGTATTAATATAAACCTAAGCTAGCATCTAATGTAGCAGTTTAAAATGCCCGTCTAATTCAACCACAACCTGGCGCTGATCAGGCTTAATCCATACAATCCAAGCGCGATCAGCATAACCGTAACAAAACCAAACTGAATGGCCAGTAGCGTCGACAGCACTGCACTCAATACTGATGCGCAACCATTCACACCCCACACCCATGGCACCAGCCGCTGATTCAATTCACCAAGACGGGCCAGTCCAAGTGGAAAGGGCATTCCCATACTAAAGGCGATGGGCGCAATTAGCAAAACAGAAAGGAGTATTTTCAATTCCATAGGAAGCCCCATAAGCCAGGAGAATATGCTGCTCAAAAACAGCATATACATCACACCCAACATAACAATAGCGAGTACTGCCCGGGCAACACCTGCTAGATGGCCACCTGATTCCACATAGCGTTTTGACCATAGACTACCCATGCCCGCAAAAACAAGAAAAGCGGCCAGCACCACTGCTACTGCATAGACAGGATGATAAAGAAACAGCATAAATTTTTGAATAAAAGCGATTTCGATGAACAAAAAGGCCAGACCAAGCAATATAAAATAACCGAAGCTGTTAAAAATTAGTTTACGATTCCCCTGCTCAATTTTTGATTTATGTCGCTGAACGACTAATGGCAATAAAATAATAACAATACTGGCCAGCAATGCCTGCACCAGAGTTACAATTAAAATCAGGTAACCCCACTCTATCAATGGCACGCCGCCCTTACCCGTTAATGAAATAATTTCTTCAAACACCTGCCACTTGAAAAAATGATTAAAAAATGGCTTATCATCCGTCGCTGGTTGCAAATTAAATTTGTAACCCTGCATGAAATGTTCACGCTCATCACCGAGTAACGCCATCGCTCCATCATAGAAATAAGGCTCAGCTAACCGGTTATATCTGTTCGCCATATTTTCTGGCATAGCAGGATAATAAGCGACATCAAAAGACCGTTGCTCACAGAATGTTTTTAGTTTTTTTATTTCCCACTCGGTAAATGCTGTATTCTTAATTAACAAAGTACTGACCTGCATGCTGCGAATCAGCATCAGTTGCTGTTCGGGATGCAATGATCCAGATGTTTTTAAAGCATCAATAGCTGTTGCGAACAGTTTTAATGCATCCTGTGGTGGTAACTTTACCCATCGACTAATCGCCAGATAACCATCCGATTTAAGACGGGACAGATATTGTTGCAAAGCCTCTATTGTATAACCATAGTTTTCACTTAATGCATACAGGCCCGCGGAGGATGCCCCGAAAGAATCTAATAAAGCCAGCTGAATGAGATCGTAATTATTTTTGTCAGCCGCCACAAATCCCCTGGCATCATCGAAATATACAGCTACATTATTTTTCTCATAAATTGAACCGGAAAATGTTTTCAGCTCATTTTTTAAAAGCCGCACAATATCTTTGTTTAACTCGACCGCATGAATGTAGTCAACATCATGATACAGGGCCTGCTGTATTTCTGAACCACCACCGGAACCCAGCACCAGTACTTGTTCCATATGACCAAGGTGGTATGGCAAGGCCCATGGCATATCATCCAGATAAGAAAAATTTGCAGGCGCTTCCGTATCACGACTAACGGCAATCATCCCGCCAGCATCCACAAACAATGCCCGTTGCTGTGGAATTGTATGATTTGAGTTGAGACTCAAACCCGGAGCATACCTGAACGGAATCTGTTCATTTTCAACCACGCTTATCAAACCTAAAGGACTATGGCGTTGATGAGTGATTTTTGATCCACTGATATTCAGGACTTGCGCCAGTGGCTTATACGATGAAACCTCAAGCACAAGCCATGATTCAGGCAAGTTAAAAACAGATACTACTATTAAAATAATCAACGGCAATAATCGATAGAATTTCACTGACCGTCTGCGATATATCTCCCAGCCAGCCAGCACAAGCACCAACAGCGCCAGACCACTCAACACCTTTAGTGCATCTACCGGGTGCAGCCAGAACAATAAGCCGATAATTAACAGACTACCCAGCCCTGCCCCCAGCAGGTCAGCACCATAGACACGTGGAATACTTTGTCGAAATCGTAGAAAAGTTAAACCAATGGCATTCGCCACAAAGAAAAACGGGCATGCCAGTAAAATATAGATCGCCAGCAATCGAAACAGCTGATACGGATTCCAGATTATTTCTTCGGCATTGAACGCTATTTTTTGACTGAACAAAAAACACAGCAGCATGGACAGACTAAAAAATACAATATTAAGCAGGTAAACGATTGAATAATGTGACAATAATCGCCGCTGAAAAATTGCCACGAAAGTACCACTGGCACCATAACCCAGTAACGCGAGGCTGATAATCATATAGGCAAAATGGTGCCACTGAATAATAGAAAACAATCGCATTAATAAAATTTCGTAAGCCAGTGCGATCATCGACAGAATGGCAATGGATATCCAGGGAGGCATTTCAATCTGTGCGGCTGTTTTCATTTGTCTGACAAACTAATTATGTTTGCCTGTCAGGGGCACGAATCTCACGGGAAGAATTTGTCGTGTGGTCACTTTTCCATGCTTGTCCTTTTCTACCAGCACCAGTTGTTGAACCATAAATCGACTACCCACCGGAATAACCATACGGCCGCCTGGCTTAAGCTGACGAAGGAGTGGCGGTGGCACGTGATCAGCCGCAGCAGTTACCACAATCACATCAAACGGCGCATGTTCCTGCCAGCCATAGTAACCATCCCCTATTCGGGTTTTGATATTGCTATAGCCCTGCTCTTCCAGCACCCTTGCCGCACGCTGTCCAAGCGCCTCAATGATTTCAATACTGTAAACATCCACGCCAAGCTCGGCCATAATTGCTGCCTGATAACCCGAACCGGTACCGACTTCCAGTGCCCTGTCACCCGGTTTCAACATCATTAAGTCCGTCATCAGCGCAACGATGTAGGGTTGAGAAATAGTCTGACCGTGACCAATCGGCAGGGGCTGATTTTCGTAGGCACTATCGCGATAACGCAAGGGCACAAACTCATGCCTTGGCACTTTTGCCATGGCCTGCATGACACGCACATCAAATGAGCGCTTTCCAATAAAGGCCCGGGTATCGCGCACGTCACCTTCAATTTGTTGTATCAAGGCCGTACGAGCAGCGGAATAATCGATGTCTGCATTTAGCGGTGCAGCCATGGTCAGACCATTGATCGCCACAATAAACAGCATAGATGACTTTAACCGGTGTTTATTCATCGTGTATAACCTCTATCCCTGTTATTCAGAGTAATACGAAATTAATAATTAACCAAGAGACACGCTTCATCTATATCAACTTCCATGAAATAATTCATGCCACGATTAATGCTCGTTGCCTGGCGAGCCTATTGGTATTAATCTGCCAGAAACAGACAGTATGGATAAAATAATGACTTATATTGATGTATTTAACGGCGATGCTGACGGGATTTGCGCGTTACACCAACTGCGCCTGGCCCAGCCGGTCGCCAGCACACTGGTGACCGGGGTTAAAAGGGAAATCAATCTACTGCGACACGTAGATGCGACAGCCGGCGATCAACTCACCGTGCTGGATATTTCCATGGATAAGAATCGCGAGGACCTGAATCGTATACTGGAGCAAGGCGCCAGAATTCAATATTTTGATCATCATTTTGCCGGCGACATTCCCGAACACAAAAATCTCCAGGCCTTTATAAATACCGATAGTGATGTCTGTACCAGTTTACTGGTCAATGACTACCTGGCTAACAAATACCTGGCCTGGGCAGTAACCGCCGCCTTCGGCGACAACCTTTTTACGGCCGCTGAAAACAGGGCCCAGCCGCTTGGTTTGAATACAACGCAATTGGAGCAGCTTAAACAACTGGGCACCTGTATCAATTACAACGGCTATGGTTCATCACTGGAGGATTTAATTTTTACACCGGAACAATTGTATAAACTGATTCAACCCTACGCAGACCCTTTTGATTTTATTAACAGCGAATCCGCATACCAGACATTGCTCGAGGGTTTTAATACCGATATCAGCAAAGCTAACAATATCAATGCTGAATATGCAGATGATAGCCATGCGCTGTATATTTTGCCCGATGAAAAATGGTCGCGTCGTGTCAGTGGCGTCTATGCCAATTCACTGGCTCAGGATCATCCGGATCGCGCCCATGCCATGCTGACAATTCAGTCAGATGGTGGATATCTGGTTAGCGTGCGTGCGCCGATAAACAACAAAACCGGTGCGGATGAATTGTGTCGGCAATTTGAAACGGGCGGTGGACGCAAGGCAGCGGCCGGTATTAATCATCTGCCAGATAATCAATATGATAAGTTTCTACAGCTATTTCAACAGGCTTTTTAACAGCCAGCCAATAAAAAAGCCTCAGATAATCTGAGGCTTTTTTATATCCTGATTTACAACTAATTAATAATTAATCATAAGGATTGCGCAACACAATCGTTTCATCCCTTTCCGGACCCGTGGAAATAATATCCACCGGGACACCAACCACTTCTTCCAGGCGATTCAGATAAGCAATCGCATTAGCCGGCAGCTCACTCTTATTGCGCACGCCCACTGTTGATTCACTCCAGCCTGGCAGCTCTTCATAAACGGGTTCACATTTCTCAATTGCATCCGCACCGATCGGCGGCAGCTCTAATGTTTCACCCTGATAGTTATAAGCGGTACAGATTTTTAAAGTTTCCAGTCCGTCCAGCACATCCAGTTTGGTAATGCACATACCGGTAATACTGTTCACCTGTGCTGCACGACGTAATGCTACGCCGTCAAACCAGCCGCAGCGACGACTTCGGCCTGTAGTCGCGCCAAATTCATGACCTTTCTCACCCAGGTGCTGACCAATATCATCAAATAATTCCGTAGGGAATGGACCGGCACCGACACGGGTTGTGTAAGCTTTGGTAATACCCAGAATATAATCAAGATCACATGGACCCACACCGGAACCCGTACAGGCACCACCGGCAGTACAGTTAGAAGAAGTCACATAGGGATAGGTGCCCTGGTCTATATCCAGCAAGGTGCCCTGCGCGCCTTCAAACATAATATCCGCACCGGCTTTACGTAAGTTGTAAAGCGTGGCTGGAATATCGGCGATCATGGAAATAATTTTGTCGCGCATGCCCATAATTTCATCGAGCACAGTCTGGTAGTCAACCGCATCGGCTTTGAAGTAATTAACCAGCGCATGATTATGATATTCCATGACGCCTTTTAATTTTTCAGCAAAAGTGTCAGCATCCAGCAGGTCGCCAACACGCAAACCGCGACGTGATACCTTATCTTCATAGGCCGGGCCAATACCACGACCGGTAGTACCAATGGCTTTTTTGCCGCGGGCAATTTCACGGGCCTGATCAAGCGCAACATGATATGGCATAATTAATGGGCAGGCTTCTGAAATCTTCAGGCGTTCGCTGGCAGGTATGCCTTCTTTTTCCAGCATTTCAATTTCTTCAAACAGCGCACTGGGCGACAACACAACACCGTTGCCAATCAGGCATTGCACGTGGTCACGCAAAATACCGGATGGCACCAGATGCAAAACTGTGGTTTTATCACCGATGACCAACGTATGGCCTGCATTATGACCACCCTGGAAACGTACTACTGCCGCAGCGCGATCGGTTAACAGGTCTACAATTTTACCCTTACCTTCATCGCCCCACTGGCTACCGAGAACAACTACATTCTTACCCATTTCGTTATGCCTTTTACTATAAATCTTCGATGGACCACTGCCCGTTGTTATTCACCAGCTTACGGTTACAAGCCATGGTTTTTGCATCACCATGCTGGCCAGGTAATTCCTCAATTACCCGTTCACCCTGAGCTCTTAAATCTGCAATCATTTTTGCTAACGCACCATCATCATTACAGGGCGCAAAAATTGCTGAAGTACCAGGTTTTTCTGACTGCTTAACAGACAAACTAATCAGTGTTTTTAGATCTGTACTAAAACCTGTTGCCGGACGTGCATTACCAAATACGTGACCAATATCATCGTATCGACCACCCCGGGCAATTTCCTGTCCCTGGCCCGGCACATAAGCACCGAAAACTATACCCGTGTGATAGTGATAACCGCGCAGCTCTGCCAGATCAAAATGCACATTCACATCGCTAACCCGTTGCTTAAGTTTATTTACCGTATCCTGTAAATAAGCCAATGCCTGCTTCACTGAATCGTTGGCATTAGAAAAAACCTGCTGGGCTTTTTCCAGGCAGCGTTCATCGCCATGTAATTCGGGCAGCGCAGATAACATTTTGCGCATTTCATCTGGAATATCGGCGGCATCCAGAAACTGTTTAATTTCAGGAATCGCCTTACGTTGTAACATTTCGAACAAAGCGGCTTCCTGATCTTCATCAAGTTGCGCCTGATCCGTCAGGCTACGGAAAATACCAACATGCCCAATATCTAAAAATACATTTTCAACACCGGCCTGATTAAATGTTTCCATCATCAGGCATAGAATTTCCACATCACTTTCTACTCCGGCGTGACCGTACAGCTCAGCACCCATCTGCATGGGACTGCGACTGCCGCCAAAGCCATCTGAACGCGTGTGTAACACTGTACCCATGTAACATAATCGATTAGGCGCATCGGTTTTTAACTGGTGTGCGTCAATACGAGCCACCTGAGGGGTCATATCGGCACGTAACCCCAGGGAACGGCCGGTTAACTGATCGACCAGTTGAAATGTTTGTAGATTAAGATCGTGACCGGTACCGGTTAATAATGATTCCAGATATTCAATGAAGGGTGGCATTACCAGTTGATATCCCCATGAATCATAGATATCCAGTAGTTTACGGCGCAAAGCTTCCAGCTTAGCCGCGTCTTTGGGTAAAGCTTCTTCTATGCCCTGAGGTAATAACCAACGATTGTTTACGGCCATATTTCTAACTAATTGTTAACGCATTAAATAAAGTAAAACCACACCAAATAACATACTTGCCAGGCCGATCACCCGCAGTGTTTTATTCGGCAACTGACTTGCCTGCAGCATGGTTTGTCGCCAGCCATTTGGGCTTAAAAAAGGCATCATGCCTTCAAACACCAGCATCAGTGCTATTGCTCTAAAAAAGTCATCCCACATGGCCATTCACACAAATGCCGGGCTGAACACAACCCGGCATTTTTTAAATTCCGAAAATCTAACTACTTGGTTTTTCCTGACGCATTATTAAAGTAACGGAAAAAATCAGAATCCGGTTCAACTAACAGAACATCATTTTTACTAGCAAAAGTTTTCTTGTAAGCGTCCATACTACGGTAAAAACGATAGAAATCTCGATCTTGTCGATAGGCTTTGGCATAGGTATCAGCAGCTATGGCATCACCTTCACCACGTACCACTTCAGAATCACGATAGGCTTCTGCCAGCAATATATTACTTTGACGATCCGCATCAGCGCGAATACGTTCGGCAGACTCAGCACCTTTTGATCGGAAGTCACGTGCCACACGTTCACGTTCAGCACGCATACGATTGTATACCGAGCTACTCACCGATGGTGGCAGGTCAATTTTCTTGATCCGCACATCCACCACTTCGATACCCAGGGTTTTGGCTTTTTCCTGTGCCTGCGCGGTGGAAATACCCATGATTTCAATGCGATCACCGGCAACTACTTCCTGGATGGTGCGCTTACCAAATTCATCGCGCAGCCCTTTTTTAATCGTCTGATATACAAGACTACCCGCACGCATCTCATCGCCACCGGTGGTTTTGTAATACTCAACAACATCCTTGATACGCCACTTTACAAACAGATCCACGATCAGGTCTTTTTTCTCACCGGTAAAGAAACTTTCCGGTTTGGCATCAATGGTCATGATACGTTTGTCGAATTTTCGAACGTTATTTAAAACTGGAATCTTTATATGCAATCCCGGTGTGTAGTCAGATTCAACGATTTCACCAAACTTGAATTTTATCGCCATTTCACGCTCATCCACATAGAAAGTGAACGACCAGAATATAACCACCAGAACCGGTACTAATATCAGCCCAATTGATCTAAACATTAGCGAGCCTCCCGGGTTCTTAAATTATCACGGCTACGCGTAATATCCTGGATAGGTTTACGCATACGCTCTGGAATCTCCATGTTACCGGGAGCCTGAATAGTGCCCGTATCTCGGTTAATCATTTTATCGAGGGGTAAATACATGATGTTATTGCCACCTTTTACATCAATAACAACTTTAGAAGTACTGGAAAGCACAGACTCAACGGTATCAAGATAAATACGGTCACGGGTTACCGCAGGTGCTTTTTTATATTCTGTCAGCATTTGAGTAAAACGTTTTGCTTCACCCTCAGCTTTTGCAATGACTTCCTGTTTGTAACCGTCGGACTCTTCGCGCAAACGTGCTGCCTGACCACGTGCTCGGGGCAGAACTTCATTTCGATAGGCTTCTGATTCATTAATCAGTCGCTGTTTATCTTCACGCGCCTGAGTAACATCCTGGAAGGCATCACGTACCGGTTGCGGCGGATTCGCCTGCTGCAGGTTGACCTCAATAACGCTGATACCTGTGGCATACTGATCAACAATTTCCTGAATCTGGATTTTCACTCGCGATGCAATTTCATCACGACCTTCGGTCATAACAAAGTCCATGGTACTGCGGCCAATAACCTGACGCACAGCCGATTCGGTGGCCTGAGACAGGGTATTTTCCGGAAAACGCACATTGAAAAGATACTGTAACGGATCATTTATCTGATACTGAACAGAACCTTCAATATCAACAATATTTTCATCCTGGGTCAGCATAGTCGCTTTGAGGGGGAACTGATGACGTTCGGTTACATTCACTTTGATGACATTTTCAATCGGACGGGGCCAGTGCCAGTGCAGTCCCTTTTGCGTGGTTTCTACATGTTTACCAAATTGCAGGATGACGCCGCGTTCAGCCTCTTCAATTTTATAGAAGCCGGTAGCCATCCAGACCATTACAATAATGGCTATGATAATGCCGATACCAAAACTACCGGCTGAGCTGTTTCTGCCAGATCCGCTGCCACCGCCAAAAAGACCACCCAGTTTTTGCTGGAATTTACGAAATACTTCATCCAGATCCGGCGGGCCATCATTGCCACCGCGATTTCCCCAAGGGTCCTGATTTTTATTACCACCAGGCTCATTCCAGGCCATTCATAGACTCCAGTTTAATAATTTGAATTAGTCAAAAGAGACGGGATTGTACCCCGTATATGTTTGAAACAGAAGTGAATCATTTTTCAATACCGGGGTTAGACTAAACTGCTGCGGCCAGGGTTTTGCTTTCGGCACCGGGTATTAACAGCTCGGCCTGGATATTTTCTCGACTCGCCATTTGCATCAGATCACGTTTGGCCACGTTGATGGTTAACAGGCAATTACCTGCCGCATCGACTTCTTCACCCTGCACAGCGCTGATCCCGTAGAGCAACGCTCGCATACGCGCCTGATCGGGGCGCAGACACAACACGCCCTGTATCTGGTCCTGTTTGAAATAATCAACCAGTACTGACTGAATCAAATCAAGTCCTTCACCAGTTAGCGCCGATACCCAGATACGGGTCACCTTACCGTCATCATCGGTATCAATCCGGGGTTCCACGCCCATGCGATCGATTTTGTTCATGATCTGGATCTGCGGCACTTCATCGGCGCCAATTTCTTCCAGTACCCGTTCTACCGCTTCGATATTTTCCATGCGCATTTCATCTGACGCATCAATAATGTGACACAACAGATGCGCCTGCTCGGTTTCCTGCAGGGTGGAGCGGAAAGACTCAACCAGATCATGGGGTAAATGTCGAATGAAGCCTACCGTATCTGCCAGTATTACTTTCTGGCCATCGGCCATTTCCAGACGCCGTAGCGTTGGATCCAGCGTCGCAAATAACTGATCCTGAGCATAAACGTCAGATGCAGTCAGCGCATTGAACAGAGTCGATTTACCGGCATTGGTATAACCCACAAAGGCAACCGTCGGCACTTCCGCTTTGCGCCTGGACTGCCGCCCCTGCTCGCGCTGTTTTCTCACTTTGGTTAGACGTTTGTTTATTTGTTTGATGCGAACATTGAGTAAACGACGGTCCGTTTCGAGCTGAGTTTCACCCGGCCCCCTTAAACCGATACCGCCTTTCTGCCGCTCCAGATGGGTCCAGCCTCGAATCAGGCGTGTCGACAGATGTTTGAGCTGGGCCAGCTCGACCTGTAATTTACCTTCGAAGGTACGCGCTCTCTGGGCAAAAATATCCAGAATAAGTCCGGTGCGATCAAGCACCCGACATTCAAACAGTGCTTCCAGATTACGCTCCTGAGACGGACTCAGAGCATGATTAAACAGGACCAGTTCGGCATCGCCGGCTTTGATTCGATCATGAATCTCTTCGGCCTTGCCTCGGCCAATAAAATATTTGGGATCCGGTGAATGGCGACGTGTTGTCGCGATATCCACGACGGTGGCACCCGCTGATGCGGCAAGCTCTTCAAATTCAGCCAGATGCTCACGATTAGACTCATCGTTTAAATCCATGTGAACTAATATAGCCCGTTCACCTATACCAGGACGTTCAAACAAAATACTGCCTCTTTGATCTCAAAGTTATTTTGACATTATACACGCAAAACGGCCGTCCAAAGACGGCCGTTTTGCAGATAAAATCAAAGCTCAAATTACATATTGCCAGGCTCTGGACCCGCAGATGCTTCTTCACTTGCTGCCGTCCATTTTACTGGTCGAGCCGGTACTACTGTCGAAATTGCATGTTTGTAGACCATCTGCGTTACTGTATTTCGAAGTAATACGGCAAACTGGTCAAAGGATTCAACCTGACCCTGCAACTTAATACCGTTTACCAGATAAACTGACACTGGTACCCGTTCTTTTCGTAGCGCATTCAGGAAGGGTTCTTGTAATGATTGCCCTTTTGGCATTTTCATCTCCCGACTTATTTATTTTGTTGTAGTAATAGTACCCAGCTCAAACCATCTAACCGTGCTGGACATAAATAAAACCAAAATATCATATCATACTAATATGTGGTCTAACGTGGCCGTTTCAACTGTTAACAGCTATAAGGATAGTGAAGATTTCAAATTTTTCAGGATTTCTGGAAAATTAGCCTTATTTACATCAAAAAAGTTACACATCTGCTCTTTTCGCAACCAGGTCATCTGGCGTTTGGCCAATTGCCGTGTTGCAATAACCGCTTTTTCCACCATGGAATCGTAATCGGTTTTACCTTGCAGATACTCCCAGACCTGCCTATATCCAACACAGCGCATGGAGGGCATATCCAGATTCAGATCACCTCTGGCCATGAGTTGTCTGACCTCCTCCACAAAACCGAGTTCCAGCATGATATTAAAACGTTGTGCAATTCGCTGGCGTAAATGCTCTCGATCTTCGGGTACCAGCGCAATTTTTATCACATCGTAAGGTAACCGATGCGCTTCCTGCTGTTGCCAGAATTCAGTCAGGGTTTTGCCACTGAGTTCATACACTTCCAGCGCCCGCTGAATCCGTTGTGGATCATTGGGATGAATCCGCTCGGCTGATACCGGATCAACATCTGCCAGCCGTTGATGCATATATGCCCAGCCTTTTTCAGCCGCTTCCTGCTCCAGCTTGCCACGTACCGCTGGATTCGCCGATGGCAGCACCGACAATCCTTCCTGCAGTGTTTTGTAATACAGCATGGTGCCGCCGACTAACACCGGGATTTTACCCCGGTCAACAATATCGGCCATCTCGCGCAGGGCATCATCCCTGAACTGTGCGGCGGAATAAGCTGCGGCAGGTTCAATAATATTTATCAGCCGATGCGGTGCTACTGCCAGAACATCGGCTTCCGGTTTGGCGGTGCCTATATCCATCTGTCGATATACCAGTGCTGAATCCACACTGATGATTTCACCGGGAAGCTGTTTAACGCATTCCACTGCCAGATCCGTTTTACCCGAGGCCGTTGGCCCCATGATGAAAATTGCTTGCGGTGCATCGGCTTGCGGGGCTTTTTGTATGATCAGTTCTGACATTAAATTTTACTGGCCACGCATAAACCATTTATCCATTTCAGCCATACCAAACTCCACCCAGGTTGGCCGACCATGGTTGCACTGGCCACTTCGTTCAGTCCGCTCCATATCCCGGAGCAAGGCATTCATTTCGGGAATAGTCAGACTGCGATTGGCGCGTACCGAACCATGACAGGCCATGGTACCCAGCACTTCATTAATGGCTTCTCGAATGCGTTTACTGCTGCCATAAGTCACCAGGTCGGATAGCACATCGCGCACCAGTGCCTCGGCATCGCCCCTGGCCAGAATAACCGGTATTTGCCGAATACGCAGTGATTCCGGAGCTGAGCGATCAAGCTCGAAGCCCAGCTCTGAAAACAGGGTTTTATTGTTTTCCGCCAGATCCGCTTCTTTTTCACTCACCGATATAGCAATCGGCACCAGCAAGGGTTGCGATGCCAGCGCGCCTTCATCCATCGCAGCTTTCAGTCGCTCATAGGTAATGCGCTCATGGGCAGCGTGCATATCGACGACCACCATGCCCCTGGCTGTCTGTGCCAATATGTAAACGCCCTGCAACTGGGCGATGGCAAAACCCAGCGGTGGAATGTCTGCATCTGCTGCTGCAAGCGATTGATCGCCCGCTGTTTGACCATAGGCGTTGGCCGCCATGGTTGAATAGGATTGTATTTGCTCCTCAACGCGCAGCGCCATGTTACTCTGACGCGGCGGTGCTGCATAACTGCGACCATAGGCCGGCATGGATGACTGCTCACTCATCGGCGGCATAGCCTGGGCAGACGAAGACTGATTACCTGGCCGCACGTCTGCCAGCGCATTATGAATGGCACGAAACAGGAAATCGTGCACCAGTCGGCCTTCCCTGAAGCGCACTTCGTGTTTGGTTGGATGCGCGTTAACATCCACCAGCACCGGATCCAGTTCCAGATACAGCACAAACGCAGAATGACGACCGTGGTACAACACATCCTGATACGCCTGCCGTACCGCGTGACTCACCAGCTTATCGCGAATCATGCGGCCATTAACAAAGAAATACTGCATATCCGCCTGGGCGCGAGAAAAGCTGGGTAAGGCAATCCAGCCATGCAGTTTCAAGCCGGCTGCTTCAAACTCCATATGCACGGTTTGCTCGATGAAAGCTTTGCCACAAATTTCACCAATACGCTTTTCCATGCTGGAACGATCATGGGCGGCACGGATTTGCTTTATGGTTTTCTGATTGTGGCTGAGATTGATATCAACATTGAAATTGCTCAATGCAATGCGCTTGACGACATCTTCCAGGTGGTTGAATTCGGTTTTTTCGGTTTTCAGAAATTTGCGTCGGGCCGGCACATTATAAAAAAGATCACGCACTTCAACCGTTGTACCCACGCCATGGGGGGCTGGCTTCAGTTCAGCAGAATTCTCATCATGACCGCGCACACTCCAGCTTTCAGCATCCATCTGTTTAGAGACGAGGCTCATGCGGCTGATCGACGCAATACTGGGTATGGCTTCACCGCGAAAACCCAGACTGGTAACACGTTCCAGATCGTCCAGGTTTCGAATTTTACTGGTCGCATGCCGGGATAGCGCCAGTGCAAGATCCTCTTTATGGATACCGACACCATCATCACGGACACGAATGACTTTAGTACCACCCTTTTCGATATCGATATCAATGCGTTGCGCACCGGCATCGAGACTGTTTTCCAGTAACTCTTTCACCACGGATGCCGGCCGCTCGACCACCTCACCCGCGGCGATCTGGTTAATAAGCTGATTGGCCATTTGTTGAATTCGTTGCGGCATGGTGCTCTGGATAAATGAAAAAATTGCAGCGCAGTGTAACAAGATTCGTTTAACAACAACATTATCACAACCACACCGAGTATCATCTGCCACCCGAGCACATAAAAAAACCCGCTCAAGGCGGGTTAAAATAGTACTACTGGTTGATGGAGCTGGAATTATATTTTACTGCCTTAGGAACTCTCTGGAATAATCAGTTTCTGTCCGGCTTTCAAGCGATCATCATGCAAGGCGTTACGAGTACGGAGATGGCTAACCGGCGTATTGAACTTGTCTGAAATCATGGCCAGCGTATCACCGCGCTGAATAGTATACGTTTGCTTAACCTGCGACAGCCAGGTACCGGGAGGTGCTTTACGGGAGAAATAATCACCCACACCGCGCAATATGGCTTTGGCCACTTTTACCTGATGAGCAGGACTGCGCAATTTACGCTCTTCTTTAGGATTAGAGATGAACGCAGTTTCCAGCAAAATAGCAGGAATATTGGGCGCTTTCAGTACGGCGAATCCGGCCTGCTGTACTTTCTTTTTATGCACACGACCTACCCGGGTCAGTTCATTCAGCACTTCGCTGCCAATATCCAGACTGGATTCAATCGTGCCCGTCAGTGACAGATCCAGCAACACCTGCTGCACCATTTTATCTTTAACACTTAAATCAACATTGCCAAACAGCATATCCACCGAATTTTCTTTTTCCGCCAGAAGGTGTGCCGTTTCAGAGGACGCCCCGCTCACCGACAAAGCATAGACCGATGCGCCACGGGCTCGCTTATCGGGGAAAGAATCGGCATGAATCGAAATCATTAAATCTGCATTGGCCTGATGCGCTTTTTTAATACGATCACGTAGTCGCATGAAACGGTCGGAAGAGCGGATCATTGCCGGGGTCATACCGGGGGTCTTTTTGATCAGGCTTTCGAGGCGGCGCGCAATCTGCAGCGTAATGTCTTTTTCACGCGTGCCATTACGACCGGTCGCACCTGGATCATTGCCACCATGACCCGCATCAATAGCCACCACGACATTACGTAATTTATTCTCTTTCTTTACCGCCCGCTGTTGTGGATCTTTCAGATCAATAACCAGGCGATGTCCCTGGCCACCAGCCGGCTCCAGCAAAAAGCTTTGAGGAGTCGCTTTGGCATTCAGATCCAGCACCACCCGCAAATCATGCATATTGCGCACACCGGTGCGGATACCTTTCAAATTCTCATTATGCAGCTCTTCGAGCAGGCCCGAATTCATTAATCGAGTTTGTTTTAAATCAATCACCACCCGTTCTGGCTTATGCAGTGCGAATAGCTTGTGCTCGATGGGGCCATTGAGATCAAATACCAGGCGGGTTTGGCCTTTGTTCTTCGACAACCGAATATTGTTAACCTGCGCGCCCGCAGACGCAGCCTGTCCAATGAACGGAGCCGCAGCCAGGCCACCGATTCCAGCGAGTTGAGTTATAAATTTACGACGTTGATTTTCCACAGCACACCCTTTTATCATTTTGGGTTTAACTATAGTTTCGTCGTTTTTCAGAAAAATGCAAGTTTATAAAACAAAATTTATCAATGTTTTTATATAGATAGAGAACTTTCCTATAGTAATTAATAAGATATGGAATCTAAAATATTTTTGCCTTTATCTGTATTAGCCACATATTCCATCCTGCGACCCTTATCCTCGTAGCAGAGTAAGCAGCTAATATCGGCCACCGGCAGGAATCCCTCGGCTTTTTCCGGCCATTCCACCAGACAAATGGATTCACCATCGAAGTAATCACGCCCACCGGCATACTCCAGCTCATCCGGCTCAGCTAGCCGATATAAATCAAAATGATAAATTCTTTTATGATCAATATCATAAGGCTCTACCAGGGTGTACGTTGGACTTTTTACCACCCCCTGATGGCCGAGTGCGCGCAGAAAACCGCGAACAAAGGTGGTTTTTCCGGTACCCAGATCGCCCTGTAAAAATATCACTGTGCCACGACTGACATGATGGGCAAATTCCGCCGCTAACTTTTCCTGGGAAGCTTCATCGGGAAGAAACACGCTATGGGATGACACAAAAAAATACCCTTAAGGATTGACGAGGGCGCGTATTGAAACAAACAGATCGGAAGCAAGCAATCCTCTTTGCCCATTTTCTGCCGCCATATCACCAGCCCTGGCATGAATAAGTACGCCCAGGCAAGCGGCTTCTTTGGGGGCATGGCCCTGTACCAGCAGCGCTGCAATAACACCGCTGAGAACATCGCCCATACCCGCTGCCGCCATGCCAGGGTTTCCGTAAGGACAGACGGCGGTGACTCCATCACCCGCATTAACCAAACTACCTGCCCCCTTGAGCACGATAGTGCCGCCATAGGTTTGCTGCAGTATTTCAATGGCAGTAAATCGATCGTCCTGGATAGCAGGAACATCTTCATCCAGCAGGCGTGAGGCTTCGCCGGGATGGGGCGTCAGAATCCAGCTAGCATCAGGATCATCCTGCGATGACA
>JAPHRO010000024.1 GCA_026195895.1 Gammaproteobacteria bacterium
ACAGCATTTTTTAGTTGGGATGACAGCATTTTTTAGTTGGGATGACAGTATTTTTTAGTTGGGATGACAGTATTTTCTGGTTGGGATGACAATACAATGGACATAAAAAAGACACACGCAAAACAAAAAAGCCCCGCTCTGAAGGAGCAAGGGCCTTTCAAGTCAGATAAAATCCGGAAATCAAAAACTAGTTCTTGATCTCCACCTCAATCCGATCCACCTTCTGATAGCCTCTGGGCAATTTCAAACCCCGCTTGCCGCGTTCCGCCCAGTGCCCGTCCACTTCATCACCTTTCATGGTTTTATGTTTCGCACCAGCATACACTTTCAGCTTCTCTCCATCCTGAATCAGATCAATGGCACAGATCCATTCCTCACCCGTTTTCAGTTTCGCCGGCGGCACGTTGATAATCTTATTGCCCTTGCCTTTCGCCATCTGCGGCAGTTCCGCCAGTTCGGTCACCAGCATGTGGCCTTCGGAACTCACGGCGACAATCCAGTCTTCATCCAGGCTGCGCACTTTCACCGGTGGTAAAACTTTCGCACCCGGCGGTACTTTCAAAAATGCTTTACCGGCTTTGTTGCGCGAATGCATATCGCCTAATGAACTGACATAACCATAACCGAATGACGTGGCGAACAGGTACAGGTCTTTCGGATCACCCATCAGTGCGGAGACAAACACCGCGCCCGGTGGTAGATTGAAACGACCGGTTAGCGGTTCGCCCTGGCCACGGGCCGAGGGCAGCGTGTGCGACTGCAGGGTATAGGCACGGCCGGTGCTGTCGAGGAACACCGCCAGTTGATTGCTCTTGCCCGGTGCCGCCGATAGCGGTCCATCGCCGGCTTTGTAATTAAGTTTCTGTGCGTCGATCTCGTGACCTTTCGCCGCACGTACCCAGCCTTTCTGTGATAGCACCACGGTGATGGGTTCGCTGGGTATCAACGCGGTTTCATCCATTGCCTGTGCCGCGTCGCGAGTCACAATCGGTGAACGACGTTTGTCGCCATACTCTTCCGCCGCGTCGAGAATTTCTTTTTTGATTAAAGTTTTTAAGCGGCGATCAGAACTGAGCAGTTTTTCCAGCTTGTCTCTTTCCAGCGCCAGTTCTTCCTGCTCGGCGCGAATTTTCATTTCTTCCAGCCGTGCTAACTGACGTAATTTGGTATCCAGTACATAATCGGTCTGTACTTCGGTTAAACCAAAGCGTTGCATCAGGATCGGTTTCGGCTTATCGTTTTCGCGAATGATTTTAATCACTTCATCGATATTCAGAAACGCGATTAACAAACCATCTAATAAATGCAGACGCTTGTTAACTTTTTCCAGTCGCCAGTCAAGACGATTGCGTACCGTGGTCACACGGTAGGTCAGCCATTCTTTTAGAATGACGCGAATATTTTTTACCGCGGGTCGGCCATCGATGCCAATCATGTTCATGTTGACACGATAGGTGGATTCCAGATCGGTGGTGGCGAACAGATGATTCATTAACTGTTCGCTATCCACCCGGTTGGACCTTGGCACAATGACTAATCGCGTGGGATTTTCGTGATCCGATTCGTCGCGAATATCTTCCACCATGGGCAGTTTTTTCGCGGTCATTTGCTGTGCGATCTGTTCCAGTATCTTGTTACCAGAAACTTTGTAGGGCAGCGCAGTGATGACAATATCGCCGTCTTCTTTTTCATATCTGGCGCGGGCGCGGATGGAACCGGTACCCTTGTTGTACATGTCGAGAATATCGGCCCGCGGTGTAATGATTTCCGCTTCGGTGGGATAGTCCGGCCCCTGGATGTGGGTACATAGATCTTCCACTGTGGCTTTCGGTTCATCCAGTAAACGAATACAGGCGGTGGCCACTTCTTTTAAATTATGTGGTGGAATATCGGTGGCCATGCCCACGGCTATGCCCATGCCGCCGTTGAGTAACAGGTTGGGTAAACGCGCTGGCAGGGATTTTGGTTCTTCCATGGTGCCATCAAAATTCGGCACCCAGTCGACTGTGCCCTGCCCCAGTTCGTCTAATAACACTTCGGCGTATCTGGATAACTTGGATTCGGTATAACGCATGGCGGCGAAGGATTTCGGATCATCCGGTGAACCCCAGTTGCCCTGACCATCGACCAGCGTATAGCGATAGGAAAAAGACTGCGCCATTAACACCATGGCTTCGTAACAGGCACTGTCACCGTGGGGATGGAATTTACCCAGTACGTCACCCACGGTACGCGCGGATTTTTTATACTTGGCCGAGGCATTCAGGCCCAGCTCGGACATGGCGTAAACGATGCGCCGTTGTACCGGTTTCAGACCGTCGCCAATGAATGGCAGGGCACGGTCGAGAATGACGTACATGGAATAATCCAGGTAGGCCTTCTCGGTAAATTCGGCCAGAGGCTGGCGTTCGACGCCTTCAAAATTTAAATCTTCTTGATCGGACATATTGTTACCGTTTTTGTAAAATTTTTTTCTGCAAATAAACGCGAATGTATTTTGTCATCTCGACTGCAGCGATAGCGTAACGGAGAGATCTTTTTTCAACTGTTAATACACCAGATCCCTCCGCTTCGGTCGGGATGACATTTGTTCAGAACTACTTCGCGTTCATTTGCGGACTATAAATCTTTTAGCAATTTGCATTTATTCGCGGATTAACTGTTTTAATCCTCAAATCTCAGCCAGGTCACCTTTCTGCTCCAGCCACTGCTTGCGATCGCCGGCGCGTTTTTTTGCCAGCAGCATATCCATCATCCGGTTGGAATCATCGCCAGCCTGCACCACTAACTGCACCAGGCGACGGGTGTCGGGTGCGATGGAGGTTTCGCGCAATTGCAGCGGATTCATTTCACCCAGGCCCTTGAAGCGGGTGACCTGCACCTTGCCTTTTTTCTTTTCGGCGGAAATGCGATCCAGCACACCCTGTTTCTCGGCTTCGTCCAGCGCGTAAAATACTTCCTTGCCGACATCAATTCGGAACAGCGGCGGCATCGCGACATACACATGACCGGCTTCCACCAATGAACGGAAATGACGCAGGAACAGCGCGCATAAAAGTGTCGCGATGTGATAACCATCGGAGTCCGCATCGGCGAGGATGCAGATTTTGCCATAGCGCAGACCGTCGAGTTTTTCGCTACCCGGATCGACGCCGATGGCCACCGAAATATCATGTACTTCCTGTGATGCCAGCACCTGATCTGGATCGACTTCCCAGGTGTTTAATATTTTACCGCGCAGCGGCATGATCGCCTGGTGTTCGCGATTGCGCGCCTGCTTGGCCGAACCGCCGGCCGAGTCACCTTCCACTAAAAATAACTCAGTACGAGTGACATCGGTGGAACTGCAGTCCGCCAGTTTACCGGGCAGGGCCGGTCCCTGGGTGACTTTTTTACGCGCCACTTTTTTACCGGCACGCAGACGTTTCTGCGCGTTATCAATCGCCAGCAAGGCAATGCGCTCACCGTCTTCGGTGTGCTGATTCAGCCATAAGCTGAACGCATCTTTGACCACGCCGGAAACGAAGGGCGCACATTCACGGGAGGACAATTTTTCCTTGGTCTGGCCGGAGAACTGCGGATCTTCCATTTTCACCGACAGGATATAACTCACCTTGTCCCAGACGTCTTCCGGGCTGATTTTAACGCCACGGGGAATCAGGTTGCGGAATTCACAGAACTCGCGCACCGCTTCAGTAAGGCCGGTGCGCAAGCCGTTGACGTGGGTGCCGCCCTGCGCCGTGGGAATCAGGTTGACGTAGGATTCGGTGACCGCTTCGCCACCTTCCGGCAGCCATAGCAGCGCCCAGTCCACCGCTTCGTGCTGCGCGGCCATGCTGCCGATGAACGGATCAACTGGCAGCATTTCGTAATTTTTCAGGGTATCGGTTAAATAATCTTTCAGGCCGTCTTCGTAATACCACTCTGCCGATTCACCGGTTTTTTCTTCCATAAACACCACGGTCAGACCGGGGCACAGTACCGCCTTGGCGCGCAGTACGTGTTTCAGGCGGGTAACGGAGAATTTTGCCGTATCGAAATATCTGGCTTCGGGCCAGAAACGGATATGAGTACCGGTGTTTTTTTTACCGACCGTGCCGATTTCTTTCAGGTCTTCCACTTTATCGCCATGGGCAAAGGCAATGGAAAATTCCTTGCCGTCTCGCTTGATCTGGCTTTCCAGTCGATACGACAGCGCATTGACCACCGACACGCCCACGCCATGCAGGCCGCCGGAGAACTGGTAGTTTTTATTGGAGAACTTACCGCCAGCGTGCAACTTGGTGAGAATGACCTCGATGCCGGGCACACCCTCTTCCGGGTGGATATCCACTGGCATGCCGCGACCATCATCGGCCACACCTAGCGAACCGTCTCTGTATAAGGTCACCACGATGCGACTGGCAAAACCGGCCACCGCCTCATCAACACTGTTGTCGATGACTTCCTGGGCCAGGTGATTGGGGCGGGTGGTATCGGTATACATGCCCGGGCGTTTCTGTACGGGTTCCAGCCCGGTTAGAACCTCAATGGCTGAGGCGTCGTATGAACTCATTCAATAATCTCTGAATAGATAAGGTGTAAAAACTGTTTGCGGGGGAACTATACATGGCCTGTGTAAAAAATTGAATCTTGTTGTGGGCAGGGAGGGCAACCTCTCACATAAAAAGGCCCGGTTAGTGCCGGGCTTTTGTTGTATTCATAATTACATGGTAGTGGCTGCGGACTAAACACCGTAAAATGCCCCGATGAGTCTCGAAGCTGCCAATCCCTTTATCAATGCCACCGTCACCGCCTCGGCCGGTAGCGGAAAAACCTATATGCTGGTCTCGCGCATTGTGCGTATTTTGCTGGAAGGTGCGGAACCCGGCGGCATACTGGCGCTGACTTTTACGCGCAAGGCGGCGGGTGAAATGCAGCAGCGTCTGGCAGAACGTCTGTACCTGCTGGCCACTATCGACGATAACAAACTGGATGCCGAATTAAGCTCACTGGGACTGGCCGCAGATGACACATACCGTGAACGCGCCCGCCAGCTATACGAATTTCACCAGTACTGCGATTATCCAGTGCGTACCCAGACTTTCCATTCCTTCTGCCAGGACGTGCTGGCCCGCTTTCCGCTGGAAGCCGAGGTGCCGCCGGGATTCGACTTGCTGGAAAGCAGCAGTTTACTCATCCAGCGGGCGGAAGAAGCCCTGTTTAGTGAAGCGGCACTGGATATGAATGGCAGGGTTGCCAGAGATTTACAGGCATTGATGCAATCAACCGAGGGGCTGTTCAATTTGCGCAAGGCGTTAAACAGTTTCCTCGATCATCGCAGTGACTGGTGGGCCTTTACCGAAAGCCAGTCGCAGGCCTGTGACTTTGCCAGCACTGTACTGGCAAAAAAACTGGAATTTGAAAAAGACAGTGATCCGCTTACGGACTTTTTTAATGAACTGAACTTGCAGTTGATTAAAAACTTTGCCCAGTTACTGGGACAAATCGGCGGTAAAACTAATGTAAAACATGCCGATGAGCTGGCGATGCTACTGGCCACAGACAAATGGAATGAAACCGCGTTTAAAAAAATCAGCGGCTGTTTTTTAACCCAGAAAAATACTGCCATTGTGCAGGGCCGCAAAGATACGCCTACCTTGCGTAAGAAAATCGGCGATGATGCGGCTGATAAATTTCTGCAACTGGCCGAGCTGATCCCGACTCGCATTCTGGCAACCTGGGATAACATCAATAAACAGAAAACCTTTGAACTGAATCGGTTGTGGTATCGCTGTGGTGAATATTATGTTGCCCACTACCAGCGCCTGAAGCAGGAATTGCGCCTGCTGGATTTTACCGATCTGGAATGGCGCACCTATCAATTGCTGAAACATTCCGATAATGCCCTGTGGGTGCAATACAAACTGGACCAGCGCATTGAACATTTTTTAATCGATGAATTCCAGGACACCAACCCCACTCAATGGCAACTCATTCTTCCCATACTGGAAGAAATGGCATCGACGGAACAGGATCGCTTGCGCAGTGTATTTTTAGTCGGTGATGAAAAGCAGTCGATTTACAGTTTTCGCCGCGCCAAACCGGAATTGCAGCAACAGGCTGCCCTCTGGCTGAAAGAACATCTGGCGGCACAGGCATTTCCGCTGAATAAATCCTGGCGATCTTCACCCGCTGTTATTAACTGTGTCAATGCAGTGTTTGAACAGGATGCATACCGGGCAATTCTGCCGGCGTTTAAAAACCATCAAACACATCAGGAAAATCTGCCCGGTGTGGTAGAACTATTCCCGCTGTTAGTAAAACAAAAAGCACTACAGGAAGAACCTGCCGAACTGACATTGCGCAATCCACTCACCGACCCCCGGCCACAGGCGCCGAGTATTTATCTGGAAGAAGGCAAACAGATTGCGCAAAAAATCCAGCAGTTGATTGCCGACAAAGCCACCACCGGCGAAGGCGATGCTGCCCGGCTGATTAACTACGATGATATTTATATCCTGCTACGTAAACGCAGCCATGTCGCCGATTATGAACAGGCATTGCGGCAGGCGGGCATTCCCTATCTGGGGGCTAACAAGGGCACCCTGTTAGACTGTGTTGAAATTCAGGACATGGAAGCCCTGCTGGATACCCTGCTGACACCGTTTAATAATCTGGCACTGGCACAGGTTTTAAAATCCCCCCTGTTTGCCGCCAGCGATGATGATCTGATGCTAATTGCTGCGCATAAAAGCCATGCCCTGTGGTTTGAGCGCATGGCCGAACTGCATACCGAACTGGCAGCCGATCATCCCATTCACCGCGCCCATCTGTGCATCAATCGCTGGCGCGCACTGGCGGATAAAATCCCGGTGCATGATTTACTTGATCGGATTTATTCTGAAGCCAATGTACTGGCCCGTTACCAGTCGTCATCACCGGATTCGTTGAAGCCTCGGGTACAGGCTAATCTGGTGCGTTTTATGGAACTGGCGCTGGATCTGGATAGTGGCCGCTATCCCAGCCTGATGCATTTCCTGCAACATTTGCGCAGTTTAAAAGAACTGTCCAAAGATGCGCCCGATGAAGCACCGATGGAAACCGCCGAATCCCGGGTCAGGATCATGACCATTCATGCCAGCAAGGGTCTGGAAGCAGCGGTGGTTTTTCTGGCCGACGCGATCACCTCCAAACGCGACAAGTCCTCGATTTCAACCCTGGTGGACTGGCCCGCAGATCAGCCACGACCACAGACATTTCAGTTAATTCCATCCGCCAGTAATCGTGACAGCGTTTCAGACGCACTCATCGATAAACAGAAACAGGTGCAGGAGCGGGAAGATGCGCATTTGCTTTATGTTGCCATTACCCGCGCCAAACAGTATTTATTTATTAGCGCCTGTCAGCCGGATCAAGGTCCTTTTCTTGACTGGTATGCGCCAATCAAAACCGCGCTGCAATCTCTAACCGGTGATGAAGCATCCGATCATCTGGTGTATCGTTTTGGTGAAACTATTCATGTCGCGCAACAGGCCACAACGGCAATCCCTGTCAGTGAGATTAATATACCAGCAGGACTCTCAGAACCGTTTATTAAGCCACCAAAACCCGATCGGATCATAGCGCCCAGTAAAATTAAAGATTACCGCATCGCCGATAATAGTAGCGAAGCAAATACAGAATTAGCGGATGATGCAGATGCCCAGATCCGCGGTATTGCTATGCATCGCTGCCTGGATTTATTAACCCGAGAAAATGCCTTTAGTCCGGCACAAATCAGACAGACGCTGGCGGCCGAACTTGAACTGGCAATAACAGATCCATTACTGAATGAATGCCTGCATGAATCTCAGGATCTGATTAACAACGCAACACTGAATAATATTTTCAAACCAGCAACTGGAACCCGTGCCTACAATGAGTTGCCGCTACACTACCTGCAAAATGGCCAGATGGTGTACGGCATTATTGACCGCCTGCTGGTAAATGATAATAATATTTTACTGATTGATTACAAAAGTCACACTCAGGCGACTGCAGCGAATCTGCAGCAACTGGCAGAACCCTATTATCCACAGATGCAGTTGTATGCCGCCGGAATAAGTAAAGCATGGCCAGAAAAAAAACTGACCACTGCTTTATTGTTTACCCATTGTGCCGGCCTGCATTATCTTAACCTCACCGATATAAATTAATTATGAGCGACTCTCCTTATATTTTTAACGCAACGGCAGACAACTTTCAGCAAGGTGTCATTGAAAACTCCCACAAAGTGCCGGTGGTGGTTGACTTCTGGGCCGAGTGGTGCGAACCCTGCAAAATTCTAATCCCCATTCTGGAAAAGCTGACCGCTGAATTTGCTGGCGGTTTTGTGCTGGCTAAAGTCAATAGCGAAACCGAGCAGCAGTTAAGTACCGAATACAGGGTACGCAGCATTCCTGCGGTGAAAATTTTCCGGCACGGCGAAGTGGTGAATGAATTCACCGGCGCTCAATCGGAAGATTTTATCAGGGAAATTATCGCACGCTATGTGGCGACAGAAGCAGATACACTGAGGGACAAGGCCATCGAAGCCATTCGCGCGGGCGATAAAGATGCCGGACGATCAATGCTGCAACAGGCCGCAGAACTGGATCCACGTAATGCCGCTGTACAGATTGATATTGCCCACCTGGATGCTGAACAGGGCGATTACCAGGCGGCAGCCGACCGCTTACAAAAGCTCGGCGTGGAATCACGGGAAAAACCGGCAGTGGTTGGCCTGCTATCTAAAATGGAATTTGCCGCAGCCGCCGAAAATGCCCCCGATAAAAACACCCTGCAACAACAGATTGCAGACGATGCGAAAAACTCTGCGGCACGTTATCAACTGGCGGCATTATGCGCCACCGAAGGTGATTACCAAACGGCACTGGAGCAGTTATTGCAGATTCTGATGCGCGACCGGAAATACAATGATGATGCGGGCCGCCGGGGTATGCTGGCGATTTACAATATGCTGGGGGATGACCACGAATTGACCGCCCTGTATCGGCGCAAAATGTTTAACGCCATGCATTAAAAAAGGGAGCATGGCTCCCTTTTTTAATCAGCTAATAAAAATAACAGTTACAGACCCATGGATTCCATTTGTTGAATCGCTCTGGCCACCGGAACGTAACCCGGATTTAATTTGCCGTTATCAAACATCATTGCCGGTGTGCCACGGATACCCAGCACGGTTGCCAGTGCACGATGGCGTTCTACTGGATTATCACAGGTTTTTGATTCAATCGAGTCACCGGCCTTGGCTTCATCCATGGCTTTATTCTGATCTTTGGCGCACCAGACACTGACCGATGTATCAAAACTTTTCTTACCCTTGAAAGGTACAAAGATATAACGCACTTTTACACCCTGCGCCATATACTCATCCATTTCACGATGCAGACGTACACAATAGGGACAATAAATATCAGTGAATACGGTCAGCGTATGTTTGACCTCGCCTTCCGGTTTATACACCACCATATTTTCTTCGCCCAACTCATCAACCATGGCTTTACGCGCCAGGCCACGGGTTGGCTCAGTTAAATTAACACCTTTCTGGTAGTCGAAAATGTCACCATCAAAAACATAACGCGCATCTTTGCTCATATATAAAACGCGGGCGCCGACAATAACTTCATACATGCCGGGCATGGGCGTGGTTTTAATACTTAGATTGGCGGCATCAGCCGTTTTGCTTACCAGTGCAGCTCTTAACTGTTTAATATCAGCCGATTCTTCCGCTGCCATTGCCGGGTTGATACCCATTACCAGGACTGCCAGAATCAGGTTCAGTAATAATTTCATAGTGTTATATATTCTCTTGTTAGCACGATCTCATCAATAGACCCGGCGTATTATAAATAATTCCCGAGCGTCTGGTATTGCTAATTGTGCTGCGGCCCCGATTAGCCGCGCGGATGATGCTGATGATAGATGGATTTCAGCCGCTGGTCGGCCACATGGGTATAGATCTGGGTGGTGGATATATCCGTATGCCCCAGTAACATCTGCACTACGCGTAGATCCGCGCCATGGTTTAACAGGTGTGTTGCAAAGGCGTGGCGCAGAGTATGAGGAGACAGGGCGTCTGCCGAAATGCCGACCATCTGCGCATAGCGTTTTAATAAATACCAGAAGGCCTGACGCGTCATGCCTTTGCCGCGGTTGGTGACAAACACATCATTACAGGCCCGATGCCTGGCCAGCAACTCACCACGCGCATTATTTAAATATTGCTGTAGCCACGTCAGGGCTTCTTCGCCCAGCGGCACCAGCCGCTCCTTACCGCCTTTACCCATGATGCGCACCACGCCCGGATCAATATTGAGCTGATTAAACTGCAACTGAACCAGCTCGGTGACGCGCAGGCCTGTCGCATAGATAATTTCCAGCATGGCGCGATCCCTCAATCCCAGTGCCTGCTTTGTATCCGGTGCATGCAACAAATCTTCTACCTGCTGTTCACTCAAAGTTTTAGGCAGAGGTTTTTCCGGTTTGGGCGCTTCTATCAGGGCCGTGGGATCAATCTGGATGCGATGCTCCCGTAGCAGCCAGCGATAAAAACGCCGTAAACTGGACAATAATCTGGCCGCCGATCGATTTTTACTGCCCTGCTTAAATATATATGCGAGATACCCCTGAATATCGGACTCAGCCGCCTGCTGCAGGATCAATGACTGACTCTGCAACCACAGGCCAAAACCCGCCAGATCATTGCGATAGGCTGACAGCGTATTGGCACTTAAGCCCTTTTCCATCCAGAGCGCATCAATGAACTGTTCGATAATCGACTGTTCATCCGGACTTAATTGATCTGTTTTTGACATTAAATGAGCTTAATCAAACCCTTAAACGGTATGGGTGGGTAAAAATAGCACTGTGTTAAAATTCGCCGAATCGCCGGCTTCAGAAAATTATCCTGAATTAATCAGTTGGGTGCCACAAAGTGCTCCCAGCGGCGCAATTTGTGGTGTAGCGGCAGTCATCGAAAGGGTGAACAGCGACATAGTTAGAACAGTTTATTGTTTCATGCACTTGTGAGCCTTTAAGAGGACAACTGATTAATTTAGGATAATACGTTTTAGATGAGTTTAGAATCAAACAATATTTGCACTGTCATTCTTGCCGGCGGCCGGGGCCAGCGCATGGAGGGCCGCGATAAAGGATTAATCAAATGGCAGGACAAACCACTCATAGAGCATGTACTGTCAGCGCTCACGCCAGATACTGACAATGTCATTATCAACGCCAATCGTAATATCGATCGCTACAAAAGCTATGGTTTTCCCGTGACCAGTGATTCACTGGATAATTATCAGGGGCCATTAGCAGGTATTCTGGCTGCTATGCAAATCTGTTCCCATGATTACTTATTATGCCTACCCTGTGATTCACCGCTGCCACCAGACAATCTGGCCGAGCGCCTGATCACCTGCATGCAGAAGAAGCAATCCGATGCCGCAATAGCCCACGATGGCAATCGAACTCAGCCATTGTTTTCATTATTGAAATGCAGTGTACAGCAAGCGCTTGCTAATTTTCTGGCTCAGGGAAATCGTAAAGTGCACGATTTTTTTAATCAGTTACCTGCCGCCGTGTGTGATTTTTCAGATCAGGCAGATCGATTCAATAATTTTAATTCGCCGGAAGACATGCAATGAGCTCAGATTTTCCTAACATTACTTTTCCCCGCCCTGTCCTCGGCTTCGCTGCATTTAGCGGCACAGGTAAAACAACTTTATTAGTGCAGCTACTACCTGTCTTGCGAGAACAGGGATTACGTATCGCCATGATCAAACATGCACATCATAAATTTGATGTGGATAAACCCGGCAAGGATAGTTATGAATTGCGGAAAGCGGGCGCTTCGCCGATGCTGATCAGTTCCAGCCGACGCATTGCCATTATGATTGATAAAGAAGAAGAACAGGAACCGGATTTACAGGATTTACTCAGTTACATAAACCCAGATAAAGTTGACCTGGTACTGGTAGAAGGCTTTAAACAATGGCCCTTCCCAAAAATTGAATTACATCGCCCTGCAACGGGCAAACCATTGCTTTTCCCCGATGACAATAACATTATTGCCATTGCATATGATGACAAAATAAATATAACACCCGACATTCCCGTGCTGGATATTAATAATCCGCAACAAATTGCAGAATTTGTTGTCGCACAAACTAAAAGATAGTGACTACCATGATAGATAAACAGGCATCCTGTCAGGATGAATTTGACCCGAATTCCCTGTCATTTGAACAGGCACAGCAACGTATTCAACAAAGCGTCAGCAGTATTACTGCCCGCCGTACCGTAACCATTCGTGAAGCCGCCGGCTGTGTTTTAGCCGACGATGTGCTCTCACCGATCAATGTACCTCCTTTTATTAATTCAGCAATGGATGGTTATGCTGTCAATAGTAATGACCTGCCCGAATCCGGTGAAAGTTCGTTAACCGTCATTGGCAAATCTTTTGCTGGCCGACCTTATGATGGCGCAATTAAAACCGGTGAATGTGTACGCATTATGACCGGCGCTGTTGTGCCCGAAGGTGCTGATACCGTCATCATGCAGGAACATGCAGAAGTTGATGGTGATTGCATAAAAATCGGTAATGAACATAAAAAAGGCCAGAATGTCCGCCATCCCGGTGATGATTTTTCGACCGGTGACACAATCATTCAGGCAGGTGAGCGTTTATCACCCGCAAAACTGGGATTATTGGCCTCGGTTGGTGTCACCGAACTTAATGTTGTACGTACGCCGGTGGTGGCATTTTTTTCGACTGGTGATGAATTAAAAGGCGTTGGCCAGAAATTAAATCCCGGCGATATCTATGATAGCAATCGGTATATTATTTTCGGCATGCTGGAAAAAATGGGCGTGCAATGTATTGATATGGGCGTTATACCCGACATCAAACAGGAAATTGAAGACACCTTAAAACAGGCCAGCCAGTGTGCCGATGTGATTATTACATCCGGCGGTGCATCGGTGGGTGAAGCTGATTTCATCAAGGAAATTCTGGATGATATTGGTCAGGTTAATTTCTGGAAAATCGCCATGAAACCGGGCAAACCACTGGCCTTTGGAAAAATAAATGATATTTTATTTTTTGGTCTGCCAGGCAATCCAGTTTCCGCAATGGCGACCTTTTACCAGTTTGTGCAACCCAGTTTACAAATTTTATCCGGTGAAACGATGCAAAATGCAATTAAATTAACTGCACGCTGCCTGTCCAAACTTAAAAAACGCCCTGGCAGAAAAGATTTTCAACGCGGTGTTCTTAGCAATAATGAAATTGGTGAACTGGTGGTTGATACCACCGGCATTCAGGGGTCACATATGCTGAGTTCGATGGCAAAAGCCAATTGTTTTATTGTTTTACCCGCGGATGCCGGAAATATTGCAGAAAATTCTATGGTTGAAGTGCAACCATTTAATGATTTGATCTAAATCGGGCAAACGAGGCTTTACAAAAGAATTTTTATGGCCCGAAACTAAAAAGGCCGCTTCCATAATGGAAAGCGGCCTTTTTTTATTGCTTAAAAACCTGGAATCAGGCTTTTTTCGCGCGACGTTTTTTACGTTTCTTAGGTTTCATTGCTTTTTCAAGCTTGGCCATCTGTTGTTTAGTCCATTTTTCAACGAACTTGGCAACAGCCGCTTCTTTAGCAGCAGCCATCTTGATAATAGCCTGCTCACGTTTTGCAGCGGCCTGTAGCTCAGCTTTAGCTGCTTTTAGAGAAGCTTGCACCGCTGTCATTTTATCTTTCAGTGCTTTTTTCACTTCTGCTTGTCTGGCGGCTGCGGCTTTTTTCTTGGCTGCGGCTTCTTTTTTCTTGGCTGCGGCTATTTTGCGTTTAGCTGCTGCAGCTTTTTTCCTGGCTGCTGCGGCTTTCTTTTTAGCTGCTGCGGCTTTTTTCTTGGCTGCTGCGGCGGCTTTCTTTTTAGCTGCTGCGGCTTTTTTCTTAGCTGCTGCAGGAGCGATTTTTTTCTTAGCGACTACTTTTTTCTTAGTTGCTACTTTTCTTTTCTTGGTAGCAACTGCTTTTTTTGCTGCTTTTTTCTTAGGACGGGCCATAATTTTTAATCCTCGTTTATCGGGTTAACGACAAGATTATAATTCTTATTTTTTGTTTTACAAATAAATCAAGCAGTTATTTGCACTTTTTTTAAAAAAATTTAAGTTTTTTCGCAAAAAAAACCTGGAACGCGGTCCAGGTTTTAATTTTTTTAAAATTTTTACGTATTAATAACTAAAAACGAAATCCTGTTTGTACGAATGCACCAAGAGATGAATCTTCCGCAACAACGGCTGCAACATCTAAATGAAAACCTAACCAGAAACCTAAACCAACGGATAATAAATCAGGATCAGTTGCGCCACTGGCCATATTCGTCTGATAACCTGCGCGAATCTGAACAATATCAAAGGTATCCAGTTCCAAACCTACTGACATCATTTTTGAAGGTGAATCATTAATCGAAACAGGATCAATTTCTGTTAAATCCATATCAGCAGCAAGTGTCAAAAAACTGTTATGGTAAGAAACACCGGCACGCAGATGGGTATCAAAATTAAAAGTATTAACACCGTCGGTTAGCGATTCTTCAATCAGGTTTTTGGCAACCAGGCCTACAGTTAAGGAATCCATCAATTGAATGGCAATACCCGCATCAACGGTAGTAAAACTGCCCATATCCGTTTCAACAGCATCGTCTACAACGTTATCGGGATCGGCAATATTAATATTTTGTGAATAAACTATTGAATCTGCCTGAACAGACTTGGGTGTGACACCAATAGCTACATCAAGTCCCATTAATGACATTTTTGTAGAAAATGAAACCGCTAATTCCTGAGTAACATAGCCGAGCGCATTGATTGTGCCATCCGGTGCTACCAGGCCTGCTACGTTACCCGGCGTAATTTCCGTATAACCCGCACTCGCCTGACCTGAGCCAAGGTATGACACGCCGATAGAAAAACTATCCGCTGCATAGACAATAGCCGCATTAGCAGCCGCATTAGCAATCACACTATCACCGTCTAACTCAGTCGTAATATCGGACATCCGTTGTACGCTGGAAGTGGTAAGAGGCTGATCACTCAACACCTGAAACTCATCGACAAGATCAATCACACCACCATTATCAACAACCTGGAAACCTATTGCGGGAACCAGTAAAGCAAAGGTATCGTCCTGCTCATTAATTGACATCATGGCAGGGTTTGAAAATGCCGCCGTTGTAACACTGCCGGTAGCGACACTCACATTACCCATTGCTACCGATCTTGCGTCGTAAAAACCATAAGGAAGCGCCGCTACATTAGAAATACTTGCAGCGAACAAACCAGCCACAATCAGACTTTTCTTAAACATGGGATTCTCCAGAAAATAAAATACGCTGTGCAATAATAAAGAAGTCTAGAGTAAAAACCGCTGAAAACAAGAAAATGTCTTGATGCCGCTCACATAAATCAGTCCATTTCAGTAGTGATGACATCAAATATGCAGTTAATCTGGCATTCAGATAGAATTCAGGCTTTAAACCTTAGAAATTAACTCGTATGAATGATAATTCCGCGCAATTTATACCCGCAACACTATTCAAGCGCCTGCTGGCCATTATTTATGATCTGTTGCTGCTAACGGCCATAATATTCACCGCGGGGATTATCATTGCGGGCATTACCACGTTTGTGATTAATGATGGCAGGGCGATTACCGAACAACATCCTTTTTATTTTTATTATCAACTTTACCTGTTGATTTGCCTGGTGTTTGTCAGTTTTATTTTTTATGGCTGGTTCTGGACCCACGGTGGTCAAACACTGGGCATGAAAACCTGGAAATTACGTTTAACCACAGCCGATGGTGAGTCTGTTAGCTGGCAACGGGCAGCCATTCGGTTTTTGGTCGCGATTTTGTCCTGGGCCTGCCTGGGATCAGGTTTTCTCTGGTCATTATTCGATCGTGATAAACGAAGCTGGCACGATATAGTTTCCAAAACTATTTTGGTCCAGATATAAGCGTGTCCAGAAATTGCTCACATCTGTGTATGAACAGTAAATTTTTTCAATATTGTATCGGTATCAAATGATATTGAATCAATAACCCGTACTTTTTTAGCGCACACGTTTTAAAGCAAACAATCCGGCAATCGCAACCAGCACCACCGGGAAAGCTGCACTGAATAAGGGATAAAATCCATATACCTGCCCCAGATGATTCATGGTGCGATTTAATAAATAAAAACCTATGCCTAGCAACAGACCAACCAGCACCCGATTACCCGCGCTGCCGGTACGTTGCGAACCAAACACAAACGGCATGGCGATCAGCAACATGACCAGGCTGGATAAGGGAGTGATGACTTTTATCCAGAAAGCCAGTCGATAATGACTGGAATCCAGTTCATTATTCTGTAGATAAGCACTATAGCGATATAAATCTATCGCAGACATATTGCCGGGTTTTACGCTCACCACATTAAATAATTCCGGGTTTAACAATTCGGCTATACCATCTTTGTTCAATGATTCACTCACCACACCATCAACGGTAAATGCAGTGCGTTTAACTGAAGTTAATTCCCAGGCATCATTAATATAGCGTGCTGAATCGGCATGCACGATTCGAGTAATCTTCTTTGTTTCATCGAGTTCATAGATATCAATATCGCCCAGATATAAATCCGGATAAACGCGCCCCACATAAATATAACGCAAGCCGTCTTTGGCCCAGAAACCGTGCTGACCACCCAGTGAAATATTCTGCTGCAAGGCGCTGGCCCGAATAGTTTGTGCATGTCGCTCACTGGGTGGCACAATAAATTCACCGATCAGCGCCACAATCATCACCAGCGCCAGGCCGGCTTGCAATACGGAACGTGCCATACGGGTAATGGATATCCCCGATGCCCGCATCACCGTAAGCTCACTGTTGCCAGCCAGCGCGCCCAGACTTAACAGGCTACCTAACAATACCGCCGTTGGGAAAAGCTCATAGAGACGTTTAGGTAAAGTCAGCAACACATAGAATATGGCATCCACCAGGCTATAGTCACCTTTGCCAACATCACCAATCTCCGATACGAAATCAACAAATGCCAGCAGCGCACCCAGCACTAACAAAGCCATCATAGTTCCGCCAATAACTGTGCGACCAATATAGCGGTCCAGGATATTCATGCGGATTCCAGTCTCGGCTCTGGTTTGAAAAACAGGCGTTTAATACCACCGGCCCTTCTTATTAATAAAAATATAAATAATAAAACAGCCAGCCCGTGCACCCACCAGATACCGAGCCAGTAAGGTACTTTTTGCTGCTCTACCCAGGTCTGACCCACACCCAGTAAATTTGAAAAAATCAGGTAAATCAAAATTGCCACCGCCAGCTTGGAATAGCGACCTTTACGTGGCGTGGTATAACTTAACGGCAGGGCCAGCAATGCCAGCACAAAAGTTGCCAACGGAATAGATAAACGCCACTGCATTTCTGCCCGATGTTGTGGCTCCGCCGAATTCCAGATCACACTGGTGGGCAGTCCACCACGTCGGCTAATTTGTTGCACCAGCTCAGCTTCCGGCGTGTAAATGCCATGTTTTTCATATTTTGTTATCCGATAGTTGGATTGTCCGGGTTGCCCCTGGTAATGGTAACCATCGACGAACAACATGAACTTGCGTCCTTTTTCATCGGTATACCGTCGCGCCAGTGCAGCGGTTTCGACATTCTGTGAAACTTCGCCACTTTGATAAAAGAATACATTTTCCATATTGCGGCCATCATCGGACTGATTTTCCAGAAACATGATCGCATCACCGTGGCGCGACTCATTAAACCGCCCGGCGGCCAGTCCACTCAGTTCAGAACGATTTTCGATTTCTGCCTTAATCAGTTGCCCCTGTTGCGAAACCCAGGGCATGGCATAGAGCGTCATGCCCAGCATGGCAAAACACACTGGCACCACCACCATGACAAGCGGACGATAAAGCCGACGCAGTCCGATACCACAGGCAGCCATGGCCGCCATTTCATTATCCTTATACATGCGGCTAAAACTCAGCAAAACAGACAGATATAAACTGAGAGGTATCAACAGAATCAAATAACGCGCACTGGTAATGGCCAGTAATGGCAGCACCGCATCGCTGGGCAATGAGCCATCGGCCGCCTTACCCAGCAAACGTGCCAGGGTACTGCTCAGTAGAATGAGCATTAGCACCAGTGTTACCGCCAACCAGGTGAATAATAATTCCCGGGCTATGTAGCGATCAATTATGGAAAAGCGTTTTTGAGGCATTTGGTTTTGTTATCTGATGCGGACTAAATCAAGAATTTGGATATTTTACGCTGTTTTGCATATTTTTTTACATAAGTAACTGTATATTAGGTCGATCTTTGAATAAAATTTGAAATTATCTGTATAGACACGCAAATGAAACAAACTATTCCTGTTATTAAAAAAACATTTCAAGATCCGGAAGTTTCATAATACCCACTAAATGACCCAATTGGAGCCAATATGGAATTTTCAGTAAAAAGCGGCAGCCCTGAAAAACAGCGCATTTCCTGTGTTGCAGCCGGCGTATTCGAGTCCCGCAAATTATCACATTCAGCACAAATACTGGATGAAGCCTCGGGCGGTTATATCGCCAATCTGATTCGCCGTGGTGAATGCGAAGGCAAACTGGGGCAAACCCTGCTACTGCACAACGTACCCAATACGCTCTGTGACCGTGTCTTACTGATTGGTTGTGGCCGAGAAAAAAACTTTAACGCCAAAGCCTTCCATAAAACCAATGAAATGGTTGCCCGATTTCTTGATGAGCGCGGCGCCACCGAGGTTTTCTCCTGCCTGACGGAACTCACCGTAAAAAATAAAGAGACAGCCTGGAAAGTCAGCCATGCGGTACAGGCAACGGAAGATGCCCTGTATCATTTTGACCAGTTGAAATCGAAAAAAGAAAGCAGCCGACGCCCGCTGCGCCGGGTTGTGTTCAGTGTTCCCAGTCGCCGTGAATTGCCCGAGGGAGAGCAGGCAGTGCGCAATGGAATGGCCATTGCTTCCGGCATCACGCTGGCGAAAGACCTGGCCAATTTACCGGGCAATATCTGTACCCCTACCTATCTTGCGGAACAGGCCAAAGCACTGAATAAAACCTATCGCGAGTTCAAGGTAAAAATTCTGGAAGAAACCGATATGGAAAAACTCGGCATGGGCGCCCTGTTATCGGTTGCTCGCGGCAGTCGCCAGCCGGCAAAACTCATCGCCATGGAGCATAAGGGCGGTGATAAAAACCAGAAACCCATCGTACTGGTAGGCAAAGGCGTAACTTTCGATTCCGGGGGTATCAGCCTTAAACCCGGTGCAGCCATGGATGAAATGAAATTCGACATGTGTGGCGCCGCCAGCGTATTTGGCGTCCTGAGTGCCTGCGCCGAATTGCAGCTACCGATAAATGTGGTCGGTCTGGTGCCCGCCACTGAAAACCTGCCCGATGGCCTGGCCACCAAACCCGGTGATATTGTCACCAGCATGTCGGGCACCACCATCGAAATTCTTAACACCGATGCTGAAGGCCGGTTAATTTTGTGCGATGCCTTAAGTTACGCGGCAAAATATGATCCCGACACAGTCATCGATATCGCCACCCTCACCGGTGCCTGCATTGTCGCACTGGGCAATCATCCAGCCGGCTTACTGGGTAACCATAGTCCACTGGTTAACGACTTATTAAGTGCCGGTAAAACCGCCAATGACCGTTGCTGGGAACTGCCGTTGTGGGATGATTACCAGGAACAGCTCGACAGTAACTTTGCTGACATTGCGAATATCGGTGGCAAAGAAGCCGGTACGATTACTGCGGCCTGTTTCCTGTCACGCTTTACCAAAAAATACCGCTGGGCACATCTGGATATCGCCGGCGTTGCCTGGAATTCGGGTAAAGCCAAAGGCGCCACTGGCCGCCCGGTGCCATTGCTGATGCAGTATATTTTTGATCGCATGGAAGATATGGGCGCCAAATAATCACTATGAGCCGCGTCGATTTTTATATTCTTCCCGATCAAAGCAAAAACAGCCTGCAACATTTTGCCTGCAGGTTGACCGATAAAGCCTGGCAACAGGGCCATCGTATCCTGATTCAGACAGACTCGGCTGAGGACAGTCGTATGCTGGACGATATGTTATGGGTATTCAGCGACGGTAGCTTTATACCCCATGCGGTTGTTGATGCCTCGGACAATAAAGCACAACCGGTATTGATCAGTCATCTGCCACAGGGCGTTGATCAGGGAAGGTTCCAGCTTATGATCAATCTGTCATCCCGGGCGGCTGCACAGGATCAGTTCGAACGTATTGCTGAAATTCTCAACCAGGAACCGGCACGTAAAAAAACCGGCCGCGAACATTACAAAATATATCGCGAAAAAAACTACGCGCTTAACCATCACGAGATCAAACAATGAATAGCCAGCGATTTGATGACAGCATCCCAACATTGACCGAGATCGTAGCGCCGGGTGATGATTCGATGAAGAATCATTTTGATGCCAGTTGCCTGGATGATATGGATGACAATGAAATACTGGAAACTGATTCCATCGACGACGCCATACTTAATGAAGAATTTAAAATTGATGCGGCTATCGAAACCGATGCCATGGATTCGCACTCCATCGATATACCTGTGCGGGTAGACGAGCAGAAAACAGGCGCCGCTGCAGACATCAGCGAACTGCATGCCACCATCGAATTGCTCATCGACGACGCCCTGAAAGAAACCCTGCCCAGTATCGAACAGCAACTCAAACAGCAACTATCCGAAACGATTATTAAAAAACTGTCGCAGCAACTGGACGCATAATTCCCTGCGCCAGTTATTCGCCCTACCCTCCGTACCGCCCCATACGGTATAATCCCGCTTCTTTTTCGACTGATTTTAAAGCCAATATGGAAACAACCTACAACCCGCAATCCATTGAACAAAAGTGGTATCAAACCTGGGAAGACAAGGGCTACTTCGAACCCAGAGAAAATGCTGATGGCGGCAGCTATTGCATCATGATTCCACCGCCCAATGTCACCGGCACGCTGCACATGGGCCACGCCTTCCAGGACACCATCATGGATGCCCTGATTCGCTACCATCGCATGAAAGGTGATAACACCCTGTGGCAGGCAGGCACCGACCATGCCGGTATCGCGACACAAATGGTTGTAGAACGCCAGTTGGCGGCGGAAGGCAAATCCCGCCATGACCTTGGCCGCGAGGCTTTTATCGACCGCGTCTGGGACTGGAAAGAACAGTCCGGCGACACCATCACCAAACAGCTCCGCCGCATGGGTGGCTCACTGGACTGGGCCCATGAACGTTTCACCATGGATGATGGTTTATCCGAAGCGGTGCATCGCGTATTTGTACAGCTTTATGATGAGGGCCTGATCTATCGCGGCAAGCGTCTGGTGAACTGGGATCCCGTACTGCACACCGCCGTATCCGATCTGGAAGTTATTGCCGAAGAAGAAACCGGTCATTTATGGCATATGCGCTATCCACTCAGCGATGGTTCCGGCCAGCTGGTGGTGGCGACAACGCGTCCGGAAACCATGCTGGGTGATACCGCGGTTGCCGTGCATCCAGACGATGAGCGCTACAAAAACCTGATTGGTAAAACCATTACGCTGCCGCTGGTGGGCCGCGAAATACCCATTATTGCCGATGATTATGTCGATCCTGAATTTGGTACCGGTTGCGTAAAAATTACGCCGGCCCATGACTTCAACGACTATGAAATGGGTAAGCGTCACGATCTACCGATGATTAACATCCTCACAGTAGACGCCTGCATCAACGATGAAGCGCCGGAAAAATACCGTGGCTTTGATCGTTATGAAGCCCGCGACATGATTGTCCACGATCTGGACGAACTGGAATTACTGGAAAAAATTGCCGATCATAAATTAATGGTGCCGCGCGGTGACCGTTCCGGCGCAGTGGTTGAACCTTATCTGACCGATCAGTGGTATGTAAAAGTTGAACCGCTGGCCAAACCAGCGCGCGATGCAGTGACTAATGGCGATATTAAATTTGTCCCCGAAAACTGGAACAAAACCTATTTCGAGTGGATGAATAATATTCAGGACTGGTGCATTTCACGCCAGATCTGGTGGGGCCATCGCATTCCCGCCTGGTACGACGCAGACGGCAATGTGTATGTTGCCGATAGCGAAGCCGATGCGCGTAAAAAATATAAGCTGGCTGATGAACTTGTACTAACCCAGGACGAAGATGTTCTGGATACCTGGTTCTCCTCGGCACTCTGGCCCTTCTCGACTTTAGGCTGGCCGGAAAACACCAAACGCCTGCAACAGTTCTATCCCACCAGCGTACTGGTCACCGGTTTCGATATTATTTTCTTCTGGGTTGCCCGCATGATTATGATGGGACTGAAGTTTATGGGTGATGTGCCGTTTAAAGAAATTTACATTCATGGCCTGGTGCGTGATTCCGAAGGCCAGAAAATGTCCAAGTCGAAGGGCAATGTACTGGATCCTATTGACATCATCGACGGTATCGAGCTGGAAGCGCTGGTGCAAAAACGCACCACCGGTTTGATGCAGCCGAAAATGGCGAAGAAAATTGAAAAAGCCACCCGCAAACAGTTCCCGGAGGGTATTCCTTCATTTGGTACCGATGCCCTGCGCTTCACCTTTGCCGCACTGGCAACTACTGGTCGTGATGTAGTACTGGCGCCGGAACGTATCGCCGGTTATCGAAACTTCTGCAATAAAATCTGGAATGCCACGCGCTATGTGTTGATGAACACAGAAGATAAAGACACCGGCATTAATAACAGCAATGTCGAATTGTCACTGGCAGACCGCTGGATTATTTCCCGATTACAGCACGTAACTGGGCGCATAAATAATCACATTGATACTTATCGCTTTGATCTGGCGGCCCACGACTTATATGCCTTTGTCTGGGAAGATTATTGTGACTGGTATCTGGAATTATCCAAGCCGGTGCTGATGAAAGATCAATATGGTGAAGCTGCCAAACGCGGTACTCGCCAGACGCTGGTACGAGTACTGGAAAGCATTCTGCGATTGAATCATCCGTTTATGCCATTTATTACCGAAGAATTATGGCAACGTGTTGCGCCCTTAGCCGGTACGGAAGGCGACACCATCATGTCGCAAAACTTCCCCCAGACTGATGCAGCACAAATTGACTCCAGCGCGGAAGAAGAACTGGAATGGGTAAAAACCTTTATTATGGGTATTCGCCGCATTCGTTCAGAAAGCGATATTCCGCCGGGCAAACCATTGCCACTGATTCTGCAAAATGCCAGCGCACAGGACAGGCAGCGCTTCGAAAACAACGAAGCATTTATCACCACCCTGGCCAAACTTGAATCAGTAAGCTGGCTAAGCAATGATGAAACGGCACCCGAATCATCCACGGCGCTGGTCGGTGAAATGAAATTACTGATTCCACTGGCCGGTCTTATTGATAAAAATGCAGAACTGGCGCGACTGGATAAAGAGATTGGCAAACTGGAATCGAATCTGGAAAAAAGTAATGCCAAATTAAAAAATCCTGCCTTTGTCGACAAGGCACCAGCAGCCGTAGTAGATAAAGAGCGTGCTCGTGTGGCCGAAATGGAATCAGCATTAGAAAAATTACAGGAACAGTTGAAGAAAATTTCAGCTTTATAAAAAAACTGAATAGCCAGGACCATTAACACAAACGATTTTTTCGTTCAGGGTTAATGACAACAATGACTTCGAGGGATAAATCCATGAATGTAGCACCCGAAAAACAGGCCCAGATTACCCAGATTCACGCCGGACTGATTGTCACCGTGGTTAAATCACTCAGTGATCCTTCGATGATGCCAGGGCTCGAACAGGCGCTAAAAGTTTCTGAGGAAAATGGCTGGGCTAGTCTGGTAGCCGCTATACGAAAAATAATTAAGGGTAGCCGCGATGCAGGCATTATTCAGGGCCTGGATGAAGAAGACAGCATTATCGTTGATGCTATTCTGCGAGGCATACAGAATCCCGCGACATTACCCAATCCCGAACAGGAAGCGGATGCCACTCTGGCTGCCCCCATGTTTGCCCAGCTGATTCATGGCGCTGCAACCGGTGATACTAATGCCCTGTCCATGCTTGGCCAGATGGCTGAACAGATGTCCAGCACGCAAGGCGATATGGCTCGCTTCAGCACACTGATTAAACCCATGGTAGATGGTGAACGTGACGTGGATAAGCTATGCAGTAAAATTGGGCCACAGGGCGAATCGCTGGTGGTATCAATTCTGAATGAACTGGCCAAACTGGACTCGCACTAGTTCGGATATTCTGGACGAACTGTTTAGCTGTTACAGGCTGGAATTGTCTGAATGTCCTCAGCTATCCGTATAGTAAATGATCGAGCCGGTTTTCAATATTGCGTTTGTATTTTAGAAAATGCACAAACTGAATATCTTCTCGATGTTCAACACCATACAGGCGCAATGGCACATCAAGATCCGTAATATAAACGGGCCGGCGACCTTCACCCCTCATACGGGCCGACAAATATTGCACGCATTCCGCCAGCACCTGATCACCGTATTCGCCATAATTGAATTCCCGGCCATCACAAATCAAATTGATCTGATCCCCCTCTTCATGACCAACAACAGTCAGTTTTATTTCAATAAATCCCCGTTCTGCACTAATTGATTCTGCACCGATGGGATAAAACTCAAGCCCGCCTAACTGATTAACTGAAATCTGCTGAATTTCTAATGATGGTAATTCGCGATTCTGGTAATTTATATTTTTTAATCGATTGCGAATATTGCGTATCACATACAGCCAATGCGCAACATAGGATTCTCGCTCAAACCACGGCTGTCTGTTTTTCCATAGCGAGCCTTTTTCATCCAGTACCCAGGTCGTGCAAGTGCGATGACTAAGCTGATAAAAAACCTGTACTACATTTTGTTTGTTTCTTTGAAAAATCTGCCGCAGGGGTGTTTCGGTTAATGCGAAACGCTCTAATGCATAGGGCTTGAACTCTCTATTTGGCTGTTCCAGATAACGGTATAATGCTTTTTCATCGCCCATCCGTTGCTGCATCAGAACATCATCATTCGCTTCAACAAAATAGTAATCGGCTGCGAGCCGAACAATAAATCGACCGCTATACTGTTTCTTTATATAAAAGAATTCCACCAGTTCTTCATAGACCTGTTCTATGCGTTGCGCCAGAAAAGTGCTTTCACCTGCCGCATAGCCAAAGGCCTGCAACCCTGGTGGCTTAACTGAACTGGACAGAGGCGCATGATGAGTCCATTCACACAAACACTGTAGAACGCCATCATTCCCACTATAGGATTGCGTATAAACATCACCCCAGCTATTCAGAATTAACTGTTCACAGTTTGTTGCCAGGTTCTCAGATTTATCTCCAAAACTTAGAAAATCTATATCCCCCCCCATCAATTCCAGTTTTTTTCGGTGTTTTTCTTCCAGTAGTAAATTAACAAAAACTATTGACCGTAGGGGATGAACGGGATGATCAAACACATGCAGCGGAATCTGGCTAATCACATCCGGATTCATTTGCTGAATTAATATTTCCAGTACATGATGTGCCTCAATTTGCTTAACCTGTTTCATTGGGCAATCAACAGAAACCTGTGTCGAACTATCCACCAGTCGATTTAACCATGCCCAGGTAATCAGCGCCAACAGACTGCTAAAACCATGAATAACTTTTTCTTCACCTTGTTCCAATTGCAGAACAAATGCCCACTGGCCATGGTTCCAGCCATCCATTTCATGTCGTATTAACACTCGCCCCTGCACCATTTCCTGGCGTGAACGCACATTATAAACTGGTACTCTAGACTCAGTATCGGATAGAAAAACCATCATGTTTCGAACAATACTGTTTAGATCTTCCTGCAATTCTTCAGCAGGAGACGTTTCATTATATTTGCTAACAATACGACTAAAAACCAGTCTGATTTCAGAAAACAATGCCTTGTTGATTTTAAGGTAAGCATGCACATCAAGTGGTTTCAATCTCAGTATTGACTGAGCACTTCCTTGCTGGGTAGACAACAGGTTTAAAAATGAATCAGATACATTTTTCACATACTGACGCAATTGGTTAAACAATCGCATAACTGGCATCTGGTGTTCAGTATGATCGAGTTCTTTGACGGCTTGCAGAATTAGCTGCTGATAAATACGATCAGGATATGCAGCTTCTATATTTCTATCTGCGGAATATATCTGCAGTTTTAAGCGCCAGGCTGGGCCCTCAATTTCGGGCCAGTTTTTCTGCTTCACCAAAAGAAGCAATAAATTGAGCCAGCTATTTTCTGGTTTCTGGTAAATTGAATGAATGCATTTAATAGCCTGTTTCAATACATCGTTTTGATTTGCCTGCGCCAGGCCACCAATATCTATAAATTCTTTTTCATTTACAAACCGGGCTGATTTTATGTGCTGAACAAATTCAGTATATTTATCTTCTTTATCTGGCGGTACCAGCCACCAGACTGGATATTTACCCGCCAATAAAAAACTTTCCGCATAAAATGCATCTAAAAATATTCCTGATGAAACATACTCCGATGTTTCATCTACAAAGTCACAAACCCTGTCTGAACCAGTTAATTGTGCAGTTAGAATTAAATCTCGTGATTTTAGCCAGAGCAAAACACGCTGTAATTTGTCATTTAACTCCGTACACTGATCCGGCTTCAATCCAGGAATATGAATTAGCCATAATTTAAGCTGGCCATCAATAACATTACGCTGTATATAAATTGACTCGATTATTGTATTGCGTAGTGCTGTTTCCTGTTCATATTTGAACCGATTATTAAGCTGATTGGCTATATTTATCAGTGACTTTTCTGGTTTATACCCATAAATTCCGGCTGGGGTATCAGCCCCATTGAAACCGGGCAATAAACGATTGTTGATTTGAAATAGTAATGGGATCAACTGTAAAGCAGATTGCTGCGCTGACTCATATTGCTCATAAAAAAGCTCGAGACACTTTTCGTTTCTTGATAAAAAAGCCTGTCGTGCGTCAGTAACTTCCATAACTCAACTGACATCTCCAGTAAAATAATTATCAATTCGTTTCACAAAATCTGCAACCTTAAACGGCTTGACAATATAGTCGTTAGCACCTGCACTCAACGAGCCTTTCACATCAGCAGCATCGGTACTTGCCGTCAACATGAGCACTGGTGTTCTTTGCCATATTTTTTTACTTCGTATATGTGACACCAGTTTTACTCCATTCATTCCTGGCAAACCAATATCCAGTAATACCAGTTTCGGAGGCACCATCGAGTTTATTAAATTATAAGCCCGTAATCCGTCATCAGCGACTATCAGTTCCACCTGCTTTTTATAGAGCAACGACATGACCAACTGCCGAACAACCGGATCATCCTCTACCAGAAACACCGCTTTTTTATGTGCAAACAACATCAAATGCTTTATAAACTCCATACCATCGTAAGGCTTTACTGCAAAATCACTGGCCCCACTATGCCTGGCTTTTTCAATAGCAGATTTATTTTCAATACTACTAACCAGCATTATTATATAGGCACGATCACCTGATTTAGTCTGACGAATTCTGCGACATAATTCAAAACCATCACCATCATCAAGTTCACCGTCGATGACAATAAGATTTACCTCATCGACGCCGCTGGCATTGTCTTTTTCAGCAATAAAGGCCAATGCCTGCTCAGCGGTTTTTATTATATCGATACGATCAAATCCCTGTTCTCCAAATGCAGATCTTACCTGCATTTCTGAACCTGGTTTAGAATCGATAATTAGTATGCTCATGTTTTTGTATCCAATGCTGGCTCTTTAACATTTTTTAGCATCAGGCCACCAATCACAAATAAAATAATTATAGACAGAATCGAGAATCGATGATTATTAGTTAATATTGCTACACCGCCCATGATTAACGGCCCGAGGATAGCCGCAGCCTTACCCATCATATTATAAACACCAAAATATTCTGCGGCCCGATCTTCAGGTATCAACCTGGCATAATATGAACGACTGAGCGCCTGCACACCACCCTGGACCAGGCCAATTAATATTGCCAGAATATAAAACTCTTCCACAGAGTCCATATAATATCCCCACAGGGTAATAAGAGCGTATATAAATATACCGGCTAACAGAGCCTTTTTAACACCTATTCTTCCGCCTATATGAGCATAAACAATCGCTGCAGGAAAGCCCACAAACTGGGTCAGCAATAATGCCAGTATCAAATCGTTAGCGGAAAACCCCAGCGCAAGACCATAATCAACAGCCATGCGGATAATAGTGTCTACGCCATCTATATAAATCCAGTAGGCCAATAGGAACAAGCGAATTTGCCTGTCTTTAAAAATATTTTTAAACGTTGTAATCGTCTCATGAAAAACACGACTGACAACTTGTTCAGTAGTGTTATCCAGTGCTCTGGACTCACTTACCCACAAACCTAAGGGTAAAGAAAAAATCAACCACCACAAAGACACCAGCACAAATGAAAATATAACTGCATCTATAGATTCTGAAAAACCAAATATTGCGGGTTGCTGACTCATCAGCACACATAAAGCCAGTAATATCCCGCCACCAAGATACCCCATACCAAAGCCCAGCCCTGATACTTTATCCACATTATGATTCTGACTAACATCAACTAACAATGCATCGTAAAAAATATTTGCCCCCATGAAGGCAAACGAAGCCAGCACATAAAACATTAACACCAGCCACCAAAGGCCTGGACCAATGGTATAAAACATATATGTCGTAACAACGCCCAGAGACATAAACAACAGGAGCAGGCGTTTTCGCAAGCCGCGGCAATCAGCAATTGCACCGAGCACCGGCGCCAGCAATACAATCATCAAACTGGAAGTGGAATTTGCGGCACCTAACCAGAAAGTACTTTCTTCAGAACTCAGGCCTGAGGCCCAGTATTGTTTGAAAACAACAGGAAATAATCCGGCGATAACGACCGTAGCAAAAACTGAATTGGCCCAGTCATACAGTGCCCAGCTCCAGACTTGTTTATCCTTCAGCACAGCGCGCCTTTATTTTATTTTCTGTGAGTGAACTGGAATCAATCCAGAATTCGTTATCTGCTAGCTGCCAAACTGAAACAGCTCAGTTTCATTATCAACAGGCTGACAGCCTCATTTTCAGCCTATGAGCGCTCATCGGCAACCACGGCAAAACTGCGCCCCTGTTCACCGGCGCGAGCCGCTTCGATAGCCGCATTCAACAAAATCATCTATTGCCGGGCTGTATATTTGTGTCGCATGCTGCACATCATCTGCATGGCCATCCAGATAACGCCCCATTATCAAACTTGCCCGCATCAGCATTCGATCTTTTTTCTTCTGTTACTAATATGGCTATACTGCAGAATGGTATACGCCAGCAACAGTGAAACAGCAATGACAGCCAGTTCAGCGCCATCCAGCTGACCGACCAGAAACACCAGAATAAATACCAGCAGAGCTATCACTCCTAGCTGGAGCCCTGAAAATAGAATGTTTTGCCCTCTAGAAATTTGTTTTAATTTATTTTTCATTGACTTAAATAAGAACTATCTCTTGTTTTTTTATCCCCTACAGGTCTATATATAGTCTAATTATAATAAGATTTTTGACCAGCAACCAAGTAAGACATAATGAATAGAACCTTCCTCATATTTCTAATGATTGGCACCGCATTAATGATTCTGGTTATTGGCGGCGAGCAATCTACGAAAAAATCAGATTACATGCCCTGGAACGTCAGTGTAGCCAGGAATGGTTCGATCAGTGCATTTGGTATCACTCTCAACAAAACCCCTATTCAGGATGCAAACCAGATTCTGGCAAGCTTCCCTGAAACACGGCTGATATCATCAGCCACACAGCCAGCGCAACTCATAGCATTTTATAGTGACGTCAACATGGCCGGATTAATGGCTGAATTCGAACTGGAATATAAGCTGTCAAAAGAAAAATTAGCGGAACTGCAACAGACTGCCGAAGCCGTTCCCGGTCAGGACTATTTTCATTTATCTAATAGCGTTGAAATGGAGTTACTCAATACCGCGGTATCCAGACTCACCTACAAACCGCTGATTGATTACGATATGGATATTATCTTACAGCGTTTCGGACAACCGGATAGCGAATATAAAATCAGTGAAACTACCCAGGCACTGGAATATGCCAATCTGGGTTTAAGTATTTATATAAATAGCGCTGGTCAGGATATGTTTGTTTATTCGCCCATCATAAAAAATATTGCGCCTGAACGATAAGATCAAAAACTATTCCGTTTCGTAAACACCATGTTCGCGGGTTGCCAGGAATTTAATATCAGGCCAGCGTTCCATGGTCATATCCAAGTTAACTCGCGTCGGCGCTATGTAAACCAGGTCACCGGCATGATCCAGCGCAAGATGACTTGCTGCCTTATCCTTAAACTGCGCCAGCATTTTCTCATCACCACATTCTACCCAGCGCGCTGTTGTTACACTGACGTTTTCAAACGAGCAATCGACGTTATATTCCGCTTTCAGCCGATGCGCCACCACATCAAACTGCAACACACCGACCGCACCCAGAATTAAATCATTATTGGTTAACGGCCGATACAACTGGGTGGCCCCTTCTTCACATAACTGAATCAGGCCTTTTTGCAGGGCTTTCATTTTTAGCGGGTCACGCAACTGCGCACGGCGGAATAATTCCGGCGCGAAGTTTGGAATCCCGGTGAACACAAGATCTTCACCCATACTAAAGGTATCACCAATACGGATGGTGCCATGATTATGGATGCCGATAATGTCGCCAGCATAGGCCTCATCCACATGACCTCGATCAGAAGCCATAAACGTTAGGGCATCGCTGAGTTTAATATCCTTTTTAATGCGCACATGCCTGACCTTCATACCCCGGGTAAATTGCCCGGAGCAGACTCGCATAAACGCAACGCGATCCCGATGCTGTGGATCCATATTGGCCTGGATTTTAAAGACAAAGCCGGTAAATTTTTCTTCTTTCGGATCAACTACTCGGGCACTGCCATCACGGGGCTGGGGAATTGGCGCATAAGCATCCAGTGCATCGAGTAATTCCTGAATACCAAAATTATTAATCGCCGAACCAAAATAAACCGGCGTCAGCCTGCCTGCCAGATAAGCATCCAGATCAAACTCATGACTGGCACCTTTTACCAGCTCGATTTCGTCACGTAATTCCTGCGCCATGCTGCCGAGTTTTTCATCCAGCTCGGGATTATGCAGGCCTTCGATAACATCCCCGGCCATGATTTTTCCGCCATGGGTGGCACTGAACAAATGTACTTTGTCTTCATACAAATGGAACACGCCCTTGAAGTTTTTACCCATGCCAATCGGCCAGGTCATTGGCGCACACTGAATATCCAGCACGGTTTCCACCTCATCCAGCAAATCGATCGGGTCTTTCGCCTCCCGGTCCATTTTGTTTACAAAGGTGAGTATTGGCGTAGTACGTAGCCGACATACATCCATCAGTTTAATGGTCCGCTCCTCAACGCCCTTGGCCGCATCAATCACCATCAATGCAGAATCGACCGCAGTAAGTGTGCGGTAGGTATCTTCCGAGAAATCCGCATGGCCCGGCGTATCCAGCAGGTTAATAATGCTGTTTTTATGGGGAAACTGCATCACCGATGAGGTCACCGAAATACCGCGCTGCTTTTCCAGCTCCATCCAGTCCGATGTCGCATGACGCGCAGCCTTGCGGCCCTTAACCGTACCCGCAAGCTGAATGGCACCACTGAATAGCAGCAGTTTTTCAGTCAGGGTCGTTTTACCTGCATCAGGATGGGAAACAATGGCAAACGTGCGACGACGCTGCATTTGCTGGAGATATTCAGACATAAGATCCACACTCAAAATCAAGCGCGAAATTATAACAGAATTGAGACATATTTTGCGGTAAGGAAACTACCAGTCAGGATTAAAATCAATTTTGGCGGCACCCGGCTGCATCGCAGGAAGCGCCAGCATCTGGCATTTATCTGCATCCAGCCCCTCGACCCATTGCCGGTATTTCAGTAACGGCGTTGGATTCATGATGCATGCCTTTTTATTAAATGGATGCGCATAGTGATAAAACATATGGCCCAGCTCATGGGTAATTAAAGCGGCTGTATATTCAATAATTTGCTGCTCGGAATAAGCAGCATCATCGCGCAACCGAGTTAGCATGGGTGCATTGTTTATAAGCTGGAAAGTGCTGGCAAAGATATAGGCTTTGTTGGAGCTATCTTTGCTGTAACTTGTCGTCCCCGCCGTAATGCCTCCCCGCAGGGAAGAATGGGTAGCCATACCATATCTTTCTGCACTGACCACTAGCTGATTAGTAATCACCAGCTGATACGGCAAATGGCCATAACCCAGGGAATCCCACCACACCCATTCGTTATAGGGCGATCCATCGACAACAGGTTTCCCGTCTTCCACTTTATAGTTATACCAATACTGGCCACGAACAATGAGTGTTTCTACCAGTCGGTCCGTTAACTCTTCCAGGTTATTCACCGGCAGGGTATTTATCAGGTACGGCTGTGCATAATCGATAACAGCATCCGGATTATTTCTAAACGGCTCCAACGAGGTATATATGGAATGCCACATATCATTAACATCAGCTTCCGTGACCTGATTTAACTGAATAATTAATTTTTCTCGCGCCCTGATAACATGTTCAGGCAAGTAGGAAAACAGTGTTTCAATCGATATGTTTTCGACACGATTAAATTCAACATCAATATTTAAATGTTGTTTAACCAGACGCTGCGTATGTTTCAGAACACCTAAATATTGCGTCTCGTTCAAAGATTGAAAACGTGGATTAATAGCATGAACAACGTTAATTTTAACTGGCTGATTAGATAGATCGGGCAAGCTGACTCTCTGCCACGACGAAGGTACTTTATCGGTAATGACAAACAGAATAAAACCAGTGAACAGACTTAAAATAATACCCAGTAATAACGGCTTTTCTGATTCATTAAGTTTCATTCGGTAAATTTAATGCTTTGGCAAACACCAGCGCATCTTCCCTGCCATTATCTGAAGGATAGTAATCTTTGCGAACACCAATCTTATTAAACCCTTCCTGTTCATATAATTGAATTGCCACTGTATTCGAACCCCTGACTTCGAGAAAAATTGAATCCACTTTTTTTTCTTCGGCAACGTCCAGCAATTTATACAACATTTTTCTGCCCATGCCCTGCCCCTGCATTTGAGGGGCGACACAGAGATTAAGAATATGGGCTTCATCGGCGGCAATTGTTATCAATCCATAGGCCTGAATAATTTCATTCACCTCATAAACAAAACAGTTGTAGCCCACGCAAATACAGTCTCTGAAAATCCCTTCCGTCCAGGGGTGAGAATAAACACTTTCTTCAATCTCAATGACTCTGGGCACGTCTTCAGATATCATAGCCCGGAAGCTGGCGATCGGTTCTATGTCAGGATTTAAAGCCATTTAAAAGCGCCTTTGCTCACAAAGAAGTTAGCTGTTTCTTTACTTGTAGCAAATCTTGCCAGGATTTGCGTTTATCTACGGGTTTTCTTAGCAAATAAGCGGGATGATAACTAACCAGCAAAGGGATACCGTTATAACTATGCTGCCTTTGTCGCATAGCACCAAGCGGCTCCTGGCTAATCAGTAAATGGTGCGCTGCAATACGCCCCAGCGCGAGTATTACTTTGGGCTGAATCAATTCGATCTGGCGCTGCAAATAAGGATCACAGCAAACAATTTCACTGGTATGGGGATTACGATTATTCGGTGGTTGGCATTTCAGCACATTGGTAATAAATACTGTTGGTCGATCCAGATCTATTGCCTTTAGCATGGCATCGAGCAATTGACCGGCACGACCCACAAAGGGTTCCCCTTTGGCATCCTCATCTGCGCCCGGCGCTTCACCAATTATTAATAAGTCGGCTGCGGGATTACCAGCACCAAATACGGTTTGCGTGCGCGAGATATGCAATTCACATAACTGGCATTGGCTGACGGTAGTCTTTAACTGTTGCCAGTTTTGCCGGGACACATCGGGAACTTCATTTTTTTCTTTAACTGTATCGCCTGGCGCAATATCAGTGACTGAACGAGAATCTAACTGGCTTTGCCTGACATCATTTGGCTGTAGATTATTTTCAACCGAAGATACGGGAAAATCTTCAACATCTGTTAGCGAAGACACATCAGCATAGCGCTCAAACCAGGGCTGTATACCCATGGCTTTGAGGTACTGCATACGAGTGTTTTCATCTAGCGAGCATCCATGCTCTTTAACATTGTGATCATCCCTGTCAGCCATTAAACATCACCCAGTTGTGGATGCTCGCGACTATATTCGCCATCTGAAATTTTATTCAGTGCATTAATATAGGCATTGGCAGAAGCGACAACAATGTCAGTATCTGCACCCTGACCATTTACAATACGCCCACTTTTTGACAAGCGCACCGTTACTTCGCCCTGAGAATCGGTACCACTGGTAATATTGTTGACTGAATACAGTTGCAGTTCTGTTTCACTTTTCACCACCTGCTCAATAGCTTTATAAGCGGCATCAACAGGACCACTACCGGTAGCGATTGAATTACGTTCTTTTCCATCGACGCTAACCACAACAGTGGCCTCAGGTATTTCACCCGTTTCCGAACAAACCCTGAGGCTAACCAGTTTAAACCGTTCGTTTTCCGACGACCATGAAGTTTCGGCAACCAGTGCCTGCAAATCTTCATCGAAAATTTCATGTTTCTTATCTGCCAGTTCCTTGAAACGAGCAAAGGCATCATTCAGCTCTTCTTCTGAATTTAATTCTATACCCAGATCATTGAGGCGGGAACGCAAGGCATTTCTGCCAGAATGTTTGCCCAGTACAATTTTATTTTCACTCCAGCCGACATCCTGAGCGCGCATGATTTCGTAAGTCTCACGACTTTTTAACACGCCGTCCTGGTGAATACCTGACTCATGGGCGAATGCATTGGCGCCTACGATTGCTTTATTGGGCTGTACCGGAAAACCGGTAATACCGGAGACCAGACGCGAACAGGGAATGATTTGGGTTGTATCCAGCCCGGTATCACATTCGAATAAATCCTGCCGGGTACGCACGGCCATGACGATTTCTTCCAGTGCTGCATTGCCGGCACGCTCGCCCAGACCATTAATGGTACATTCCACCTGACGAGCACCATTTTGTACCGCCGCCAGCGAATTGGCCACCGCCATGCCCAGATCGTTGTGACAATGCACTGAGAAAATTGCCTTATCCGAATTAGGCACCCGTTCCCTCAAAGTATGGATCAAACTGCCAAACTGACTGGGTACGTTGTAACCCACGGTATCGGGGATATTGATCGTTGAGGCACCGGCATCAATAACAGCTTCAATGACACGACACAGAAAATCAGTTTCAGAACGCCCGGCATCTTCGGGTGAAAATTCAACATTGTCGGTAAACTTGCGCGCCATTTTCACCGCTTCCACCGCCTGCTCCAGTACGGCATCAGGCTCCATGCGCAATTTCATTTTCATGTGAATAGGCGAAGTTGCAATAAAGGTATGGATACGTGACGAATTGGCATGCTTCAGCGCTTCACCAGCTCGGCTAATATCTTTCGCCAGTGCACGCGCCAGACCACAAACGGTACTGTCTTTTATGGCACCAGCCACCGCCTGCACCGATTCAAAATCGCCAGGACTGGCAATCGGAAAACCGGCCTCGATAATATCAACCTTCATACGTTCCAGTGCTTTGGCAATGCGCACTTTCTCGTCTTTGGTCATGGATGCGCCCGGACTCTGTTCACCGTCGCGCAAAGTTGTATCAAATATAATTAATCTGTCATCACTCATGATCTGCTCCGCAAATCGGGTATATTCTCAGGGGTATAGTTAGCTGCGTATTTCTCCTCGCCAGGAATGCTTTATCTGCCCAACGGCAGTAGCAGGAATAGAGCATGAAGAGCATTTAGAGACAGGCAGGACAGAACACCAGCCATGGGGCCGAAAGCATGTGCTTGTTGTGTTCTGGTTGGATTCATAAAATCTTCTTAAAAATACGTTTCACAAAACTATAACGATTATTAATTCATTTGCCAAGACTAAAATACACCCTCCGTGTGGAATTACTCCTCATCGGGTGATGTCCGTTTGCCTCGCTTGCGATACCAGCGAACACCACTGAGCATTGGCCCTGAAACAATATACGCCATGAAAACAATAAACAGCACCGCCGGTGGATGAATCGATGCCAGTGCGAAGGCCAGCACAATAACAAGGATCGCCAGAAACGGTACCTTTCCTCGAAGATTAATTTCCTTGAAGCTGTAATACAGAATATTACTTACCATCAAAATACCCGCCAGGGCGGTAATCACCAATGCGGGTATCGCCACTTCTGGGCCATTGATACCATAATCCTGACAGACCCAGACGAAGCCCGCCACTGCCGCCGCCGCCGAAGGACTGGGCAAGCCCTGAAAATAACGTTTATCCGCAACACCGATCTGGGTATTGAATCGGGCCAGTCGCATGGCGGCACAGGCGGTATAAATAAATGCCGCTGTCCAGCCAACTTTCCCCCATTGCCAGCCCCACTCGACCATTGATGATAGCGCCCACTGATACACCACCAGTGAAGGCGCCATACCAAATGACACCATGTCAGACAGACTATCGTATTCGGCACCAAAATCGCTCTGGGTGTTGGTGAGGCGCGCGACTCTGCCATCCAGTCCATCCAGCAGCATGGCGATAAAAATGGCGATAGCAGCTTTTCCAAAATGGCCATTCATGCCGGCGATGATGGCGTAAAACCCGGCAAATAAAGCCGCCGTGGTAAATAAATTGGGTAACAGGTAAATACCGCGACGTCGATTACCCACTTTCTTTTTAAATTCCATGATTCGATTTCTTAATTGTAAATAGCAACTAGCATCGGTAATTTAGCATAAATATCGAATTTGATATCTATTCGATATTTGTATCGAACAAAACAAAAGGGAGGCAATATGCCTCCCTTTATGTTTTCAGCCTGATGACAGAATCCTAGTTTTTAGATTTATCAACAATCTGGTTGGCTTTGATCCATGGCATCATTTCACGTAACTGACCACCCACAACTTCAATTGGATGTGCCGCATTGTTGCGACGACGTGCTGTCATTTCGGGATAGTTAGTCATGCCTTCCAGAATAAATTTCTTGGCATAGTCACCATTCTGGATGTTGCGCAATGCTTCACGCATGGCTTTACGGCTTTCTTCATTAATAACCTTATCGCCGGTTACATATTCACCGTATTCTGCATTGTTTGAAATAGAATAATTCATGTTCGCGATACCACCTTCAAACATCAGATCAACAATCAGTTTCAATTCATGCAGACATTCAAAATAAGCCATCTCTGGGGCATAACCGGCTTCAGTCAATGTTTCAAAACCCATTTTGACCAGCTCTACTGCACCACCACAAAGCACTGCCTGCTCACCAAATAGATCCGTTTCTGTTTCATCTTTGAAAGTAGTCTCGATAATTGCAGTACGACCACCACCAACACCCGAGGCATAAGATAAGGCCAGATCTTTGGCTTTGCCTGAAGCATCCTGGAAAATGGCAATCAGATCAGGCACACCACCGCCACGCACAAATTCGCTGCGTACTGTGTGGCCCGGTGCTTTTGGTGCAATCATAATGACATCCAGGTCTTTACGTGGGACGACCTGGTTATAATGAATGGCAAAACCATGGGCAAATGCCAGTGTTGCGCCCTGTTTCAGATTAGGCTCAATTTCTTCCTTATATAAAGTCGACTGGAATTCATCTGGTGTCAGAATCATGACCACATCTGCAGTTTTTACTGCATCCTTAACCGAGGATACTTTTAAACCTTCATTCTCAGCCTTGGCAGCAGAACTTGAACCCGCACGTAACGCGACCGTGACATCAACACCCGAATCTTTCAGGTTCAACGCATGTGCATGGCCCTGTGAACCGTAACCAACAATAGTTACTTTCTTGCCCTTGATAAGTGAAATGTCACAATCTTTGTTGTAATAAATATTCAAGCTCATGTTTAAGTACCAGTAATAAGTTAAAATTTTTGTTTAAGCGTCGTGTTACAGACTCAGGGATTTTTCACCACGGCAAATACCAATAGCGCCTGAGCGAACCACTTCGTAAATCGTAATGCTGGATAATGCAGTTAAAAATGCATTCAGCTTGTCACCTTTACCCGTCATTTCAATGGTATAGGTAGTATCGGTTACATCAATAATGCTGCCGCGGAATATATCGGCCAGGCGCTTTACTTCACTGCGCGCATTGCCCGTTGCCTGCACCTTGGCCAGCATTAATTCGCGCTCGATGTGACCACTTTCAGTCAGATCAATTAGCTTGACTACATCCACCAGCTTGTTTAGCTGTTTCATAATCTGCTCAACGATCTCTTCTGTACCGGACGTTACCAGCGTCATACGAGACAGCGTTTCATCATCTGTAGGAGCAACTGTCAGCGACTCGATATTATAGGCTCGTGCGGAAAACAGGCCGGCCACGCGAGACAGGGCACCCGATTCGTTTTCCAGAAGAATTGAAATTATATGTTTCATGCTTAAACCAGAATCATTTCATTAAGGCCTGCACCTGCAGGAATCATAGGATAAACGTTTTCTTCACGATCAATAACGAAGTCGAGGAAAACCAGTCGATCTTTATATTTTCCAACCGCATCATCCAGTGCCTTGCGAACATCCTCCGGTTTATCAATCCGAATACCCACATGACCATACGCTTCTGCCAACGCCACAAAATCAGGATGCACGTCCATAACGGAGTTTGCATAACGTTTATCGTAAAAGAATTCCTGCCACTGGCGTACCATGCCCAGATAACCATTATTTAGATTAATAATTTTAACCGGCAAACCGTATTGCAGGCAGGTTGCCAGCTCCTGGATACACATCTGTATGCTGCCTTCACCAGTAATACAGGCAACCGTCTCATCCGGAAATGCTACCTGAACACCCATGGCAGCAGGCAAACCGAAGCCCATGGTGCCCAGACCACCAGAATTAATCCACCGGCGCGGCTTATCAAATCCGTAAAACTGTGCGGCAAACATCTGATGCTGACCGACATCGGAAGCAACAAAAGCGTCGCCTTTAGTGGCTTCGTGCAACTGCTCCACCACATACTGCGGTTTGATGGTGTCACTATCACGATCATACTTGAGACAATCCTGGGCACGCCATTCTTCAATTTGCTGCCACCAGGACTCCATCGCACCCGCTTCCAGATGACGCTTGTCTGCCGCCAGCAATTTATTGAGTCCATCCATAACCTGCTTCACGTCACCCACGATCGGCACATCGACTTTGACGTTTTTGGAAATCGACGCTGGGTCAACATCAACATGGACAATTCTGGCATCCGGGCAGAATTTCTCCAGATTTCCCGTTACGCGGTCATCAAACCGTGCGCCGATCGCAATCAGCACATCACAGTTATGCATGGCCATATTGGCTTCATAGGTGCCGTGCATACCCAGCATGCCGACAAACTGTTTGTCGCTGGCGGGATAAGCACCCAGCCCCATCAAGGTATTGGTGATCGGTGCTCCCAGTGTGCGGGCAAATTCAGTCAAAGCTTCCGAGGCATTACTTAATATGACCCCACCGCCGGTGTATATCATTGGACGTTTCGCGCTGAGAATAATATCCAGCGCTTTTTTGATCTGACCCGGATGTCCTTTAACCGTCGGGTTATAAGAACGCATTTTTATTTCACGCGGATAGGAGAACACGGCCTTGGCAGCAGTAATGTCTTTAGGGATATCGACAACTACCGGACCAGGGCGACCGGTTGTAGCCACATAAAAAGCTTTTTTTATAGTCGTCGCAATATCTTCAACATTCTCAATGAGAAAATTGTGTTTCACCACAGGTCGGGTAATACCAACAGAATCCACTTCCTGGAAGGCGTCATTACCAATCAGTGGCTTGGGCACCTGGCCCGTCAGCACAACCATAGGGATGGAGTCCATATAGGCCGTAGCGATACCGGTTACCGCATTTGTAGCACCAGGGCCTGAAGTCACTAATACCACGCCTGGTTTTCCGGTGCTACGCGCATAGCCATCAGCCGCGTGCGTCGCACCCTGCTCATGACGAACCAGGATATGCTGCAGTTTGTCCTGCCTGTGAATCGCATCATAAATATGCAGGACAGCTCCGCCTGGATATCCAAAAAGATGTTCAACACCCTCTTCAATAAGAGACTGAACAACTATTTCAGCACCGGTTAATTCCACCTTAATGTCTCCACCTGTAAAAAACCTTATAAATCATAGACTTTTTGATCGCCATGATTTTTCGCGAGCCACGCAGTTTACCCTGATTCCCGGACTGAGTCACGATTTCAGCGAAAAATTATGATAACCAGATAACGCCTCAATGAAAATGAAGTTTCGATCATGTCGTCACTCCAGTTTGCCGAACTTACTTTCTCAGCATCCAGTTACTAATGGCATAAAAAAAGCCCCGACCAGAAGGTCGGGGCTTTTAGATGCTTTCGACCTTGCTTAACTTACCATTCTTCGACGTCTTTTTTACCACCTGCGACGTTCATTAGAACTTCTTTGATCGCATCTGGAGTCGGCATAATGTTCATAAAGCTGTTATCACCCATCATGCTCAGGTCAGGGAAGTTGATTGCAATGCGGAAACGCGCATGCAGTGCTTCAGCTTCTGAACCTTTTACCAGGATCTCATAGGGTAAATGCGCTGTAGAACGCAAAGGTTTAAAATCGATTTCGCTCATGATGAAAGTTTCATCCATGTACTTTTTACCTTCATCAGGTGCTTTCATACCCACACCAAACAGAGTCTGGTTGGTGCCTGGAATATCGATACGATAAACTTTTGAGGCGCCATTTTTTTTAGCACTCAGGTTTTTCTCGATGGTCTGAACCAGTTTGTCATGGCTGCCCGCTGTAGCAAGTTCCAGCGGCTCATCAAAATACTCCATGCCAAAGGTATAGTGGTACTTACCCAGCTTTCTTTCAGTCAGGCCTTCTTCAGGACCAAAGTCCTGAACGTAACCCAGGGCTTTTTTCAGCGCAGATGAAGTTGCAGCAAGATTGCCTTTGATGAAATAGGCTTTAGCCATGTAGAAAGGGTTAGTATAAGAAATCTGTGTTTTACCACCCATTTCAGTCAGCGAAATACGCTGTGCTGCAATATAGCCACCACGATCATGACTAGCAGCTTCTTTTTTCAGTTCTGCATTGGTAACCACAACAATGTGAGCACCTGCAAAAGGCGAATACTCACCGGCGATTTCAAAACCGTTGTCCTGTAATGCTTTTTTAGTGCCTTCCAGTTTATCTGCAATCGTGCCAGCTTCATTTGAAGCCAAAACAAAAGGCAGGTATGTTTCTGCTGCCTGAGCAACCGCTGCAGCCAGACCCAAGGTCAGTGCTAATGCATAAGAAGTTAAAGATTTAATGTTCATTTTTGTATGACTCCGTCCCCTAATATAAGGTATTTTTAATTAACCACGCTTAAATAACGCTGGCTAAAATTAACCTTGCGCCTACATGCTTGTCAACGAAATATTGTAGTTTTTTGTATAGAAGAATTTGCTAATTTAGAGAGAGATAAACTTATTTATTATTTAAAATTACATTATTGTTTTCTGATATTTGAAACCAAAAAAAGCCGTGCATTGCACGGCTTTTTTCATCGGAACAATTGCAGTTTGTTTAGAATTTCATGGAATAAGTTCCCGTAAATTCATATTGATCCATTTCGATTTCGATATTGGTAGCACCTCCATCGAATGGATTCGCACCCGACACATCATTCGCCAGCGCATACATACCCGCAAAGGTGAATTCAGCATCCGCACCTAGTGGCATGGTGAAACCAAAGGTTATATGTTGCTCAATAACTGCTGGTGCCAGGATATTAAATAATACTTCATTGCTATCCATCGGCGCATCACCATGGCTGAAGCCTACACGCCAGATCATATCATCCATGTCCCACTGGTAGCCCACTTTCAGGATGGTCATATCATCCCAGCCAAAACCGGCACCGCTGGAACCGCCCAGGCAACCAACACCGGATGCCGCTTGAGGTCCGCCATTCATAACACTATTCAGCGCATCCACACAGGAACCATTGGTTAGCTGCGAAATAGAATTTGCAATAGATGCTACATCACTGTAATAAATCTGCTGCAGGTCAACCACCAGTTTGGATTTATTATCAATATCCCAGGCAATACCTATGGATGCAGTCGCTGGAATATCAAAATCACCGCCTTCTGCGAACAAACCGGCATAGTCATCGAATTCACTCATGGACATCTTTGTCTGATAGGAAACACCAAAAGCCACATCCGGCGCCACTTTAGTCTGGTAACCCAATTTAGCACCGAAGCCTGATGACGTATCATGGCCCGAAGCATTGCTTAAGTTGTTAGGATCTAGCGAAAAACCACCGAAGCCATTCAGACCGGTCGCCTTGAACTGCTGGTAAGCAAAGATAATACCCGCACCCCAGGAGGAGTTGGCGTCAATTTTTTTCGCATAAGACAGATTGAAGAACAACTGGGACAAATCAACTCCGGCTTCACCGGCGCCAAATGTACCTGGAGTTGTGCCAATAACATAGGCATCGCGTCCACCTGGGTCCGATGCTGATGCATTTGGAACCAGACCTGTCGCTGTCGCACCTGTCGATGTCTTGTATTCAGTATTCATACCACCGTTGCCATAAACACCCAGCGCCAGGGCGCTTTCGCTGTCCAGCCGCCAGTTATAGGCAAAATGGGGCACCAGGAACATTTCGTTATCACTGTCAATCGACTGACCGCCGCTGCCCACTGTAAACGGTGGCTGTACGACATTTGGCGGGGTACAACCAGTTGCGTTTGTAGGCCATGGATCATCACAAAATGCACCGACCGGTGTACCATCTGGTGCTGGAGCTGAGCCAGTTGTCGTATAAGAACGCATCGGTGCAAACAAACCGGCACCCACATCCAGACGTTCACCCATAAATGCGATACCCGCCGGATTGTTGGCTACTGCCATCGCATCCTGTGAATAAGCAACACCTGCACCTGCCAGGCCTTTTTCTTTCGTACTGTATCCGTGTGCAAAATAACCATTCGTTGCATGTGCTGCTGATGACGCCAACAGCCCTGTAACTGATAAGGCGATTAAGGATTTATTAAAACCACTTGACATATTGTTATCCTCAATGGAGTTATGCGCTTTTTAGCGCGTTTTATTTAATTATGTGCTCCGTTACTTTTGCTCTCGCTTGCCCTGCCCGGCGAACATTCTCAAAGCTAGCTTTCTTTGTCAAACAAAAACAATTGCAATCCAGGCAACTTCACTCCTTTTAGTCCAGTAAATATAAATAAGCAAATATATAAGGGGTATATACAGCTTTATTTAACTGTATATATCCAAGATCAATAAGGATGCATAAACATATTAGAATACTCTAAAGTTGGCACGCAAATTCTGGCGCCTGATACCTTCCTGTTTATTTTATGAACTTTAATAAAGTGCCTGCATAAATAGACAGAACAGAATACTGCGCAAAAAAAAGCCTGATAGATATAAATCCATCAGGCTTTTGCAGATATATTTTTTTGAATAATACTCGATCAGGCAACCAGCGGCATGCCCTGTCTTTGCCAGGCCATGATACCGCCCTGGAGATTGTATACATTGTCAAAACCCTGAGCCGCCATGAATCCAACTCCCTGAGCTGATCTGGCGCCACTGCGGCAATACAGCACACAGAAGTCATCATTGTTAATTTCATTCAATCTAACGGGCAAGGTATGTAAGGGTAATTTTTCTGCATTTGGGATAATACCAGCAGCCATTTCCGCCACGCTACGCACATCCAGAAGACGTACATTTTTGCCTTCATCTATATATTGTTTCAAGGTATTAACGTCTACTTCCTTTATTGAAAACACTCTGTCACCTATATAAGCAATTCATTAAATACGAGATTCTATTATGAATAGATCAAAAAACAAAACAATTTATAGATCATATTAATATTAAAATATACCGATATACCGGCCGTCCGAATATCGCACGCCCATCAAATTGGCTAAAACGTAACTAATTAATCTTTAATTTTCAAATACTTGGAGATGCTTTCCGAAGCCTGCCACAGATAATCTTTTCGCCTGTAAATAACAGCCATATAAAAATATTTTCACCATAACACTTGCCTTTTATTCGTATTAAAAGGTAAGGTTTAAGCTTAAAAATCATACAATCGACTAATTTTTTAATTTACAGGTTTTTTGGGTCAGCAACAGGCACCTGACTGCATCAGCAAAAACGCCCGCTACCCCACATATTAATTCTTGAGGAGACAACAAATGAGTGACAATCGCAAGCTGACCATTATTGCAACCAAGGGCACCCTGGACTGGGCCTACCCACCGTTCATTCTGGCTAGCACCGCTGCAGCGCTGGGAATGGAATGCTCAGTTTTTTACACTTTCTATGGCCTGAATCTATTATTGAAAGACACCAGCAGCCTGAGAGTTACGCCGACTGGTAATCCTTCTATGCCAATGAAAATGCCTATGGGACCTAAATGGCTAAAAGCTATCGATTTTGGCCCTAAAATTCCCAACATCATGTGGAATGTTCCTTTCATGGACAGCATCGCTACCACATTAATGAAGAAAACCATCTCTAATTGTGGTGTGGCTACAATTGATGAGTTACGTGAGCTGTGTCAGGAAGCCGAAGTAAAATTCCTCGCCTGCCAGATGACAGTTGAACTTTTTGGTTATGATCACTCTCAATTTATTGATGGTGTTGACTATGTAGGTGCAGCCACTTACTTTGAAGAATCGTCAGACGCAACACAGTCACTGTTTATCTAACAACAATAGATAATCAACCTAGATTAAAGGCTGCACTTTAAAACTGTGTAGCCTTTTTTTATGGCTGTGTATTATTTAATTAACCCCACTCAAAACCCATGACTCAAATTTTAAGATACAATATCTGATACAAAATGCGCTTCTTTCCTTCCAGCTTACTATCCCTGTTTTTGATGCTATCGCCATATCAGGTCAGCGGGGAACTCCCTGATTTAGGTGACCCAACCCAGTTAACTGTTTCGCCTCATCAGGAATATATGATGGGTAAAAGTTTTTTCCAGACCCTTAAAGCGAATGTACCTTTTGTGGACACCCTGGAAGTTAACGATTATCTAAATACTCTGGGCCAGAAACTGGTATCTCAAAGTGACCAGCCCGACCAGAACTTCAAGTTTTTCATACTTAAAATACCCAGCATAAATGCATTTGCAGGGCCTGATGCACATATCGGCATACATTCTGGACTGATTTTAGCGGCTGACAATGAAAGTGAACTGGCCGGCGTACTGGCACATGAAATATCTCATGTTACCCAGCGACATTTGGCGCGCGCGCAATCGGAAGGCACATCGCCGGCAGCAATTTTTGCGGCTATTCTGGCAGGAATACTGGTTGGCGCTGAAAATCCTGATGCTGGTGCCGCGATCATCTATGGTGGCACCGCAGCCATGATGCAATCACAGATCAACTTTACCCGTCACAACGAATATGAAGCAGACCGCGTCGGCATCTCGATTTTAAGAAAAGCCAATATAAACCCGGATGGTATGGCTCAATTCTTTGAAACTTTACTGGAAAACACTGATTCCAATAATATTCTGTCGCAAATGGAATACCTGCGCACTCATCCACTTAGTACCACTCGCATCGCTGAAGCCAGGCATCGCATATCTGATAAAGATGCTAATTTGCCTAAAGACAGTCTGAATTTTCAATTAACCAAAGCACAGGTAGTGATTTCTGCAAGTACGTCTTTACCGGCACAAATTAAAAAACTGAAATCATTGCCTGCAGATAAAAAAAATATTGTCACTCGCTACATGCTTGCTATTGCCTTGACTGCCGATGATAAAGCCAGTGAAGCCATAGAAATATTACTGCCTTTAATCGAAGAGCATGAACATCCCTGGTTCCAGTTAGCCCTTGCCAAAGCCTATATCCAGGCAAATAAACAGGAACAAGCACTGGAGATATTAAGAGTACTTGAAAAGCTGTATCCAAATTACCTTCCGGTAACTATCTATTATGTAGAAATGCTCAATCATTTTGGCCAGTATGATGAAGCAATCAAACTGTTAAAACGCTTATTGCAGTACCAGAAACAAACTATTATTTACAAAACTTTGGCCCAGTCCTATTTTTCAAATGGACAGACAGGTGCAGCACTTGAAGCCACCAGTTATCAATATGAACTGGATGGCTACATTAAGCTGGCGGCACAGCAAATAGAAAATGCCTTAAAACAGCCTGATTTAAACCCGATCACCATACAAAGACTGGAAAGCAGGAAAAAAGAACTCACCTCCCAGATGTCGCAAAAATAAGACATGAAGCTATATTAATATTTTCTAATATTAAGTGAAGGTAACATATTGAAACAGCTCAAATTTTTCTTGCCATACGCTTTCCATGGAGTATGCTATATGCGTTGATCTGATATATATAAAAACAATAAGCTAGTACATCCATTAAAAGTAATCCCGGTTTAACAAGGTAAACATCATTTTTAAAAATGATGTACTTTATAAATGGCAGTAAAGATGGAAAAATATAATCTGAGTACTATCTATAGTGATCAGCTTTACTAACCCCACGTAAAATGTTTGAGGAGTGAATTATGCGGCACACCGCAAAAGCCATATCTACAGTGACCTCGATCGCTGCACTTCTGGGCAGCTTTGCCTTATCAATACCCGTAGTATCCAATGCAGCAGAAGCTGATGATATTGCGCAGGGCAAAAAAATTGCCTTTGATAGGAAAAAAGGTAACTGCCTGGCCTGTCACTATATCGAAGGTGGCGCTCTACCTGGTAATATAGGTCCGCCACTTATTGCAATGAAAGGCCGGTTCCCGGACAAGAGTATATTACGAGCCCAGATCTGGGACTCTCGTGTTAGCAATCCTAATACCCTCATGCCTCCTTTTGGCCCACACGAAGTGATGTCAAAAAGTGAAATTGATCAGGTTGTTGAGTTTATTTACTCGTTATAAAAAATTCTCAAGGTAAAGATACAATGAATACAAAACGTAGAACATTTTTGAAAAGCACTGCTGCTGTCGGCGCGGTAGGCGTTGCGGTAAGTGCTGGCTTATTAACTCCTCGTGCAGTTTTTGCCGCATGGCCTAAAGCCGCATTTGAGGCGACCAGTCTGGACAGCGCGATTACAGCCGCACATGGCGGATCCGCTGCTGCTAGTGGCGACATCAAGCTGAAAGCGCCAGACATTGCTGAAAACGGTGCCGTAGTACCGATTACTGTAACCAGCAAAATCGCCGGAACTGAATCAATCAGCATTCTAGTTTCCAATAACCCGACTCCTCTTACGGGCACTTTTAACCTGGGCTCCAATACTGAAGGTTTTGTCTCTAGTCGTGTAAAAATGAGCAAAACATCTGACGTGGTTGTTGTTGTTAAAGCAGGCGGCAAGCTATACAGCGCCAAGAAAGAAGTCAAAGTAACAATCGGCGGCTGTGGCGGCTAATCCCAATCTTTGGGCAAGAATTAGAGGAATCAAATAATGGCTAAATCAATTAAAGTACGCGCTAAAGTAAAAGGTGGAGTGACTGTTGTTAAAACATTAATCAGTCATCCAATGGAAACAGGTCTGCGCAAAAACAAGAAGACCGGGCAAAAAATTCCTGCTGAATTTATTCAGGAAGTAACCTGCGAACACAATGGCAACAATGTGCTATCGGCACTTTGGGGTACAGCGATTTCAAAAAATCCTTACCTGTCATTTAAATTCAAAGGTGCCAAATCTGGCGATACCCTTAAAGTAAGCTGGGTAGATAACAAAGGCAAAAGCGATTCTGTTGAAGCAAAAATTAAATAATCGCACTCCCTGGCAGAAATCAATAAAGGTACTAACCATGAAAAAAATCGCAGTCATTGCTTCCGCGTTTTGCATGCTTCTTACGCCATTAGTAAGTTCAGCAGCAAATCCGGCACAAGATCTGAAAGACTTTAGAAAACATTACACCGAGATGTTCCCAGAAATCCCCCTGCATGATTTCGTGAATGGCGTTTATTCCGTTGATAAAGACTCCCGTGAACAATGGGAAGCATTTGAGGAATTTCCCCCCTACGAAACCTATGTTGAAAAAGGTGAAGAACTGTTTAACAAACCATTTAAGAATGGCAAAACCTATGCAAGCTGCTTTCCAAAAGCAGAACAGGGCATAAAACAGAACTACCCCTACTTCGATAAGAATCGAGGTGAAGTTGTGACTCTGGAGCTAGCCATCAACGAATGTCGTGAAGCTAATGGCGAAAAACCGCTGAAATATAAAAAGGGCGCCATTGCTCATCTGTCAGCTTATATCGCCTATAAGTCTCGTGGTAAAAAAGGCAACGTGAAAATCGATAGCAGTCCAGAATCTATGCAATGGTATGCGCGCGGCAAGAAACATTTCTATGCCAAACGCGGCCAGTTGAATATGTCCTGCGCTGATTGCCATTACCACAATCCTGGTAAAAAAATCCGTGCTGACATTCTGAGTCCTGCCCTGGGTCATACCTCCCACTTCCCTGTGTTCCGTAACAAGTGGTCACAGTCAAGCAAATCAGGTGATGGTATGGGTACGCTGCAACGTCGCTACGGCGGCTGTAACAGTCAGGTGCGCGCCAAGCCATTTAAAGCTCAAAGTAAAGAGTATCGTGCTCTGGAGTATTTCCATACCTACATGAGCAATGGCCTGACTATGAATGGCCCAGGTATACGTAAATAATATATTTACAACATCGAAAACAAAAAAGCCCAACTCATTGAGTTGGGCTTTTTTTTGATCTTAAAATCACTTAAATACAGTGGCTTTAAGCCTGAAATATGGTGGGCCGTCCGCGACTCGAACGCGGGACCATCGGATTAAAAGTCCGGTGCTCTACCAACTGAGCTAACGGCCCGTTCTTGCGTGTGAAGATGACACGCGAATAACGTATACCCAACGGGTATTCCCTTCTACACTTCCTTTAAATTCCATTTTGAATAGCCATCAAGATCATCAATCTCGCTGCTATTGGAAGGCGCGTATACTACCTGATTTTCGAAGAAAAACAAGTAGAATCATTTCAATTTTATAGCTGGTAGCTGGTTGGATCTTTGATACCAGATTCATCAAATCCCTTGATCCTTAGCCGACACGAATCACACTGTCCACAGGCTCTTCCCTGCTCGTCAGCAGCATAGCATGAGACGGTCAGTCCATAATCAACACCCTTATCCACACCCAGCCTGATAATATCGGCCTTGCTCAGGTCAATCAGCGGCGTATGAATGTGTATAGCATGCCCCTCGGCTCCAGCGCGAGTAGCCAGGTTTGCCATCTGCTCAAATGCCTTGATGAAATCAGGTCTGCAATCCGGGTATCCTGAATAATCCACCGCATTGACGCCGATGAAAATATCGCGCGCATCCAGCACCTCGGCCCAGGCCATGGCAAATGACAGAAATATGGTATTCCTGGCCGGCACATAAGTAACCGGAATACCTTCGGTTGGCGATGTTGGCACTTCAATACTGGTATCGGTTAAGGCCGAGCCTCCCAGAGCACCAAGATCCAGGTGCAATGTCCGATGCTCTACAACTGAAAAGAATTCGGCTACTTCTTGGGCTGCCTTTAGTTCTGCCATGGATCGCTGGCCATACTCAAAACTCAATGCATAGCAGTCATAGCCTTCAGATTTAGCACAGGCCAAGGCAGTAGCAGAGTCGAGTCCACCGGATAGCAATATGACCGCTTTTTTAGGTGATGTATTTTTCACAACAGTTTCTTCAAGCTTATTAACAGTTATTTTCCGGGCTCATTTCCCCAGAGATATTTATGTAGCTGGACCTGGAATCGCACAGGCAACTGATCTTCCAGAATCCAGTCGGCCAGGGTCGAAGCATTTAAATCTCCCTGTACCGGAGAAAACAGGACTTCGCAATGCTGAGATAGATCATATTTCTGCAACAGGCCTTTTGCCCATTCATAATCATCGTGATGACATATCACAAATTTTACTTCGTCGTTAGCTGTTAACTGATCAATATTTTCATAGCGGTTTTTTTCGACTTCACCTGAACCCGGTGTTTTGATATCCATGACACGCTTTACCCGCGCATCGGCCAGTGAAATATCGATCGCACCACTGGTTTCCAACGACACCCGATAACCCTGGTCACATAATCGGATTAATAGTTCATTACAGGCTTTCTGAGCCAGTGGCTCACCGCCGGTGACACAAACATAGGTGGTATTAAACTGTTTGATTTGATCGAGAATATTTTCCAGCGTCAATGATTCGCCACCGGTAAAAGCATAACTGGTATCACAATAACCGCAACGCAAAGGACAGCCTGTTAAACGCACAAATACAGTGGGGCAACCGACACTGGTTGACTCACCCTGTAGCGAATAAAATATTTCAGTAATTCTTAGTTTGGTCTGGCTGGGCGACATAGAACAAAGCCAGCTATAGCTGGCTAAAAATAATCCTGGAAATGAAAGGCTAGTGCCCTTCGCGTTTCATGCGCTCTAATCTTTCCTGCGCTTTTTTCGCTACCGTTGTGTTCGGGTGATTGGCTATTACTCGTTCCAGCGCTGCTCTTGCTGCAGGCCAGTCCTGCATTTCATAATAGGTATAACCAATTTTCAACTCTGCACCCAGCACCTTGTTTTTATTGCTCTCAGGATATTTACTCAGCACATTCTGAAATCCCTGCAAGGCAGTTTTAAAGTCACGCGATGAATAATGCGCTTCTGCTAGCCAGTATTGAGCATTGGCTGAATATCTGCTTTCCGGATAGGTATTCATAAAGTTTTTAAAATCAATGATCGCCTGTTGATAACGGCCTTCTTTCAACACATTGAATGCCTGTCCATAGGCCAGCTTGCCGTCTTTATCACCGGGCGTCGCGGCTGATACGACTGAGCTTGATCCGGCTGCCCCCGGCGGCGTTACGGGGGATACCGGCTGGCTCTCTGTCGGTGCTGCCACCGGCGCAGAAGCGGTGGCCGATGAACCGGCTTCCAGATCATGCAAACGACGATCCATATCCTGATACAGATTGCGCTGGCGTTGCTTGATCAAACCTAACTGGTGATCCTGATTTTCCACCAGCTCGCGAATCTCTGACAATTCCTGCCGGATTTGCTCCATTTGCTGCATCTGTTCGATCAGCACCTGATTATTCAATAAATTTTCAATACGAACCAGACGATCCTCCAGCGTTGGGGCTGCATGAAGGTACGTTGATACCGCCATTAATAATCCGGTAATAATTACAGGTGCTGATTTATACATGTTTTATCTGGCCTCATAAACAAATTCTACACGACGATTCAAACGCCAGGCTTCCTCATCATGACCCAGGGCAACGGGTTTTTCTTCACCGAAACTCACCACTGAAATCTGACTGGCGTCTGCACCCTGGAATAATACCAGACGACGCACGGCCTGGGCACGACGATTTCCAAGCGCCACGTTATATTCACGCGTTCCCCGCTCATCCCCATGGCCTTCAAGTTTCAGGCTCATGTCAGTATTTGCCGCCAGGTATTTGCCATGATGCGCGATTAGCTCCATGTAATCCTGAGAAATCTGATCACTATCAAAATCAAAATAAATTACTTTTTCAGCTAACACGCTATTTACATCATTGATCGCCGCTTTATCATAGGATACTACCTGTCCCGCTGATAAAGCCGTACCCTGTGCACCACTACCATCACCGATACTTCCCACCTGCGCCCCGCTCGACTGATTATCTCTACCACCATCGCTTGGAGCATCGGCAGTATCACCATCTTTTACATTGTCTGGACTACACGCCGACAGCAAAGCTGTCATTATTAAGGCGGATAATATTTTGAGTTTCATCGTTTATTCCTCGATCTATAGTTACACACTATAGTTTCCGTTACTTTTTAAAAGGCGCCCAGGTAGGTTCCCGAACATCCCCCTCTGATAACACCAGGCGTTGTTTAAATCGCCCATCTGTAGACACAGCAGCAAGCACCCCTCTACCACCCGCCTGAGCTGCATATAAAATCATACTGCCATTAGGTGCAAAACTGGGCGACTCATCCAGCTCACCATCCGTCAACACCTGCATAAAACCCGTTTCAAAATCCAGTACAGCGATTTTAAATATATTGCCATTGCCATGAACAAATGCTACCGAGCGTCCATCGGGCGCGACCTCTGCATTGGCATTGTAATTACCTTCAAAAGTGACGCGCCTGGCTTTGCCGCCATTGATGGCTTTGCGATACAACTGCGGTTTGCCAGCTCGACTGGAAGTAAATATAAGCTCAGATCCATCGGGCATCCAGGCAGGTTCAGTATCTATTCCCCAGTGCCGGGTAACCTGGCTGAGTTTTTTAGTTGCCAGATCCATTACATAAATATCGGGATTACCCTGTCTGGACAGGGTCAATGCCAGTTTCTTCCCATCAGGCGACCAGACCGGCGCACCATTAATACCTTTATATGAAGATACTTTCTGTCGCTGATTGGTGCGCAAATTCTGGATAAAAATTTCAGAACGTCCCGCTTCAAATGAAACATATGCCAGACGACTACCATCGGGTGACCAGGACGGCGACATAATGGGCTGGGTAGACGTTAATGCCGTTGCGGGATTATAACCATCAGTATCAGCCACCTGTAATCGATAGGATGGCTGCATACCCACTTTGCGCTCAACGGTCACATAAGCGATTTTTGTATCGAAGGCGCCTTTTTGCCCCGTGATCTGTTCGTAGATCAGATCACTGATCATATGCGCTGTACCACGCAGATTACTATCGTCGGCGACAAACTGGTAGCCCTGCACCTGCATGCCTTTAAATACATCGATTAAACGAAAACTGACGGTATAACGTGACGGCCCGGCGACATTCACTTCACCAATCACCAGATGGTCAATGCTGGCAATGCGCCATAATTTATAATTAATTGCTTCTGGACTGTCTGGTCGAGCAATCAGCTTCTGTTCTTCGATGGGCGCAAACTTGCCGCTGCGTTGCAGATCGGCGGCTATGATGGCAGACACATTTACCGGCAAGCTGGCAGGCTTACCTTTAGCGACAAAAGGAATAATCGCTATTGGTAACGCACCCTCAGCACCTTTGGTTATTTCCACCTGCAATACAGCATGGGCTGAATGCATCTGTAACAGAAGAATAAGAGTAATTAATACGTGTTTTATCATGATTTTATTATTTATCGAGTTTATGTATTGGGCCTGAAAGTAAATTGCAACTTTTTATCAAACACATCATTTGACGGCGGTTCTGGCAAAGGCGAGGCTTTACGCACAGCGCGCTCAACAGAACTCTTAAACGCTTCATTGCCGCTACACTTTAACATCTGCACCTGAAGTACGTCACCAAAACGATTCTGTTGCACCATAACTTCACAACTCCAGCCAGCAACCATATTGAGTGGAGTTTGCCATTGACGCTCCACCTTTTGCTGAATACTAAGAACATATTGCGCTCGTAATTTCTGCATTTCACTGCTGTGTGCTTTTTGCCGCGCCTCTTCTTCAGCCATCCTGCGTTTTAATTCAGCTTCTTCCGCCTGACGTCGCGCTTCTGCTTCTGCTGCGGCCTGTTTCTTTTGCTCTGCTGCTTCTTCCGCTTTGCGTTTAGCTTCTATGGCGGCGAGTCTTTGCTGCTCCTGCTGGCGCTGTTTTTCCAGCTTGTCCAGTTCTGCCTGTTTCTGCTTGCGTTCCTTATCCAGCCTGACCTGTTTTGCCTTTTCCGCTTTTTCTGCCTGCTTCTGTTTACGCTTTAATTCAGCCAGTCGTTTTTCTTCCTGGCGTCGTTTATCACGCGCTTTTTTCGCATCTCTTTCCAGGCGTTTTTTGCGATCCAGTTCTTTATCTTTTTTACGCTGCTCGGCCAGTTTTAACTTATTCAATTCCCTGTCAACCTGACTGGCATCAACTACCACTGCCTGCACAGTTTTCGCCTTTGGCGCGGCTGGCATTTTAGGTGCCTGGGTATGATCAAGACTTATCGTAAGAATCACTAACAGCACCAGATGCAGGACAATGGACAAGCCCAGTGCTACTGGATGATTTTTTAGTTCGTGAAAAAACCCGGTGTGCAAACCTACTTCTCCGGCTGTTCGGTCATCAGGCCGACTTTTTCAATGCCTGCTTTCTGCAACAACACCATGACATCGACCACACTGCCATAACCGACTTCTCGATCACCCCGTACCAGTACCGGTATATTGGGTTTCAACTGGCGCACCGCAGCCACTCGATTCACCAGCAACTGCGCATCAATCGGTTTATCCGGCGCATCACCGATATCCAGATAGAAATCACCGGTTTTATCCACCGATACCACAACGGGTTCATGCTGATCTGGCGGCAATGGATTAGCAGCTGCCTGCGGTAACTCTATCTCTACGCCCTGCTGTAATAAAGGTGCGGTAATCATAAAAATAATCAGCAATACCAGCATCACGTCAATATAGGGCACCACATTGATGTCAGACATAGGGCGACGTTTTTTACCCGCGGCCATACCTATTCCGCCTCGCTCTCTGAGGTCGCTTTTTTAGCTGCCGATTTTTTAATCGACTGACGCTGTAAAATGGTCGCGAATTCTTCGGCAAAGTTTTCATAGCGACCGACCAGACGTTCCACCAGATCGGAAAAACGGTTATAACCAATAACCGCAGGGATCGCCGCAAACAAACCCATCGCCGTCGCGATCAGTGCCTCAGCGATACCCGGCGCAACCATCGCTAGCGATGCATGTTGCACAGCCCCCAGCGCGGTAAACGAATTCATGATGCCCCAGACCGTACCAAACAGTCCAATATAGGGACTGGTGGAGCCAATCGTTGCCAGCAGCGAAAGATTGGACTCCAGTTTGTCCTCTTCACGGGCAAGTGCCACTTTCATGCTGCGTTGAATACTGGCCATCATGAATGCCGGATCGTTGGTGGTTTTATACGAACGTGCATATTCGGCAAAACCGGTTTCAAACACTTTTTCCATGCCTTCACGGTCAAGACGCCGCCGATTGAGTCTGGTATACAGCTCACTTAAATCACCGCCCGACCAGAATTCGTCTTCGAATTTAAGCGCGGCGGCACTGGCCAGTTTGAGTAATTTAAATTTACGAAAAATAACGAACCAGGAAATAACCGATGCCAGCAACAATAACAGCATCACCAACTGTACCAGCACACTGGCACCAAGCACCAAACTTACAATAGATAAATCAGTCGACACTGGCGACCTCCCTAATTTTTTCTGGAATTGCCACAGGCCTGAATGAATCTGCTTTTAAACTGGCAATACGCACAGTACCACTACACAGCAGTAGTTGATCATCTGTGCGTACTATTTTCTGTTCAAACACCATGCTGGCTTTTTTAAACTCAATAATGCTGGCGCTGACTTCAAGCAAGTCATTAAATCGGGCCGGTTTATGATAATCCACAGTAATCGATGCCACCGCAAAAATGGTATTTTCTTTTTCTATGAGCTGATCCTGCTCAAAGCCCAGATGACGCAAAAATTCAGTGCGCGCCCGTTCCATAAATTTTAAATAATTGGCGTAATATACAACACCGCCGGAATCTGTGTCTTCGTAATAGACACGAACAGCTAAACTAAAGTTCATCATTTGTCATTGTCTAAACTTTTCACAACTTGCGATTGTATCGTTTTCCATAAATGCAATTGTGACAAAGTTGTGATTTATTATGTTCAATTATTGGTGATTGCACAGTTCTATATTTACTAACGTGGACATAACACAACTGGGGTTAATTTTTTATTCACCATCATCAAAAAGATCAGCGCTTGCTGACAAATCCTGCTGCATATTTGTCGGCGCAATCAAGCCAAAATGACGATAGGCATTAGCGGTGGCGACACGCCCTCTCGGGGTGCGCATTAAAAAACCCTGCTGAATCAAATACGGTTCAATCACATCCTCGATGGTATCCCGTTCTTCACCAATGGCGGCAGCCAGATTCTCAACGCCCACCGGCCCCCCGTCAAATTTTTCAATAATGGTTAATAACAGGTTGCGATCCATATTATCGAAACCATAGGAATCAACTTTAAGCATATCCAGTGCTTTACCGGCTACCTCGGCATTGACCTGCCCATCGGCCTTAACTTCTGCATAGTCGCGCACCCGGCGCAGTAAACGATTGGCAATACGCGGCGTACCCCGTGCCCGTCGTGCAATTTCCCTGGCGCCATCATGATCAACAGGCACATCCAGTATATGTGCCGAGCGTTTTACGATGGCGGTTAAATCCTCGATATTGTAAAACTCGAGTCGTAGCACAATACCAAAACGATCACGCAACGGCGAGGTTAAGGAACCTGCTCGAGTAGTGGCACCGATCAGAGTAAAGGGTGGCAAATCCAGTTTAATGGAACGTGCCGCCGGACCTTCACCGATCATAATATCCAGCTGATAATCTTCCATGGCGGGATACAGCACTTCTTCCACCACCGGACTTAAACGATGAATTTCATCCACGAATAACACGTCGTGCGGTTCAAGATTAGTTAGCAAAGCCGCCAGGTCGCCGGGTCTTTCCAGCACCGGACCCGATGTCTGACGTAAATTCACGCCCATTTCGTTGGCCACTATATGGGCCAGCGTGGTTTTGCCCAGTCCGGGTGGCCCGAAGATCAGCACATGATCCAGTGCTTCATTGCGATTGCGTGCCGCTGGTATAAAAATTTCCAGTTGTTCCGATGCCGTCGGCTGACCGGAATAATCCTGTAAAAATTTCGGCCGAATCGCATGATCAATGGCCTCTTCATCACGGGACGCGGTAGCGGTAATCAGACGATCAGAATCAGACATTACTGTTTCACCGTGCCCTGTAGACTAAGCCGAATAATGTCTTCTGTTCCCAGCCCATCAGCACCCACGGAGCGCACCATACGACTTGCTTCCTGCGGTTTGTAACCCAACGCAACCAATGCGCTCACCGCATCGCCCGACGGGCTGCTGGCCGGCGCCGATCCCCGGGAACCGGCGGGAATTGCTGTAGAAGACTCGGGTAATGCATCTTTTAATTTGTCCCGTAATTCAATAATCAGGCGTTCTGCGGTTTTTTTACCTATCCCCGGCAGCCGCACCAGTGCTGCCGTATCATTATCATGGACACAATGCACAAATTCTTCTGCATTCATGCCAGACAGGATAGTTAACGCCAGTTTGGCGCCGACGCCATTGATTTTGATTAAATTACGAAATAAAGATCGCTCAGATTCCGATGCAAAACCATAGAGCAATTGCGCATCTTCACGCACCACCAGATGGGTATGCAGAATAACATCTTCACCAATATTGGGGAGCTGATAAAAAGTCGACATTGGAGCATCAACTTCATAGCCGACGCCCTGCACATCAATGAGTAACTGCGGCGGCTGTTTCTGGATTATTTTTCCACGCAGGCGGCCGATCATAACCAGCGCCCCCTGGAACGCCGACGCGCAGGCAATGGAATTTTGCCGACCAGTTGTCGATTGTGGGCATGACATAAAGCGATACCCAGTGCATCTGCCTCGTCTGCCTGTAATTCTTTTTTCATATTCAATAACATCGCCATCATATGCTGCACCTGTTCCTTGGTCGCATTACCGGTTCCCACCACCGCACTTTTCACCGCCTTGGGAGTGTATTCGCTAACCGGCAAATTCAACTGTACGCCGGCACAAATCGCCGCACCGCGAGCCTGGCCGAGCTTCAACGCGGAATCAACATTCTTGTTGACAAACACCTGCTCAATTGCCATTTCTGTCGGTTGCCACTGCTCAATAATCTCGCTGACTCGGCAATAGATATTACCCAGACGCTGGGGCAAACCATCACCTTTGACGTAAATACAGCCACTGGCAATATGAATACTACTGGAACCATCGGATTCGATAATGCCAAATCCAGTCTGGCGGGAGCCCGGGTCTATTCCTAGAATACGTATCACAGAACCTCTGTTATCCAGCATTCAACTGGTGCATAACTTCATCAGAAAAATCGGCATTCGAATGCACTTCCTGAACATCGTCCAGATCTTCCAGAGCATCAATAAGCCGCATGATTTTTTCCGCATCCTCCAGCTCGACATTAATTTCAATGTCAGCTTTCTGTACGATTTCAGCCGACTCCGGCGGCTGTGTTGCAGCCAGCATGGCTTCCTTAACTACCATAAAATCTTCCGCCGTCGTTAACACATCAATACTGCCATCGGCATTGCTTGCAACATCTTCCGCACCTGCCTCCAGTGCGGCTTCCATCACCGTGTCTTCATCACTACCTGGTCCATAGTTCAATATGCCCACCGGCCTGAACATATAGGCGACCGAACCGTCCGTGCCCAGATTACCCCCCGATCTGGTAAACGCGTGACGCACTTCAGACACCGTGCGATTCCGATTGTCGGTTAAGCAGTCCACCATCACGGCAGTGCCGCCCGGGCCATACCCTTCGTAACGAATTTCTTCAAAATTGCTGTCCTCACCCTCGCCAGTACCTCGCTTGATAGCGCGATCGATGGTATCTCTGGTCATGTTGGCGCCCAGCGCCTTGTCTACGGCTAATCGTAATCGGGGATTCGCATCCACATCGCCCCCGCCTCCGCCTTTGGCCGCAACGGTAATTTCACGAATTAATTTGGTAAATATCTTGCCGCGTTTTTTATCCTGCGCCGCTTTGCGATGTTTTATATTGGCCCATTTACTATGCCCAGCCATGTTGACCTCTGATGTGCCTTCAAATTTGTCGCACAGTTTAGCACTGTGACAGAAGTAGTTGTAGGACTGGGGCTGTTAACCGGTGGCATCAAACAACAGGTTGGTTAGCTCGTTGCCGAATTTACCGGCCCGCAAAAAAGTGACGATCTGTATAGCAACTTCTTCTGAATACAACAGACCAAAATGGCTCACCGGCAAAGTAAGGTGATCCGTAGCCCCGCCCAGATAGGTCTCCTCTACGGATACCGTACCGTCATGCGGCCAGTCGGGACCGCCGACGATAAGCCCCAGACCCAGCGGCAAAGTGCCCGCAATAATGCCCAGGTCACGCCACTTCATCCATGCCGGTCGGCCACCCAATAGCCCCCTGTCGACACTGCGCCCAAGACTCCAGCGGGTGAACCGCGTGCTGTATAAACGCCGCGCGACTTCACTGCCGTTGACCGGTGAGCCAAGAAAAACAATCCGGCCCGGTTTACTTTGCAGATGCTTATCAAACAGGTGCAGCAACACGATGCCCCCCAGAGAATGGCAGACAAAATGAATCACCCGCGCATCAATAGATTGCACGAAACTATTTAATAACTCTGCATTTTCTTCGGGTGATTTTTTAAAACTGGCGTACTTGAACTGATAGCAGTCGAACCCCGCCTGACGAAGACGCTGACGCAATCGCCACATTTCTGCGCCGTTCATCCAGATACCATGAACCAGTACGACTGCTTCTCTCATGGATGGAAGGATAAAGGATAAGGTTTAAAGGTTAAAGCAAAACGATTTTAGTTTATCGACATACTAGGGCGATACTTCCAGCATTCTGTCCAGTGCTGCTTTCGCCTGCTCGGCGACATCGGCTGGTACCGAGATCTGGTTCACCACATGGCCATCGACCAGATTTTCCAGCGTCCATGCCAGATGCTGGGGGTCAATACGGAACATGGTGGAACACATACAGACGGTGGGCGACATGAAATGCACATGCTTGCCTTGTGATTTGAACTGATCGTTAAGACGATTCACCAGATTCAGTTCGGTTGCCACCAGCCAGCGTGTATTCGGCTCGGCGTTGGCGATGGTATTAATAATGTATTCGGTCGAACCAACGTATTCTGCTTTCTGACACACTTCAAACGAGCTTTCCGGATGGGCAATGATTTTAGCCTCGGGGTATTTCTCCAGGAAGTTGTCGATCTGTTCCGGCTTGAACATCTGATGCACTGAGCAGAAGCCCTTCCATAGAATCATTTTGGCGTTTTTGATTGCGTCGGCAGTCAGACCGCCCATGGGCTGGTCGTAATCCCAGATCACCATATCTTCCAGCGCTATCCCCATATTGAAACCGGTATTGCGACCCAGATGCTGATCCGGGAAAAATAGCACTTTTTCTTTCTGGCCAAACGCCCAGTCCAGCACATGGCGCGCATTGGTGGAGGTACAGACGATGCCATCATGGCGACCACAGAAAGCTTTCAGATCAGCCGCCGAATTGATGTAGGTAACGGGTGTTATGTTTTCTTCCGGATCGAGCACTTCCGATAATTCACGCCAGGCTTTTTCCACCTTGGCCAAATCCGCCATATCGGCCATGGAACAGCCGGCTGCCATATCGGGAATGATTGAAATCTGATCCGGACGAGACAGAATATCCGCCACTTCCGCCATGAAATGCACGCCGCAAAATACAATATATTCCGCATTGGATTGTGCTGCCTGACGGGAAAGCTTGAGGGAATCGCCGGAGAAATCCGCATGTTCAAACACTTCATCACGCTGGTAGTGATGCCCGAGAATGACCAGTCTGTCGCCCAGTTTTTCTTTGGCGGCCAGAATGCGTTGACGGCATTCTTCATCTTCAAGCAAAGCATAAGGCTGGATTGCAACTGCATTCATTTTGTTGGCCCGGAGGAGAGTTTGATTTAGATACTATTTAATATATAGCCTGAAGGATTGAATTCAACTATCTCTGATTGGGGATACAGGCTTTAAGCCGGGTCAGTTTGACCAACCCGGCCAATATCCAGGCTAATTTATTTCGCCGGTTTGTGTATGCGGATATTCAGATCACGCAGGGAAGCAGGAGTTACCGCGGCCGGCGCATCGGTCAACGGGCAGGCTGCCGTCTGCGTTTTCGGGAAGGCCATCACGTCACGGATAGAGCCGGCACCGGTCATCAGCATCACCATGCGATCCAGGCCAAATGCCAGACCGGCGTGCGGCGGACAACCGTATTTCAGCGCATCCAGCAGGAAGCCGAATTTATCACGGGCTTCCTCGTCACCTATACCCAGTACTTCGAAAACTTTATTCTGCATATCGGTATTATGAATACGCACCGAGCCGCCACCCAGTTCACAGCCATTCAGTACCATGTCGTAGGCGCGGGACAGCATACTACCCGCATTCGCTTCCAGCTCTGCCGGATCTTCCGTATTTGGTGATGTGAAAGGGTGATGCAGAGCATCCCAACGGTTATCACGGTCATTCCATTCAAACATCGGGAAGTCGACCACCCACAGGGGTTTCCATTCACGGGACACCATGCCGCGGTCATGCCCCACCTGTACGCGCAGCGCACCAATGGACTCATTAACAACTTTTGCATTACCCGCGCCAAAGAACAACAGGTCGCCCGACTCTGTGCCAGTGCGCTCGATGATCGCGGTCAGTGCTTCATCGGGCAGGAATTTAACAATCGGCGATTGCAGGCCTTCGCGACCGGCGGCGACATCATTAACCTTGATCCAGGCCAGACCCTTGGCGCCATAACGACCGACAAACTCGGTGTACCCGTCAATTTCTTTCCGCGACAGCTCGGCGCCTTTAGGCACACGCAGCACCACCAGGCGACCTTTCGGATCTTTGGCCGGCTCGGCAAATACCTTGAATTCCACATCGGCCATTAAATCACCGATATCCACCAGCTCCATGTCGATGCGTAAATCCGGCTTGTCAGAACCGTAACGGTGCATGGCTTCTTCATGACTCATACGCGGGAATGGATTCGGCAAGGCCTCTTCCAGTACATGGGCGAACAGCTCGCGAATCATATTTTCAGTAATATCCATGACTTCATTCTCATCCATAAATGAAGTTTCGATATCGATCTGGGTAAATTCAGGCTGGCGATCTGCACGCAGGTCTTCATCACGGAAACAGCGCACAATCTGGTAATAACGATCCATGCCCGACATCATCAGCAACTGTTTAAAAATCTGCGGCGACTGGGGCAAGGCAAAGAACTCACCGGGATGGGTACGGCTGGGTACCAGGTAGTCACGCGCACCTTCTGGGGTCGCCTTGGTCAGCATCGGTGTTTCAATGTCCCAGAAACCGTTAGATTCCATATAATTACGCACGAAAGCGGTAATCTGGGAACGCATGCGCATACGCTGCTGCATTTCATCACGACGCAAATCGATATAGCGGTATTTCAGGCGAATATCTTCATGGACGCCTTCGTCATCGAGCTGGAAGGGCGGTGTTTCGGCTGCATTCAGCACCGTCAGCTCCAGACCCAGCACTTCAATTTTGCCGGTTTTGAGATTGGGATTGAAGGCAGCCTCGTCGCGCAGGCGAACACGGCCTTTTAGCTTCAGCACATACTCATTACGAATACGCTCCGCAGTGGCGAACATTTCAGCTCTGTCTGGGTCGAAAACGACCTGCACCAGACCTTCTCGATCACGTAAGTCTACAAAGATAACGCCACCGTGGTCACGACGACGGTTGACCCACCCACAAAGCTCAATTTCCTGATCGACGAAGCTTTCGTCAATCTGTCCACAGTAATGACTGCGCATAATTCACCCAGATAGTATTTAATGTAATTAACGATATTCACACGATTTTGACCGCCGCAGCCGAGGTAAAAAAGACACTTATTCGGCCAATAGTCAAAAGGCGGAGTATTATACCCAAATTTGCCTATCGATTCACTGCGAATATATGAACCCTAAAAACCAGACCATACTAATCACAGGATGCTCCAGCGGTATTGGCCGCTATGTTGCCGATGAACTAAAACAACGAGGTTACCGGGTTTTTGCCACTGCTCGAAAACCTGCTGATGTCGAACAGCTAAAACAGCAGGGCCACGAGAGCCTGCAGCTAGACCTCGATGATTCTGCTTCCATTAACACTGCGATAGCAACGATTCTAGAAAAAACCGGCGGCACACTGGATGCATTATTTAATAATGGCGCTTATGGTTTACCCGGTGCGGTCGAGGATTTGAGCCGCGATGCCTTACGCGCCCAATTTGAAACCAACGTATTTGGCTGGCTCGAGCTGACCAATCGGGTCATTCCTGTTATGCGCCAACAGGGACACGGCCGTATTATTCAGAACAGCTCCGTGCTGGGCTTTGCCGCCATGGCATATCGTGGCGCCTACAATGCCAGTAAATTCGCCGTCGAAGGCTTGACCGATACCCTGCGCCAGGAACTGGCGGGCACAAACATTTCTATTAGCCTGATCGAACCCGGCCCGATTATCAGTCAATTTCGTAGCAATGCGCTGTCTGCATTTGAAAAATATATAGATGTTGAAAGCAGTGCCCACAAAACACAGTACGAGTCCATGCTAAGCAGATTAAAAAAGGCAGGCCCCGCGGCACCGTTTACCCTCGGCCCCGAAGCCGTGCTGGAAAAAGTCATCCACGCCCTTGAATCACCGCGCCCCAAAATCCGCTATTACGTCACTTTCCCAACGTATTTATTTGGCTATTTAAAACGAATTTTAAGTTCGAGAATGCTGGATAGAATTTTGTTTACAGCCAGCGGCGGTGGCAAACGCTAAATTTAAAATTTTTATAGTTTAATCACGTTAGTGGTAATTTTATCGACCGCATCTGCGTAGTACTGAGAATTAATCGCGGTGGTTGGCTCGCCCAGATAATAACCCTGTATATAATCGGCACCAAACTGTTTCAGCATTTCCATCGTCGCCGCATCCTGTACATATTCAGCCACGGTCTGTTTACCAAGTGTAGCTGCGATCTGGATCATCGATTTCACCATCGCCTGATCCACCGGATCTTTGGTCATATCTGCAATAAAGTCACCATCAATTTTCAGAATATCGACGGGCAGATGTTTAAGATAATTAAACGAGCTAAAACCAACGCCAAAATCATCCAGCGCAAATCGACAGCCCAGCTCGACCAGTTCATTTATTCTTTCGCTGGCCCGTTCAATTTGTCGCACCGCCGTCTGTTCGGTGATTTCAAAAATTATCAGCTCGGAATTAACATCATACTGCTTAATATAACGCTGCACTCGATCAATCAAATCGGGCGCTTCAAATATTCGGCCGGATAGATTAATCGATAGCACCACATCACGACCATCGGCCTGAAATTCAGAAATTTTACGTATCGCATTGCGCACCACCCAGTAGTCGATATCGATGGCAACCCCCAGACGTTCAGCGGCGGGTAAAAAGGCGGACGGCGATAAAACATCATCTTCCACATTCAGGCGCAACAGTACTTCATAATGCTCTCGTGCATCATCTCTCAGGCTGACAATTGGCTGAAAATACAGCACAAAATAATCGTTTTTGATTGCATCGTTAATGCGTTTCGACCAGCCTATATCGACATCCTTTTTAATTTCCTCCTGTTCCCGAGCATCAAATATATGGTATCGATTTCGACCATCTGACTTGGCCTGAAAACAGGCCATATCTGCCTGAGAGAAAACCTCCTCTGCAGAAAACTGCTCGCCCTTGATCATCACCACACCGATACTGCAGTAGATATTAAACGCCTGCTCATTTTCAATGAAAATAAAATTCTGCATTTGTTTAATAATAGAATTGGCGATGGCTTCGGCATCTTTTTCAGTAACAGATTTTGCAATAATGGTGAATTCATCACCACCAAATCGCGCCAGCACATCATCCTGCCGAATACGTTTTTTAAACAGATCGGCTACCTGGGACAACAGATGATCCCCCGCCGCATGCCCCAGGGTATCGTTGACATACTTGAACTGATCAAGATCTATAAACAACAGTGCGCTACAGTCGTCCTCTGCAACCACGCGCTCCAGTTCATACCTTAACTGTATATTAAAATTATGTTTATTCAGCAGCCCCGTCAAGGCATCATAATTTGCCATGCGCCGCAATTTTTCATCACGACTTTTCAGTGCGCTGATGGTTGTGTTTAAGGCATTGGCAATCGCTACAATTTCTTCGTCACCCTCATTATCAACGTAAACGTCTATGTCACCACTTGCCAGTTTTGCCAGGGGTTTACGCAGGTTGGTTAATTGACTTAACGATCTTTTGATAATCAGCCGCCCGATAACCGAAGACACTAAAAATAAAATCGCGATAAACAGACTGCCAAGAGAAATATTTTTAATAAGTTGCTGGCGGTAAATACCAAAATCCAGCCCCAATTCCAGAAAGCCAATAATTTTATAGCTTTCTATCTGCTCCTGATCCAGATCCAGCTCAAGGTTAAAGTCCATTAAACCATCGGATTTTATTGATCGGATAACAATGGGCGCCGCCGCCTGGATTAACGATAACTCCGAGTCGACCGTATGTATAAACATCGGCGCATTCGCTTCAATATTAAGCCTGAGCCTCTCGATTTGAGTGGGGGTTAAACGGGGAATGTTATTATTTTCGAGTTTGATCGACCTGTATTCGGCAACCACTTTATTGGTTTCTGCCTCGTAATAGCGCAAATAGGAAAGCTCAGGAAATCGAGAAACATGATCTTCTATTGACTGGAACAGACGTGCATCTTCAGTTGCATATAAGGGCGTACCAAGCTCATCCAGTTTGCTAACCCAGTCCCTGGCCTGATGACTGAAATTGTCTTCGATGACCTGATTCGATCCCCACCAGATACCTGCAATCGCCAGTGCATACACCAGCACACCCCAGATCATCAATATGCCCAATATGCGATTTACCAGACTACGACTACGGCGTCTTGAAAATAAAGAAAAACGCCGTATGCGAGTATAAAATTTATGCACGGGTGCTTGATCTACTGGGTCAACACCGGTTTCGGTTTTAAGCGTATTCCATGCGCTTTTTACCTTTTCAAGTGAGCCTGATGCCGAAACTGCATCTTTACCTGATTTGTTATTCATGCAACAACTTTTTAAATTCCTCGGGTATTTTAACGTTTAACTGCGCCGCTACCGTCGCATTGATACCTTTTTCATTGCTCATAACAGGCATCACATCAGCACCTGGAATAGCCTCTTGATTGACTGCATCCTGCAGCCGCAACAATATCAACTTACTCACTTCATCAGCGGAGGGTTTGACATATAACAGGCCGCCAAAAGACAGTAGTTTTTTATCGAACACTACGGTCTGTTTGCCTGATTTTGTATTGAACGCCATAACGTCTTTCAACACTCGCAGACTGAGCACTCTATTGTCTGGTAACAACCAGTGCCCCTGCACGGACAAGGGCAAATGCTTCACCGCATATAAAAACTCCTTGTCATTTCGCACCTGTTGATGAATTAACTGTATGCCCTGTTGCTCCGCCGCTTTTTTTGCTCGATCAATATAATCATCAAGATTTTTTCCCGTAATCACCGCTACCTGACTCAGGCCGGGTGCCAGCTGTTTCCAGTCTCTGAACAACTCTTCCGGCGATGGCATGGCACTAACCGCTTTCATCGATGGCGAAATTAAACCGGCGTCGCGATGATTAAACACCTGGCTAAACACCACCTGCTTATTCTGTACTTTCGCCGCCGCTTTTGCTGCTCGCAAGCCAATGGCAACAAGCTGGCTACGACTTGATGACTGTATTGAATCAATCAATACACTATCCGTCACTTTATTTCCGGTCTGAATAAATATTCTTGTATCACCCTCTAATTTACCGGACAACATTTTAGCGATATTCCTGTATGCCCCGGCATTACTACTTAGCAGAATATCTGTATCTGGTCGCACAAACGGTTCCGGTTCCGGGATAATTTTCTGCACGGGTTCTTTTTCCGGCTCCGGTATAATTTCAATAACCGGCTCGGGCTGAGGTTCGGGCTGAGATACGGGTTTAACCGTATCAGGTCCAGCACATCCACTAACAAATAATAAAGCGAACAGAATTGCCCCCAGAACGGGGTAAGTTAACCGGGCTATTGCGCCCATGCTATTTACGCGGGATTGCATAAATACTCCATTACAGTTTTTTGTAGAATCCACATCCGCTATGCAAAACTTTTCAACAAGGTGATTTTAATTATTGAGTACAATCCG
>JAPHRO010000077.1 GCA_026195895.1 Gammaproteobacteria bacterium
CAGCACGATGATTGTTTCTTGTCCTGTACTTACTTAACGTAAGCACCCACACAAATTATCTAATCTCTATTTTTAAATAACATCGCTCCAGGCGAGCCGGACATTATAAGAAAACCTTTATTAAAAAGAAAGCGCTTTCTTAAATTCCTTTCCGGATATTCACTGTCATTCCGTGACAGAGGCGCGCATTCTACAGTCTTGTGCAGGAAGGTCAACAGCTTTATTACATTTTTTTTATACCGGTATAATTCGGGCAAAAATAGCCTTGAGATATTCGGTTTCCGGGATAGCTGGATGCACTGGATGATCGGGCCCCTGGTAACCCTGCGCCAGTATTTGCATATTACGATCCAGATGGCGGGCCGCCTGCAGCATAGTCTTCTGCAACTCGCCTCGGGGCAAATGATACGAGCAGGAACCGGACACCAGGATACCGTCTTTACTTAACAACTGAATAGCCATTCTATTCAGCCGCTGGTAGGCCTCGCGCCCCTGTTTGAAATCTTTCTTACGCTTGATAAAAGCCGGCGGATCCACAATAACCACATCAAATTTCTCCCTTTCTTCGCGCAATTCCTTCAGCGCCTTAAATGCATCGCCCTGAATACCCGACATTCTATCTGCCACATTATTCAGTTCCGCATTCACACCCGCCTGCTCCAATGCCTGCGCAGAGGCATCCACACAGACCACTTCTGTGGCACCTTCCACCGCCGCTTTGACACCCCAGGCACCAATATAACTGAATACATCCAGCACTCTCTGGCCTGTTGAAATATCTGTCAGCAGCTTACGATTCATTCTCTGATCATAAAACCAGCCGGTCTTCTGACCTGACTGAATCGGCACCTGATATTTCACACCCATATCTTCGATTATCACCTGCTCGGGCACCTCACCCAATACAGACTCTATATATACAGGCAGGCCTTCCCGCTCACGAGCCGAACTATCATTGCGCAACAGTATCGAATTGGGCCGGATAACTTTTTCCAGAGCCGCAATGATTTCAAGCTTCATCATTTCCATACCGGCGGTGGTAATCTGCACCACCAGCACGTCGCCATACCTGTCAACCACCAGTCCCGGCAGGAAATCACTTTCACCAAACACCAGTCGATAATAAGGCTGTGCAAAAAATCGCTCGCGCAAAGACAATGCCATTTTAATGCGGTGCACCAGCAACGACTGACTGGGTGGATGTTTCGGATCACGACTCATAATGCGCGCGCAGATCAGCGATATCGGATTGATATAAGCAATACCCAGCGACTTGTCGCCAGCAGATCGAACATCTACTAATTGCCCAGATTCAAATTGATCAAAGGGAGACACTTTTGTATCCACCTCATTACTAAACACCCACAGATGACCCGCGCGAATTCTACGATCTTCATTTTTTTTAAGCTTTAATACCGGATACATTTTATTTAATTCTCAAAACGACACTGCAAATAGAAACAAAGCCTTAGACCATGTAACAACATGAACCAGGAAAGATAAACCCACAATAGAAAGAACAACATTACACTGAATGAACCATACAATGAAGCATAGGTTTTATTGATGACCACATAATATACGAAAAACATTTTAGCAATTTGCCAGACCACAGAAACGACAAAGGATGAAAGCAGCGCGACTCTTATACTAATGCGCATGTTCGGCGAGACCTTGTAAATCACAAAAAACAATAGCCATATCATCAGATAAGACAGACTGGTAAATACACCAATAGCACTATCATATTCACCAAGCACACGATGCAAATAATCAGAAAAATAAAAGGAACCGCCAAGCGTCAACGGCATAAGGACAGCGAGTATCAAATAAGTTTCCAAAGCATGCAAAAAACTGGTATTTGCCACATGGAATATTTTATTTACAACATACTGGTAATTCTGATAAAAAATCAGAGAAGCCACCGCCACGTAGATAAAACCCCACAAGCCCATTTTTCTGGAATTTTCCAGAAACTCGTCAAGATAAATACTGACCGCTTCAGTATGAGTCGGTATGAGATTAACAATAAGAAACGACTTAACCCCAAGATAGTAAACTGAAAATGCATCGAACTTGCTCAATACAAATAACAGCACCCACAACATAGGAATAACTGAAAAAATCGTGTAAAAGCTGAGGCTAGCTGCAAAATACCCCAGATCATCCCCCAGAATATGCCCGAGCTTTTCCAATCCAGTGCGCAAACGATCTAGAATCATGACAACCTTTAATATAGTGTCGACAACTGATTATGGGTTAATTAACATGTACCCACAAATTCTTTCATGTTTTTATATTGTCGCCTAAGGATAACGGCTGCGCTATAGTTAAAAACCCTCCAATTGAAACCAGCACCTATGAACAAGCCGGACAACAAACTAAGCCAGGAAACCAGTCCCTACTTGCTACAACATGCTGATAACCCGGTAAACTGGCGCGCATGGAACCAGGACGCACTGGACGAGGCACAACACAAAAACAAACCCATTTTATTATCCGTTGGATATTCTGCCTGCCACTGGTGTCATGTAATGGCGCATGAATCGTTTGAAGACAAAGAGACAGCTCGCATCATGAACGAGCACTTCATCAACATTAAAGTTGATCGCGAAGAAAGACCCGATCTTGACAAAATTTATCAACACGCCCATTCAATGCTTACCGGACGCCCAGGCGGCTGGCCCCTCACGGTTTTTCTAACACCCGCTGACCAGATGCCATTTTTTGCTGGCACCTATTTCCCCAAACAGCGCAAATACAACATGCCTTCTTTTCAGGAAATCATGGCCACTGTTAGCAATGTATTCAGCTCAAGAAAAGATGATATTGAAAAACAGAACACATCTTTAAAATCCATGCTGAACCAGATAACCCAGCATGACAAAAACACCGCAGCTTCACTAAATGCGTTACCGCTGGATCTGGCACGCAAACAAATGCTGACGGAATTCGATCATATTCACGGCGGCTTCAGCGGCGCACCCAAATTTCCGCATCCAGCCATGCTAGAACGCGCCATGCGTCACTGGGCACTCAGCCGACAACAGCAACACAATGACGAGGATATTTTAGACAGCGCCATTTTCACGCTTCAAAAAATGGCCATGGGTGGCATATTTGATCATATCGGCGGTGGATTTTGTCGCTATTCAACCGATGAACTATGGATGATTCCACATTTTGAAAAAATGCTATCTGACAATGGCCAGTTGCTGCCGCTTTATGCCTATGCATACCAGATAACCAGACTGCCATTATTTAAACATGCCGCAATACAAACCGCAGACTGGGCACAAAGAGAAATGCAGTCAACCGAAGGCGGTTACTATTCCGCAATAGATGCCGACTCCGAAGGAGAAGAGGGTAAATTTTACGTATGGTCTCCGACTGAAGTTAAAAACTTACTTGCCGCAGAAGATTATGAAATATTTGCTCACTGCTATGGCCTGGATAAAACCGAAAATTTTGTAGGACACTGGCATTTACACGCGTATATTTCCACAGAAAAGCTGGCAGAAAAATTCAACATCAGTGAACAGGATATATTCAACACGCTGAACAGGTGTAGAAAGATATTATTCGACCAGCGATCAAAGCGCATTACTCCTGGAATAGACGATAAAATACTCTGTTCATGGAACGCGCTAATGATACGGGGCATGTGCATTGCCGGTAAGTTGCTCGATAAACCCGAATACATCCACTCAGCTCAGCGCGCCCTTGAATTCATCAAGAATACCCTATGGGATGACCAACACTTACTGGCAACATATAAAGACAACAAAGCCCACTTAAACGCATATCTTGATGACTATGCATATTTATTGAATGCATTAATAGAGTATTTACAGTGCACCTGGGATAACGACATGCTTGACTGGGCAAATAACATTGCCGCCACGCTATTAAATAATTTTGAAGATAAAAATAAAGGCGGCTTCTATTTTACCAGCCATGAGCATGAGAAACTGATCCAGCGCAGCAAAACTTTCGCCGATGAAGCTATACCCTCCGGAAACGGCATCGCGGCTTTTGCTTTACAGCGACTCGGCTTACTACTCGGCAACACCGATTATTTAAATGCTGCAGAAAACTGTATAAAAGCCGGTTCAAATGACTTCCAGCAACATGCAATAATGAATTGCAGCTTACTTAATGGACTGGAAGAATTATTGCATGCTCCAGTCATTATTATTATACGCGGGAACGCCAGTGATTTAACTCAATGGAAAACGGTTTGCGATGCATTTTATCATCCTGCCATAATTAGTTTTGCCATAGCCTCAGATATAAAACCAGCAACACCGATTGACAACAAAAAACCACTGACTTCTACCAGCGCTTATATCTGCGAAGGCTCAAGCTGCTTACCACCGATTACCGATTTAGATGATTTAAAATCCTACATTCATCAGCACAGCGCTCACCAGAAATCCAGACCATGAACAAACTGACTCGCTACAACGACATTTCAACTTACACAACAAAGGATGGATCATATATCAAAGAATTAATGCATCCTGCGACACATAGTAGCCGGCAACAAAGCCTCGCCGAAGCCACTATCCCCATAAATACAGAAACCGTCTTACACAAACACATTAATAGCGAAGAGCTTTACCATATCACCGACGGCAAGGGACTGATGACCCTGGGCAGCAGTTCTTTCGAAGTTATCAGGGGCGACACTATATGTATCCCTCCCAACACCGCACACAAAATAAAAAACATCGGGACAACCGAGTTAAAAATTCTGTGCTGTTGCGCGCCCGCCTACTCCCATAAAGACACCATCCTGATTTAAATCGCAGATAAAAATCAGACAAAAAAAAACCCCATTAGATGGGGCTTTTTTTGACAAGGCCAGCTATTACTGAATAGCTACCGCCTGCAATGAACCAACTGACCTAATCCACGGACTCGTATCCAGCTCCCCCTGTACCGAAGCGAGCGCATCATTGGCTTCGGTCTTCGTTGGGTAAACACCCAACAACAGAACAAACCATGTTTTACCATTCACAGATGTTTCTGCCGTCCATTGATCAGACAACTGGTGCTGCCTGGCAAAAGCTCTCAAACCTTCCATGCTGCTTGAGGCAACCACCTGTACGGCATAATGATTCGCTGGCTGTGACATAACACCGCCACTCGCCGCTGGCATTGGCTCAGCTTCCATCATTGGCATCGGTTCGGGCTCGGGCTCTGCCATGACTACCGGCTGCGGCTCGACCATATCACCCGGCTCGACAGGATATTCCGAATCTTCTGCCGACGCTGCAGATTCCATGGCAGACATACCAACTGGCTCTAAAGGCTCGGCTTCTGCAACCGGCTCCACTTCTGCCTGCCTGCTATCCCAGGGTGACGCTTGCTGAGACCACGGTGAAGGTTTGCTTGCACACGCAGCAAGCGTAATAGTTGCGCCAACTACCAGCGCTGCGTATAAATTCTGTTTTATAATTTTGGTATCCAATGTCATTTCCCCATTTTTATATGACCTACCACACAGTCTAGCTTATGTGGCATTGACGTCAAAATATCTGCCAAATTAATGTCTACTGCATCAACTTCTGTAAAGACCCCAGACTGCGTACCCAGGGTTTAGTGCTCAACGTATCTGCCACTTCCGCCATGCCTGCTTTGGCAGATGAATAATCAGGATAAACATCAAGCAACAGCACATACCAGGTCACGCCATCACGAACCGTTGGAATAGCATAGCGCACGGATAACTGATTTTGCTCAGCGAATCGATACAGACGATCGATATCAACAGAGGCAAACAACTGGACTGTGTAATAATCTGCTGGTTGATTCAGTATTTCATCTTCGGCAGTCATGGCTTCTGGTGGCGCCTCAACTGCTGATTCCATTGGCTCTGCCACTGCTTCTTCGGCTGTTACAGGTGCTGCACTCTCCACCTGCTCTGTCTGGTAACTCAATTCAACTTCACTAGCACTGGTAGCCTGATCTACTGCCGCCAGATCCTGCTTATACTGGTCAGCGGCAGGCGCCGCCGACGGGGCATCACGTCGCTGATCCCAGAGGTTTGACTGCTTGGTCCATGGCGAAGGCTCGCTGGCACAAGCGCTTAGCACCATCAACACACCGGTAATTCCTAATAAAGAAAATATCTTATGACTTACTATTGTTTTCAAGACAGCATCCTCTGATTTGTCTGTATTTTGTTCGAGTGTAGCTGATTATAGACCATTCTTAAAGTATTACATTAAGAATACCATCTAAAAATAAATTGCCGCAGCAGCCTATGGCTATCGGCATTAAGAATTTATAATACTGCCCATAAAAATATCCTGACAAAATTAAACTCAAGCCCGAATATCCCAACAGGTAGCCAGAATCCATGCTTAATTTTTTTAACCAGAAACCGCCTCTGGACAGTGAAACCACGGACTGGCTATTTGCCGCCTACAACTGGGCATTTGATAATTTTGGTTCCGATGTGTTCTTCAAGCAGACTCAACTGATACTCCCTACCAACACTTTTTTTCCTGGCCAGACGGATAACGCCTACGACATGGCACACATCATTTTTGAAAACGTTGTTCGGCATTCGCAGCTTGAGAACATCCCCTGGAAACTGGTCGCACAAGGACCGGAAGCCAGACAGGGCATTAGCCCCCTACTGGGAACCGATGAAAAAAGTGAGCACACTACAGCCATCATCACCTACGATCCGATTCAATCCAGAGACCCGGAAAGCCTCATTGCGAGCTTCGCCCACAAACTCGCTCATTATCTATACGCTCAGGCAAACCAGGCGCCACCAGGCAATGAAGACCATATCCCTCTGGCCATAGAACTGATGACCGTCTTTATGGGATTCGGCATTATGATGACAAACACGGCTCAATTGTCGCGCTCACTTTCATGTGCCAGTTGCCAGGGACCGTCAACTCAGCGACTGTCTTTTCTCACCCAGCATGAAACAACCTATTCCCTGGCCATATTTTGCGTATTAAAAAACATACCTGACAAGCTAGTCCTCCAGCATCTGAAAAACCCACTAAAATCCTATTACAAAAAATGTGTCAACCATGTCAATATGCACAAAGACGCAATAAAAACGTCCTGCGCCTGATGACTCTTCCCATAAACCCACAGCCCCCCCATGACAGTAACTAGAGCTTTTTTACTAACCCGGCAGTGGCAGGACACATCCCACGGCATAAAGCTCGAACTATGGTTCAGCAGTGACACCGGGCCTGTTCTGGTCGAGATAGAACAGCAGCAAACAATCTTTTTTATTCTGCAAACAGACATAAGCCTGGTCACAGAATTATTGTCTCGGCTAAATAATGTACAGATAAAACCGCTGCAATTGAAAAGCTTTAACTTTGAAGATATTGCCGGGGTTTATTTTTCATCGCAGCAACAACTTTATCGTGCGCGAGATATTTTACAAAAAAATGATATTCGTTGTTTTGAATCCGACATCAGGCCTGCCGAACGTTTTCTGACGGAACGATTTATTACCGGTCCCGTGAAATTTAACACAAACAACCACAGACCAAATAAAGCACTAAAAAACCCCAAACTGTTACCCAGCGAATACATCCCTCAATTAACAGCACTCTCTCTGGATATTGAAACCGCTTACGACAGCAATGAGCTGTACTCAATTGCTTTTGTTTCAAAAAAAATTCAACGCGTATTAATGATTGGTAATGACAATAACTCAAATAATATTGAGTACCTGGAAAATGAAAAATCCCTGTTAATGCGCTTTTTATATTGGGTGGAAACCATTAACCCTGATATTTTCATTGGCTGGAATGTAGTTAATTTTGATTTTAGATTTTTACAGAAAAAAGCTGACCAACATCGAGTCCCTTTAAATCTTGGCAGAAATAAAAATTCTATTAGCTGGCGACAGGCACAGACTGATACCGGTCATTATTTTTTACATATTCCAGGCCGAATAGTACTGGATGGTATAGATACATTAAAAAGCGCCACTTACCAATTCAGCAGCTTCTCTCTTGACTCTGTTGGACAACAGTTACTTGGCCGCGGAAAACTCATTCAAGCAGACAACAAACAGGACCCTCTTTATAAGGCAAAAGAAATAAAACATCTGTTTCATAATGACAAAACCGCACTGGCCGCGTACAACCTGGAAGACTGCCAACTGGTCTGGGATATTTTCGAACACACGGATCTCATTAATTTTGCAATAGAACGTGCTCGACTTACTGGACTTGAAATGAATCGTAGCGGCGGCTCTGTGGCTGCCTTTGATAACCTGTATCTACCCCGCCTGCATCGTAAAGGTTTTGTTGCACCAAATATTGGCGACTACCATGACCAACTATCCGCCCCCGGCGGATACGTAATGAATTCAAAACCAGGACTGCATAACAGCGTTATAGTGCTGGATTATAAAAGTCTGTACCCCAGTATTATCCGAACCTTCAAAGTTGACCCCTATGCCCGCATAGCAGCCAAAAACACCCGCAGCGATGACATTATTCCCGGCTTTAATGGTGCTACTTTTTCTAAAAAAGAAAATATATTACCCGCAATAATCGAACAACTCTGGCAGGCAAGAGACAAAGCCAAACATGAAAACAACAATGCTCTGTCGCAAGCAATTAAAATTATTATGAATTCGTTTTATGGCGTACTCGGCACACCCGGCTGTCGTGTCCATGATGCTCGACTAACCAGCTCGATCACCAAACGCAGTCATCAGATAATTAAACAGACGGTAAAATTAATTGATCAGCAAGGTTATACCGTCATATACGGTGATACAGATTCCGTATTTGTCTCGCTGGAAAAGCAAGTCAACAATGAAGATGCCGACAAAATCGGTAAGCAGCTAGTAGATAATGTCAACAGCTACTGGAAAAACCAGCTGCAACTGGAGTTTGGTATTGAATCATTCCTGGAAATGGAATATGAAACGCATTTTATACGCTTTTTTATGCCGACAATTCGCGGCTCTGAAAAAGGTAGCAAGAAGCGCTATGCCGGTTTAATAAAAAACACAGACGGCACTACAAAAATTGTTTTCAAAGGCCTGGAAACCGTACGTACAGACTGGACTGAACTGGCCCGCAGTTTTCAACAAACATTGTATAAATTAATTTTTAACAATCAGTCTTTTGAAGATTATATACGGCAGACAGTCTGTGATCTGAAGCAGGGCAAACTGGATCAGCAACTAACTTACAGAAAACGCCTGCGACAGAAACTAAGCGACTACAAAAAAAATATTCCACCCCATGCGCGCGCAGCCATTAAAGCAGAAAGTATTTTTCACTCCAATGGCTCTCCCTCACTCTACAAAAATACCGGCTGGATAGAATATGTCATTACGGTGCATGGCCCAGAAACACTGGAATGCCAGACATCGCCGCTGGATTATGAACATTATATCGACAAACAGCTAACGCCTATCGCAGACACCATCTTAAATGTCATCGGCCATTCCATGACACCCATCATCCAGAATCAGAAAGAATTGTTTTAAATCGTATAAATTTCAATATTACGCTATTCAATCACCCTGCAGCAGCAATTATCTCAATATCGACGCTATTCATTGCCCCCCGGATAGAATATATAAATAATCATTCATCCTAAACCCAACAAACATACACGCTTATAGAATCATGGACTATATTTAAGGCAACTAACAAAAACAAGCAGCATAAACCATGACCACCTATTTTCTGCGTTCCCCCAGACTACTATTTTCAGTATTAATTTACCTGTCAGCAATACCATACGCAGCAATGGCCCTGCCAGTGGTGAGCGAGAAAATTATTTTCCTGAATGAAGATGGCAAAAACTATGTACGCTATGACACCTCGCGAACCAATCATCCCAGTTACAGCATATGGTTTGAGAAAGACGAGTCATCATCACCCGAGGACCATCTAAAAGATTACTTATATATTTACCCCAACCAGTATAAATGGGATACGACATCACAACCAGGTTATGACTTACTCAAAATCGCTTCTGGCAACTATGCCACTCTGGTACAGGAAAAACTGGACAGGAATAACGAGATCACTATCGGCGAGGATGGTGTATACACCTATACCAACTGGGATAATAAAACTCGAACTCCGGAAAACCACTATGGTATCTGGAACAAACCAGAAAATTTTTCTCAACTGGTGTATGCCTGGGTATTTCCTCAAAATTTCAATATCATCAGTTACCACTCCAACCGTAAGGGCAACTGGGTAAAACGTAATAACACCATCACCTATTACGGTAACAACGTCAATGATCTGGTATTCACAATCAAATACCAGCCACGCACTAATCTAATGTATAGAGAACTGGTCAAAACCCTGAATGAGCTGGAACAGATAAAATTAGAACAGGATACAAAAGGCGTTAAAATAACGCTGGCAGCAACCGTACTATTTTCTTCAGGCAGCAGTGAACTTAGTCACAGGGGAAAATCCATTTTAGCCCGGCTATCCAGCGCACTACGCAATCAGAACGACACCAGAATCATTATTGAAGGCCACACTGACAACATTGATATCAGGGGCAAACTGGAAAGAAAATACAAAACCAACTGGGAACTGTCTGCAGCACGTTCTTTAAACGTGCTACATTATTTAGCTGAAAATAAAATATCTGAGACACGGCTTGAAGCAAGATCACATGGCGCACAACGACCTGTCGCATCGAACGACACCAGACAGGGCAGAGCCAGAAACCGTCGCATTGAAATAATGATAAAAAACATACCGCAGTAATTGCATTTAATAACCAGCAAAGCCAGGCAGCAATACCTGCCCGGCTTTGCCGAATAAGACTTTATAAAATCAATAATCAATCATAGTAGTCACTATCAGTGATATCGGTCGGTTCCTGATATTCGTGGTTACACCCTGCCGAGGCACTACCAGAAAATAGAACTGAAGATGCAAACATTGCAGCAATCATTGCAAAAATAAAACGTAATTTAGTATTCATATTATTTAACTCCTGGGGAGGTAATATTTATATGCACGATATTCATTGCACACTTTCTAAGACTTGATTAATGGCCTACAGTTCAAAAAACATACTGATGGCTTTAATCACTCACAAGTCATTTATCTCTATTACTACAAATAAACAACTAACAATATAGACCTCGGAAGTGGTTTTATTATTCCCGGGACAGGCCATAAACTTTTTGTGTCATTAGTCAAACATTGCTATAAGTAAAGTCCATAAGGCTGGTATCTATATAAGCAATCTCGACTATGCTTGAATAACATCTTTAGCGACAAGGAACCTCTATGACCTATGTAGTGACCGAAAACTGTATCAAGTGCAAATATACCGATTGCGTAGATGTCTGCCCCGTAGACTGTTTTCATGAAGGGCCTAACTTTCTGGTCATAGACCCTGAAGAATGTATTGATTGCCAGTTATGTGAACCGGAATGCCCGGTTAATGCCATCTATGCTGAAGACGATCTGCCACCAGATCAGCGAAATTTCCTGGCTATAAATGCAGAACTGGCTCCGCAGTGGCCGGTGATAAATGAAATCAAATCGCCGCCGGCAGATGCCAAAGACTGGGAAAATGTTGAGGGAAAATTAAAATACCTGGAAAAATAATCAGTTGAAGCTGATCATCGATCTCATGCTGGTTCAAGCCCCAGGCAAACAGACTACTGCTACGCTCATTGGATTTGCGTAAATCCCTTGCCAGACGCTGCAGCCATTCTTTGAACAGGTGATAGGCCTCCTTCGGGTGTGCATCCAGATAATCAATCAACACATCACGATTGAGCCTGACCAGTTTGACATCATCACTGGCCACTACTGAAGCACTGCGAGGAGAACCATCAAACAAATTTAATTCTCCAAAAGTATCCCCTGGCGCAAGCTCACTAAAACCTGATTGAATATGGCGGCCATCATGCAAAACTACGCGTTTATTGATTCTCACATGGCCTTCAAGAATATAATACACATCCAGGCTTTCTTCACCTTCCAGCATAATACGTGAACCGGATTTGTATTCCATAAATTTACAGGCGTTTGAATTCGTAAATTCTGGCGTTTCAAGAAATTTTTTTAATATTGATGACATGCTGCTACCACTCAAGTACTCAAATAGTTTTATCTATATTATTACAGAACGATAACACTTGTTATACAACAATATTTACATCACTGCTTTTAGTCATTATTTTTTCATACGACTTAAACCCACTGCTATCCCATAAACTTATAAAAAGAAGGCTTAACTCCTTACTGATTGATCAGTTTTTTGTTTCAGAGACTTCACTTTGATGTGAATATAAACCGCGGCCATCTGGTCGCGGTTTTTTATTTATTGCTGTCAATTCAGATAATACTATTTATGCATCCCGGCAGCTCCGGGCCCGGAGCAATTAAAGCAAGCCATATTTATAATATTCCATTTTCTCAGTAGCAGAGATTGTTTTGAAATAAAAAACTTCCTACATTTTTAGTCCTGATTTTTTCCATAGTAAAAATACCGCAGGAATAACCATCAGGGTTAACACAGTAGCGCTCACCATGCCCCCCACCATCGGTGCGGCAATCCGCCGCATCACTTCTGAACCAGTACCACCACCTAACATAATGGGCAATAAACCCGCTATAATCGCAGCGACTGTCATCATAATAGGCCGCACACGCAACAGGGCGCCTTCGGTGACGGCCGCGCGCAAATCATTCAGATTTAAAGCTCTTTTCTCCTGCCGCGCCCTTGCTTCATGTTCACGTAGCGCCTGATTCAAATACACCAGCATAATCACGCCAATTTCCACCGCCACGCCGGCCAGCGCAATAAAACCCACACCTACCGCAACCGACATGTTGTAATCCAGCAAATACAGCAACCAGAAACCGCCAATCAAAGCCAGCGGCAAGGTACCCATAATAATCAGCACCTCACTGAACTTGCGGAAATTTAAATACAGCAACAGCACGATAATAATCAACGTCACCGGCACCACTGTGGTGAGTCTTTCTTTGGCGCGCACCATATATTCATATTGGCCAGACCAGGCGATTGAATACCCCGGCGGTAATTTAACCTGCTGATTGACTATTGCCTGGGCCTCCGATACATAAGAACCAAGATCACGTCCTTTGATGTCAACAAAAACCCAGCCATTGGGTCGCGCATTTTCACTTTTAATCATCGCCGGGCCGTCATCCACTTTTATCTCCGCCACTTCACTTAAAGCGATGTGCGCACCTATCGGTGTCACAACAGGCAACTGTTTTAATTTTTCCAGCGAATCACGAATATCTCTTGGATAACGAATATTAACCGGGTAGCGTTCCAGTCCTTCTATCGTCTGGGTAATACTCATGCCACCAACCGCAGTACGAATAACCTCCTGCACATCTGCAATGTTCAAGCCGAAACGCGAAGCGGTTAACCGATCGATATCAACGGTAACATAGCGACCACCGGCTACGCGTTCAGAATATGCCGACACTGTGCCATCAACTTTTAACACTGCATCTTCAACCTGTTTACCAATTTTTTCGATGACCGATAAATCCGGCCCAGATACCTTTATCCCAACCGGAGTTTTTATGCCGGTAGCCAACATATCGATGCGTGTTTTAATTGGCATCACCCAGGCATTGGTTAAACCGGGAAACTGAACCAACTGATCCAGCTCCTGTTTTAACTTATCCATAGTCATACCTTCTCGCCATTGATCTCTGGGTTTTAACTGGATAGTGGTTTCGATCATGGTTAAAGGCGCAGGATCGGTGGCTGTTTCAGCCCGTCCCACTTTGCCAAAAGTACGTTTAACTTCCGGTACGGAGCTAATTAACTTATCGGTTTGTTGCAATAGCTCCTGCGCCTTACCCACCGAGACACCCGGGAAAGTCGTTGGCATATACATCAGATCTCCCTCATCCAGATCCGGCATAAATTCGGAACCGATCTGCGTGACTGGCCAGAAACCGACAACCACTAATAACAGTGCAACACTCAAAACTATTTTTGGTGCCTTGAGTATGGAATTGATAAAAGGACGATAAGCCGCTATCAAAACTCGGTTAACAGGATTCTTATGTTCGGGCGTGATTTTTCCACGAATAAAATATCCCATAAGCACCGGCACCAGGGTAATAGACAATCCCGCAGCCGCCGCCATGGCAAAGGTTTTCGTATAAGCTAATGGCGCAAACATACGACCTTCCTGCGCTTCCAGCGTGAATACTGGCAGAAAACTTAGCGTGATAATTAACAGGGAAAAGAACAGTGCCGGCCCGACTTCAATTGACGCTTTAGCAATTAATGCCCAGCGATTTTCGTTTGTCAGACCTTCACGCTCGATATGTTTATGTACATTTTCAATCATCACGATGGCCGCATCCACCATGGCACCAATCGCGATAGCAATACCGCCCAGGGACATAATGTTGGCATTAATACCCTGCTGATACATAATGACGAAAGCGCAGAGTATGCCGACGGGCAAAGACAGAATAACCACCAACGATGAACGCAGGTGAAATAGAAATACAGCACACACCAGGGCCACCACCAGAAATTCTTCGATTAATTTACCTTCCAGTGTTTCCACTGCACGGTTAATCAAACTGGAGCGATCATAGGTTTCAATTATTTCAACGCCTTCGGGCAATCCATTTTTTAATACTTCGAGTTTTGCTTTTACCTTACTGATCACTGTCAGTGCATTTTCGCCCCAGCGCATAACAACGATACCGCCAACCACTTCGCCCTCGCCATCCAGTTCAGCAATGCCGCGACGAAGACGGGGCCCCAGACGAATTTCCGCCACATCTTTCATTAAAATCGGCGTCCCCGATTTATTCATTCCCAGCGGAATATTTTCGAGATCTTTTTTATTACTAAGATAACCGGTAACCCGAACCATATATTCCGCTTCGGCCATTTCAATAACCGAACCACCGACTTCCTGATTGGCTCTTTGAATGGCTTTGCGAATTTTCCCTAAGGGTATGCCATAGGCGCGTAGTCGGTCCGGATCCAGCACCACCTGATACTGTTTCACCATGCCGCCGACGGTAGCGACTTCCGAAACACCCGGTACAGTTTGCAATTCAAATTTTAAAAACCAGTCCTGCAGGGAGCGTAACTGTGACAAATCATGCTGCCCGGTTTTATCAACCAGGGCATATTCATAAACCCAGCCCACACCGGTGGCGTCAGGCCCTAACTGGGGTTTTGCCTGCGCCGGTAATTTACTGGCCACCTGGCTTAAATATTCCAGCACCCGAGCACGCGCCCAGTAAAGATCAGTACCATCTTCAAAGATCACATAGACATAAGAATCACCAAAAAAAGAGTAGCCGCGAACATTAACCGCTTTCGGCACCGACAGCATTGCTGTGGTTAATGGATAAGTTACCTGATCTTCTACCACTCGCGGTGACTGGCCGGGGTAAGGTGTTTTAATAATGACCTGCACATCAGATAAATCCGGTATCGCATCAAGCGGCGTATTTTTTACCGAATAAATACCCAGACCGGTCAACAAGACCGTCAGCAACAAAACCAGAAAACGATTTTTAATCGACCATAAAATAATATTGGCAATCATTTGCTCACTCCTCCATTCGCATCAGGCTAGCTTTTAAACTGGCTTCTGAATCAATGAGGAACTGACCGGACACAACCACCGTGTCATTTTCCCTGAGACCTTCGATAATCTCTACCCAGTCTCCCGACTCCATGCCGGCGATAACTTTATTTTGTGCGAAACGACCGTCACCGAGATCAACAATAACTCGCTGCTCCTGACCGGTTCGAATCAGGGCTTCGCGGGGAATATGTAAAATATTTTCTTTTGCGCCACCATAAATTCTTACATGGGCATACATATTGGGTTTTAGTTCTTCACTGGGATTATCAAACTGCAAGCGTACTTTTAAAGTACGCGTTTTCGGATCGAGACTGGGATAAATATATTCAACTTTTCCTTCCCACTGCTTGCCTGGCAGATAACTTAGACTGACATCGGCTGTCTGACCAAGTGCCACCCAATCCACCTGGTTTTCAAACACCTCGGCCAGTATCCAGACACGAGACAAATTGGCCAGTCGCATGATTTCCGTTGCAGGTTTCACAAACATTCCTTCGCGCACTTTCAAGCTCGCAACAACACCGTCCTGCTGTGCATATATGGCGACAGTTTGTGGTACTTTTTTATTTTTATTTAGATTATTGATTTGCCTGTTTGAAATACCCAATGAAATCAAACGATCTCTGGATGCTGACACCAGCCGCCGGTTACTGCTATTAAATGCCTGCACGTATTCTTCCATTGCATTTACCAGTGTTGGCGAATAGACATTAAACAGGCGATCGCCTTTTTTAACACGCTCACCTTCTGAGCGTACGGCGAGTTTTTCTATCCAGCCTTCGGTGCGTAAATGAATATGGCTGACGCGAGACTCATCATAGTCAACCGTGGCTACTGTATCGATACGACGCCATAGTTTACCGCGCTCGACTTTTGCCGTACGCACACCCATGTTGTTAATAACCGCGGGAGATATGCGCACATTAACACCATCATCAGCATCGTCATAAACGGGAATCAAATCCATTCCCATCGGCGACTTCCCGGGCTGATCACGACGATAACTGGCATCCATTGGTGCCACCCAGTAAAGAATTCTTTTTTCCTGTTCAGCTTCATTTTTTACCGCCACCAGATCCATGCCACAAATCGGACAGTTGCCCGGTTCACCGCGGATAATCTGGGGGTGCATGGGACACACATAATTAGCATCAAGATGTTTTTCTGCATGCTCCAGCGCCGTTTCTTTTGAATCCATCGTTAATGATTTATTTGAGCTGTTCTGTTCTGCAAAAAACCACCCGGCCAGCAACACAACAATCACGACAATAAAAATGGCTATAATGTTATTAGTTTTGTTACTCATTGCTCTGCCTCCACTGACAGTTGTGCCGTCATTAAATTTTCACCGGCAAAATAACGAATATCGGCATAAGCGATGGCCTGCTCAACATTTAATTTCAAACGCTGCAATTTTGCTTTTAGCTCCGCACTTCTTGCCCGGGTTAAAGTAAAAAAAGACACCACGCCAGACTGATACCCATTGAGTGCTGCAACCGCATTCTGTTTTGCCTGCGGCAATACTTTTTCATCATATAACTGGAGGCGTGTTTTTAATTTTTCCCAGCGTGCATAAACCTGCTCAAACTCGGACTGTAATTGTAAAAATGCATCCTGCTTTTCATAGCGCCTGGCCTGTAACTGTTTTGTTCTCGCTGCGACCACTCGATCCTGGCTATGCTCGGTAAATATCGGAACATCCAGATTCACCATGGCACTTAGAAAATCTGCACGGTCGCTACCATCCATATTTTCGCCATCGCGTTTGCCATAGGTCACATCAAATCCCCATTGCGGACTGTATTTCTGCCGGGCAAGGCTCAACTGTTTCTGGCTGGCTGAAATATTCGCCGACTTCTTTTTTAATAGCGGGTGCAGTTTCAGTAACTCAGCCAGACTTCCAGGCGTATGCTGAATATCTGTATTGAACGGCTGTCTGTTTTCTAACAGTGAATAGGTAGCGGCATCGGCTCCTACCCATTGGGACAGGCCCGCTCTCGCCTGATCGAGTTTTGACGCAATCTGTTGCAACTGATCATCCAGTAGCGACAACTCCAGTTCCGCCTGTAGCACATCCTGTTGCTGTTTACGTCCAGCCGCATAGAGCGACTGACTGACATCCAGTTGCTGTTTAAACAAATATCGATTTTGTTGAATGATTTTTTCTGATGCTTCCTGCAAATACACCTTCAGCCAGGCCTTGCGCACATTGCGCCTGACCGTGCGCTGGCGCAACGCCATATCAGCCCGTTTTATGATGGCTTTGGCCTGCATAAAACCGGCGGCATGTTGCAGGCTATCGCCACGCGGGATCATCTGGCTATAACCCAGCACCAGCTGGGTCATCGGCTCCTGATCAAGATCGTAACTATCGGTAGGTACCGAAAGAAATCCAAATTTAATTTTAGGATCTGGCCATTGATCACTGGCAACAGCCTGTTCTTCGAACGCCTGTGCATGCTGATGGAAACTTTTCGTCAACGGATCATTTTGCAACGCAAGCTGTTCCGCTGCAGCCATGCTCAGCCCAGGGGCAGCCATGATTTGACCCGATTGAATCAATATAAAAAGACCCAGGACTGGAAAATAATTGGTGGGTTTCATACCCGAATTCCTCTGCAAATTTTTTTCAAGGCACAGTAAAGCGCCCGCGATACGCGAATGCGTAGATTAAGCAGAAACGGGTCTAAATTAGCAGAATGGTATTTAGCAGCAGGGGCGGCGGACTGGTCTCTCGATAAAGCTGATCAGACCGGTCCAGATAAATGGCCTGTTGACTTGCAACAGTTTGATCACTGTAGATATGGGTAAAAACAATGTGAAAATAAATATTATCGACTGAGGCATTATTAACGCCATCCATTGACTGATCGTCAATAGCAACCACCGTTTCACACAGCGGTGGTGGACAATGGCAGTTAACCATGTCCGTCTGATGCCCCATGTTCATCTGCATCTTGCTTTGCAGCATGGCCGCATGGGATGGCATCTGAAAAACCAGATTGATCCAGGAAACCACAAACACAAACAGTACCCAGCGCGCTAAGCGCCTGATGTGTTTGTATTGATAGCTGCTAAAAATCATCGTTGTATTCATGGCCAGTGGACTATAGGTTTAATGACAGTATATTTGAATAAATGTTCAAAGCAACCAGCAATCAGCTGGTCAGCCAGGCTATATTAATAAACAATAAATTACCTATGTTGCTGATTAATTTGAAAATTTGACCCATATGGGTGTGTTGCCTGGGCTGCTGAAACAAATATAATTGGACCCTGGCGGTTTATGTAACATATATCACATACATCGTCTAAATGACCTACCTATTATAAACCCTACAAGTACACCAGGTATTATTGCATCAGTATTGGGCGGGGATGTTTTATGCATAATTCTAATATAGCCGGAATTAAATCCAGCGAAGTTGAATCTATTGATATCCAGGACGATAGAAAACGTGAACTCGAAGCATCCTACCCTATGCTGGGTTCAATTAATGATCCCGAGTGGATCAGCACAATTAATAAAGCCAGAAACCTCGATTTCAATCCCCACACCGTGATGTTCAGTGGCTCGGCACCCTGTAACAATTTCATGTTCATCCTGAAAGGCATTATCCGTATTTACCAGACTGCGGAAGATGGCCGCGAACTGACCCTTTATCGCGTGGAAGCGGGCGACCTTTGCATTTTAAGTTTAAACAGCATGCTGCAGAACCAGTCATTTAATGCCATTGCTGAAACGGAAACCGATGTCACTGCACTGGTATTAAATGCCGACGATTTCAAAGTTGCCATGAACGGCTCAGAAACTTTTCGCAACTATGTAGTCACCACGCTCACTGAACGCCTGTGTGAAACCATGTATCTGATTCAAAATACCGCATTCAATCATTTAAATATGCGTCTGGCCTGTATGTTAGGCAGCCTGTTTGAACGAAATCAGGGACCGGTTCTAAAAATTACCCATCAGGATCTGGCCCACGAATTAGGTACTACTCGCGAAGTTATCAGTCGTATTCTAAAAGAATTTGAACGCCAGGACTGCATCAAATTATCGCGTGGTTATATCAAACTTGCGTCAGCCGAAGGGCTTGAGTGGTTTTCAAATAATCCAAAATAAATTACTTTTAAAACATCACATGGATGTAAGTAATTTACTTAAATAATTTTCCGCACTGTATCATTTGTCACAGACATATATCTAATTGCAAATTATATTTGGAATCAGGATTTCATTAAAGCTGAATAATTTATTCAGGCGCAACAGGGAATTTTATTTGCTCAGAGCCTGATAGCAGTTTGCAACATCATTTAGCATCACAGGGAAGTGAGTATTTTTTTCTGGTTATCTCTCGGCAACTTCATCAGCACCTGACACCGGTTACACAATACTTGCTGTAAAAATTAATCCTCAACGATGGACAAACCATCGGTATTGGGAGGCGGTGGCGACTCTTTTTCTTCATGCTCAGCCAGATCACTGCCGGGGGCTGCCATACTGATCGAACTGATATCCAGTTCAGGCGGCGCAACTTCTTTGATTTCATCCTGTACATCACTGCCTGGTGGCGCCAGCGTGGCGGACAATTCGCTAATCTGGTCACCGGTTATATGTAGTGGATCTGTATCAGGTGCCGGTGGGATACCCTCCCGAACCGGCGTATTACTCGTTGTTGCCGTTGCGGGCACGGCAGACGCGGCAAGCACACTGCTCTCCGCTGGCACAGGTATGGTCTCAGACAGGTTTTTTACTTCACAAATCGCGCCCGCATTTTCCAGTGCCACCTTATATTTCGTCGCCGTCGCCTGATCAATATTTTTCTTGATCACCACACGTTTACCCGAAAACAGGTGAGCCAGCTTGGCGGCATCCGCTTTAAACATTTTGCCAATACTGGCCCTGACCTGTTCGGCATCAGCACCCGCTGCTATTTCGCCGCGAAACGCGACTTCGTACATATCTCCACTCATGGATCACCTTTCTATGTCCAGCCATCGACACAACAATGTAATGTATACACTATAATCTAGTTAAAAGAATCCGCTGACTCAAGCAATAGTTGTAAGTTTTAATAGACTCCTACAAACAGGTCACTCTCTAGAAAGCAGTTAATTGAATGAATAAACATAGTATTACATCACGCATCGCGCCACAGGATCGCCTCAACATCCTGTCTCAAATCGAAGTAAACAAGCTGATTGAAGTCAGCGCATCCGGTGGTTATTACGATATTTACCGTCTTTGCTCGCTGGCGGTGCTCAACGTAGGCAGCGTAGTAGACGACACTAAAGCCGTACTGGAAAAGTATAAAAATTTCGATATTCATGTCATCCAGCAGGAGCGTGGCGTCAAGCTCGAAGTAGAAAATGCGCCGAGCAGCGCCTTTGTTGATGGCCAGATGATTACCGGTATCCAGGAACATTTATTTTCCGTATTGCGCGATATTGTTTATGCCAAAAATGAAATCGAAACACGAAAAAAGTTTGATCTGAATTCTCGCGATGGCATTACCAATGCAGTGTTTCACATATTACGCAACGCCAATATCCTGGAACCAAACAAAGTACCCAATATGGTCGTCTGCTGGGGTGGCCATTCCATTAGCCGTGAAGAATATGACTACACCAAAGAAGTGGGCCATGAAATGGGGCTGCGCGGCTTAAATATCTGCACCGGCTGTGGCCCGGGAGCCATGAAAGGCCCGATGAAAGGCGCCACCATCGGACATAACAAACAGCGCGTTTATAATGGCCGATATATCGGTATTACCGAGCCAGGAATCATCGCTGCCGAATCGCCCAACCCGATCGTTAATGAGCTGGTGATTCTGCCCGATATTGAAAAACGCCTGGAAGCTTTTGTGCGCACTGGTCATGGCATTGTGGTATTTCCGGGTGGTGCTGGCACCGCCGAAGAAATACTCTATATACTTGGCATCTTGTTGCACCCTGATAATGCTGAACTGCCTTTTCCATTAATTTTTACCGGTCCTAAAAGTTCTGAAGAATATTTCAGACAAATCCATCATTTCATTGAAATGACCCTGGGCTTTGAAGCTCAGCAACGCTACAAAATTATTATTAATGATCCGGCACTGGTGGCTCGCGAAATGAAATCGGGGATGGAAGCCGTGAAGGATTTTCGGCGGGCTAATTCCGACGCTTATTATTTCAACTGGATTCTTAAAATCGAAAATGAATTCCAGCAGCCGTTTGATCCCTGTCACGAGAACATGGCGAACTTACAGCTTCATAAAGACCAGAAGCGACACCTGCTTGCAGCAAATCTGCGTCGGGCATTTTCTGGCATCGTCGCAGGTAACGTCAAAGAAGACGGCATTCAGGCCATCGAAGAACACGGGCATTTTGAAATTCGGGGTGATAAATCCATTATGCAACCGCTGGATGCCCTGCTGGAATCTTTCGTACAACAACACCGCATGAAACTACCCGGAAAAAAATACATTCCCTGTTACAAAGTTGTAACCTGATATTCTATGCTCAGCTACGGTTAAAAAAACACAACATAAACACTGATAAAACAAGTGTAGAAGTCGATATCTGGTATGCTATTTGCTGGATTTTAAGCGTATCCAAACTATACTATTAACCACATATTAAATTTAGGGGAAGGGAATATGACTGGAGGACAACCCGTACCATTAATACTCACACTGGATAATGCGGGCCGGCCCATTGACTGGCTGCACTGGCAGGATGTGGTTAATTTATATGTCCGTGAGCAGGTTGCCTGGACGGCCAGTAACACAACGATTCGCGTGTTTGGCGGTATCAATCAAATTTCAGGTCAACAATCCTTCCTTGATTTAAACACCATCATCGCCGTTCGCGGTGCTCAGGCAAAACACAATAAAGATGTCGGACCGCCGTTAACCAATCGCGCTTTGTTTGAACGTGATCGACATATCTGTATTTACTGCGGCAATAATTTTAAAACGTCGCTATTAACACGCGATCATGTTCGCCCCCGAGCCCAGGGTGGTAAAGATCACTGGAAAAATGTGGTCACTGCCTGCAAAGCCTGCAATGTAAAAAAAGGTTGTCGCACTCCCGGCGAAGCCCATATGCCACTGCTCGCCTTGCCCTATATTCCCAACAAAGCGGAAGCAATGATTTTGTCCAATCGTCGCATTCTGGCTGACCAGATGGATTTTTTACGCTCGCACGTACCCCACGACCGCAGAGATTCGTTTAATTGAAGCGATAATGTTTTTTTACATCCTGCTTAATTAACCAGCTGCAGGACATCCCCTCTGGAAAAGTCACCAGATCCCCTGCCCCCATTTCTACCGGCTGCCCACCATCAGGCGTCACTATCACTGCTCCATCAAGAAAATAACAAACTTCCTCTGCATCATAGGTCCAGGGAAATTCTGACGCTGCTTTAGTCCAGACATCCCAGTCACTGACACCCAGTTCATCGAGTCTTTGCTGGTCAGGCTTATGCTCTATTTTTATTCCACTCATTTAAATTAACTCTTTTCTTTTATTAGATAAATTAGCTTTAAATATTCTTCAATCCCGCATCAAGATCAGGATACTGAAAAACATAATTAAAATCTTTCAATAATTTTTCATTGGAGATGCGTTTCGATTCTGCAAGATAGGACATCATACCCGGCGACAATTCTTCCCCCGCCTGCTGCATCGAAATTTCTGGCGGCCGGGGCAAGCCAAGCGTATCGGCAACTTTCATAAAATAGTCATTCATGGTGCTCGGATTGCCATCGCAACAATTATAAATACCTGAAATTTTATCATCGACAATTGCCTGCGCACAGATATTAGCCAGATCAATGGCATGAATCCGATTACTGAAACCGGAGTCTTCGGCACGCACGATTGGCTCACCGGATTTAATACGTTTTATCGGTAGTTTACCCGACCCATAAATACCGGGCACGCGTAAGACCACCAGTGGAATATGTTTTTTTTTGCAATAAGCGGCAGCCTGTTGTTCCGCATCCAGCCGCCGCCGAGCGCGATCAACCTGAGGGTTGGCCGGAGTGTCTTCATTAATCCATTTGCCTTCGCAATCACCATAAACACCGGTAGTGCTAATGAGTACCATTTTTTCCGGTGCACTATGTTTTAACAAATTTAAAAAATTGTGGATACGGCTATCGGATGCTCCGCTTCGAGGCGGTGGCACCAGATATAATATACGCCCTGCCGTGCCAGTAAACTTTTCTGGCAATTCCGCAGCTTTATCATCGAGATCAATCTTATATGAACTTAGCTTTTGCGCCGCGCATTTTTTCAGGCTCGTATCGGTATGCACCATTGCGCTAACATTTACATTTTTGTCAGCTAATTCACTGGCAACTAGCTGACCAATATACCCGCAACCCATAATAATTATGTTCGAAGCATGCTGCTGTTTCATTTGATTATTCCGAATTCAATATTGATATAGTATATTTTTTATCTGGCACAAAAAAGCCCGACATAAAGTCGGGCCTCAATCACCATCACCATAATGACGAATGCTTAAAACTGGTCATCACAATGTTTAACTCGCGCATCATAATACCGTTCACAGGTATAAGCATCACCTCCACGGGCATAACACTGACCGCGTTGCTTGTATGAATATTCACGACAATGCCCCCAGGAATTGCTTAACTGAAGCATTTTCCCCTGGTGTACCTGCTGACGATTTTTCTTCGCCGCCCAGGGATTATTATTCAGCTTCTGAAACGCACCTTTTTTGGTTGCGCTAAACTGGGTTTTGAATTCCGCATTCATTTTTTTCTTTTCCCGGTCGGTTAACTCATGTTGCCCGGGGGTTTTATTTTTGAATATGCCACGATCGGCTGCATTGGCAACTGATAACTGGAAAAATAATACTAAAATAGCAGCAGACAAAGTTACAAAACGACTAAAACTCATTACTAACACCTACAAGAATCCAGGCCTGTAAAGGCAGGATATTAAAAATAACATTATCCACGCCACCATCCGGTGAAAAATTATATATTAGGGAAAATGCACGTCGTCAGGCATTCCTGACCTGGGATAATTCATTTGCCGGGACTTGTAGAGATCAGCTCTGACCAGGTTCCGGGTGCTCTGCCGGGTCGAAATAATCTTGCCCAGGCAGAAAACGGCAACGATTATATAAAAAAAAAAGGCACCTATCAAACCGGATACAGTCTTTGCCTGCCCCGTTTGGGTTAAATGCTGGTAGATTCGTTGATTTTTTCCGTGGTCACTACATAGCGTAAACTGCCGCCACTGCTCATGGCATCAAATGGATAACAGGTAACCAGTAGCAACTGATGCTGCGAGCTGGTCAAATTAAGCCGGTGAGTCTGACTATCCACAATAGTCCTATCAATTACCCGATAAACCACATCGCCCTGCAGTGTATTGATCACGATTTCATCGCCCAGGCGCAAATCCCGCAACACAGAAAAATGTGTATCTCGATGCGCCGCCACAACCGACACACCCTGACTGCCGGGCATAGCACTGGCTTTCATCCAGCCAGGCCCAAAAGCCAGCGTGCTACCAGTCGCACCCGCCAACACTATATAATCCCTGTTCTGCCGGGAAAATTTCAGTTGCGCCACAGGCCAGGTATCCGCCCAGGGCCAGGGCGTGATGTGTTTATGTTCAATTTTTGACCCCGGGTGATTTTTTTGACGACTCAACTGCGCTGTCCACGCCTGCTCCACCAGATACTGGGCAAGTTCGGCTTTTGCATGAATGTAAGCCGCAGAACCGAATCCCCAGACAGAGATCACACAAAGTAGAAACACGAGCACGCTGAATTTTTTGCTGTTCATTTTTCATAGTGACGCTTAATCATTAAAAATGTGATAGCCAGTAGCCCACAACAAAATGCCAGCAATAAATACATGCGTGACATGGTCGCCCCCTGTGGAAAGCCATAAGCCTGTATATTTTGCTGTGAGCCGGCAGGCAGTAAATTCGCCACGGCAGTTTTATTTAATAACTCATCTGCTGGACGCACCGGCAGCGGATCAACTACCACCAGGCTGGTATATTGACTAACCAGCCGATGCTGCAGAGCGATATCGGTAACCTGCTGTTTTATCTGTTGCGCATCTCCACCATGAACATGTTGATCCATTAAATCGGCAATTTTGTTTCGCGCCCAAAGCGATGCAATGCCTTCATTATTCTGATCACTTTTTAAATTTAATTTTTTCTGCCACTGTTTACCCAGAATTTTTCCTGTCAGTACTAACTGCTCATTCGAGTCAGAAAGTTTTGCTGTAATCAGCAACGGTTGTGCGCGATATAAATCGGGGAGTCGTCGTGGCCATATTTCAGGCTGCTCAGCACCCGACCAGACAAGTTCAAGATCGGTCAACACCGGCGCCTGCAATTTTTTAAATAACATCTGCATTCGACTGGCTATTTCATCCTGCGCACTGATAAAGGTATAACTACCGCGACCAAACTGGGCAGCTTTGCGCATAAAGTAACTGTTTGGCGCCGCGCCGATGCCGACGGTAAACAAACGACTGTTAGCCAGTTTATTTTCGATCAAAGCAAACAGCTCTGATTCATTGCCGACACTGCCATCGGTCATAAAAATTACCTGCCGCACATACCCGTCCAGTTCAGAAGTCTCCAGTGCGCTGCGAATTGCCGGCGCCATTTCGGTGCCACCATCGGCCTGTAGATTATTGACAAACTGCATGGCTAACTGCACCGACTGGGAATCGGCAAACACCGGCTGGGTAAACAGGCTGCGCGTTATGGAATTAAATTCAATAATATTGAAGCGATCATTCGCGGTCAGCGTTTGCAGCGCCATGTTAAGCGCCTGCTTTGCCTGGCGGATTGCAACACCCGCCATCGAACCCGAAGTATCAATAATAAAAACCACTTCACGGGGCAAGGTTTTTTGCATTTCGACCAGTGCATTATCGATCTGTGGTGGCATAAGCATAATCAGCCCATAATTTTCGCCATTAATATTTTCTGTAAAAAATGCAGCATTCGGTTCTGTTCCTGCAGCAGCCTGCCAGACCAGTTCAAAGTCACGATCCATGGGCACCCTTCCCTGTTGCAGTTCAATGTCATATACATTCTGTTGAAGATTCGACTGGCGGCTAAGCTGAATATCATGATAAAGACTATTCACTTTAGCCAGTGGAAAACCGGTGGTGAGTCTGGCGCTAATATGCACCGAATTTTGTTCGCGGGAAGTTAAGCTTTTCACTGGCGGCGTAATGCGTGAAGCATCCGGCACGCTGCTGGTATTGGGTGACCAGCCAAAACCCTGCACCGTCTGTGGTGGACTATCTGTAGCTGATTGCTTTAAATCCGGCTGCCCCGGAATATAACGCGGCGTAATCGTCATCGGAAACCGCAGACTGAATCGCCCGTTTTGATATTGCAATAATTGCTGATAGGCGATTTCAACAACAATCGTTTCGCCAGGGCCTATATTCGCCACCGACGTAGTAAACATATTAGGCCGTTCCTGTTCAACCAGTGCCGCACGTTGTCCACTGGCTCTGGCTGTGCGATAAATATTTTTTGCTGCTGCTTTTTCCCTGATAACGCCTTCGATTATGCGCTCGCCGACACGTATTCGTAGTCGATCAACGGCCGCGTTATCCGGCAATGGAAAAACATAAATACCTTCCACCCATTCAGCAGAATCATTTTTAAAATGTTGTTTCAATTTAGTCCGCGCCAGCAGACCGCTGATATCAAACTGAACATCCGTTTCCAGTCGCAGTGCGGGCTGCAATTCACCCGTCGCCTGTTTAACAAACAGGCTGCCCGCCGTAATATTTTCCGGCAGCGGACTGGCCAGCACCAGCCCAGGTAATAATCCGAGCAACACAATCAACAGCAGGCCCTGCAAGATATGCAGGCGTCGATATTCACTTTTCGAAATCACAATATATTCTGTATGCGGTTCCGGCCCGGCTTTAGCTGAACTGAAACTCGGTGATTTCCCCACAATCAAATTACGCTGATTAACTAGTTGCATGCGATCGACTCCCTCGGTATCTGTCGGTGATATGTATTTATTTAACCAGCAGAATCCGGCATATACGGGCAGCAAAAATGGCAATATAAAGGGCAATTGTGATGAATTGTGGCAGCAGTGCATTTTGTAACTAATTCAGGCTATCATTCCAGCACAGCAGCAGTATTCAGTAGCAACGGGGAATTACATGGCTCACCACATTGCCATCGTCGAAGACGAGATGACTTTACGGGAAAATTATCGTGACGTACTCAATACCCATGGTTATCAGGTGAGCCTTTACGCCAACCGTGTTGATGCTATGGCGGCTTTCGAAAAGCAGCTGCCCGATCTGGCTATTATCGATGTTGGTCTGGAAGATGAAATTGAAGGCGGTTTTGAGCTGTGTCGCGATCTGCGAGCGCTGGCACCGCAGCTTCCGATTATTTTCCTCACTGCCAGAGATTCCGAACTGGATGCCATTTCCGGTCTGCGTCTGGGCGCCGATGACTACCTGACCAAAAATATCAGCCTGCCGCATCTGGTAGCGCGCATTGTTGCTCTACTGCGTCGCATCGACACCATCAAACACCAGCCGGCCCAGCAAAACACGCTGACACAGAATGCGCTGGTCATGGATATGGATCGGATGAATGCCAGCTGGAAACAGCAACAGCTACCGCTGACACTGACTGAATTCTGGCTGTTACACGCGCTGGCAAAACACCCGGGCCATGTCAAAAATCGTCAGCAGCTTATGGATGCCGCCAACGTGGTGCTGGATGACAACACCATTACCTCCCACATCAAACGCATCCGAAAGAAGTTCTCGGCACTGGACAGGGAATTTTCCGCCATAGAAACTGTGTATGGATTCGGTTATCGTTGGCATACCGATACCTGATAGCCATCACTAATTACCTTGAAACTACGCACCCAGCTGATATTTGTTAGTCTACTGACCCTGGCGCTGCCCTGGGCGGGCTGTGAATACATTCGCGAAATGGAAAATACCCTGCGACAGGGACAGGCTCAGGGTCTATTAACCACCACCAGAACCATCGCTCATGTGCTGTCCCATGAAGACAAAATGCTTTTTCAGCATGAAAAATTAAACCCGGAAAATAACCGGGCCGACAATAATATCTACACCTTTCTACTGGATGGCAAACCCAGGCTCGATGGTTATGCCGATGACTGGGGACATCTAAAAGATGATTTACGTTATTTTAATAATCAACAGCCATCCTCTGCGGCAGACAATAGCGTTGGCTTTATCGCCGGGCGTCATAAAAAATTTGTTTATTTTTTTATTCAGGTTAAAGACAACAATGTCATTTATCACAACCCCTCGCAGGGTTTTGTTAACGGTGACCGATTACAGTTACTCATCACACAGAAAAATGGTACGCCACGAAAATATTTTCTACAAACCAGCGCGCCGGGGAAAATTACTGCCTCTTATATAACCGCGGAACAAAGCCTTAATCCAGTACGCAGAAAACAGCATCTTATCCAGGGACAGTGGCAGGATACGGCCGAAGGTTACAATATTGAAATTCGCATCCCGGACAAACTGATACCTTCAAATATTAACTTTTCAGTGGTCGATATTGACCAGCCCGATACTGAAACCAGCAGTGGCTGGTATGGAAGCTGGGATCAGTACACCAGTCTCAACAATGGTGTACTCATTCAGCCATCGCAACAACTGGCATCGCTGTTAGCAAAATTAAAACAGGAAAATGCACGCTTAAGAATTGCCGATATGCAGGGCTGGTTACTGGCCAGTGCCGGTTCACCGCACAGGCAATCGGCGACAACGGAAAAAATAAAACTCAATGAAACACTACTGGAAATTTTAACCCAGCTATACCGGTTTATAATGAATACACCGAATCAGGCTACGACTGCCATTCAGTTGCGCCAGGGAAAAATTTCCGGCACATTGGCCGAACAGGCACTGGCAAATCAGAGCGGCACCTCGTGGTACAAACCTGAAAAATCCAACAATGCCATTGTGTCAGCCGCACACCCGGTCATCATTGATAATGAAACCGTGGCAATTGTCATCGCCGATCAGAATAGTGATGCCATTCTAACCCTCACATCCCAGGCACTCAGCCGGCTAATTTCACTCAGTTCCATCGCGATATTTGTCGCGGTATTTAGTTTACTGGTTTATGCCACATATTTATCAATGCGTATTCGAAAATTGCGCGACATCAGCGAACAGATCATTTCCGCTGAAGGCACTATTGGTGAAACCTTCAAGCCGTCTAAAGCCAGAGACGAACTGGGTGATTTATCACGCAGTTTTGCAACCATGCATCAGCGACTTGCAGAATATACGCAATATCTGCGGACACTGGCATCAAAATTATCCCACGAATTACGCACCCCGCTTGCCGTTGTACAGTCATCGCTGGACAATCTCGCCAGCGATGATTTAGCTGATGATAAAAAAGTTTATGTACAACGGGCACGGCAAGGCAGCGAACGGCTCAGCAGGATTATCACGGCGATGAGTGAAGCCAGCCGCGTAGAACAAAGCATTCTGTCATCCGATACAGAAATTTTTGATTTATGCGCCGTTGTTAGCAGCAGCATCGCTGCCTACAAAGATATTTATCCTGCACGAAAATTTGCAGAAATTCATTGCACGGGCGACTGCCTGCTAAAAGGTTCGCCGGAGCTGATCGTGCAGCTACTGGATAAACTGGTCGACAATGCCGTTGACTTTAGCACCGAGCACAGCACCATCAACATTGAAATTATTAATGATGACTCCCAGGCATGGCTTTTCGTTAAAAACGAAGGCTCATTACTGCCCGCACACATGCAAAATCAGCTGTTTGACTCGATGGTGAGTCTGCGAGATTCAAAAACAGAGCAACCTCATCTTGGTCTGGGCCTGTATATTGTTAAGCTGATTGCCGATGCCCATGGCGGTAATGTCAGCGCACAGAATCGCCATGATGTTGCCGGAACCGAATTTGTTATTTCATTTCCCTGCATAGAAACCACACTGGATTAAATGCTATTATCTGATTAACTAAAGCCACCTGGAATTTCAGACTTACCATGTCCAGAGAACGACTAAAAAAACTGCGCGACCAGATAAAATATCTGTTTTTTTCTGGTGACAGAAACACCAAGAAACAAAGACTGGACATAGCTGCTGACGTCGGTAATGCAATCACACAGTTCCTGGGCACACCACAGCACCAAGCCATTTCTCTGGGCCAGAACTGTACATCGGCCTGGTATCTAAAACAGGTTGAAGTTAAAAAACAATCCTATCCTTTCGACTGGATTATCAGTTCAGCCGAAGTGCTTGAATCCTGCCTTGATGATAATTTCGCCACCTTCATGAACAAAGAACACATGTTTTCCTTTGATGACGGCAAGCGTGCCGGGCATAAAATTTATCACGAAAAACTTTTTAATCATCGAAACCCATTAATTAATCAGCAGGATTACGAATATTACCAACGTTGTGTTACAAGATTTCTTAACTTTCTGGATTCAACCACGCCGGTGGTTTTTGTGTGCACTCTGTTTCAGAACACAATAACTGACTACCATCGCTGTCAGGAAAAAATGCTGGCTCGTAATCCAAATATAAAGTTCGTTTTTATGGAACAGAAACTGAAGGGTGAATTCAATTTATTTCACAAAGAAATTAACCCTCATACACTGCTGATTCATTTTACATCGCAAGATATAAATCGCGGCAAACGCTATCGCAATCAACTGGATGACCGTGTCATCAAAACAGTATTCTCTGCTTTCAGACAATAAAAAAGCCGACCGGTCACTGGTGAGGTACAGTGACGCGGATCGGCAACAGACCCCCTTGCGTGGTTTAGAAACTGCTTTCGGTTAAGCGGGTTATTGCAGAATATTCCAGCTCGACCCGACGATCATAAATGGCATGCTCGTAACCGGTAGTCGGATAATCTTCACCCAGGCTTTCGGTAACAATTTGCGCTGGCTGCACACCATATTCGATTAATACTGCAGCAACAGACTGAGCACGTTGTTCAGCCAGCTGCTGATTATATTCACGGCTACCACTCTGATCAGTATGACCGGATAATTTCAGTTTCATATCCGGGTGTTTGATTAAATATTCCGCGTGGGCAATTAATTTTTCATAATCGGCCTGTTTCACATCCGTCTGGTTACTGGCGAAATAAAACTGCAGCTCATCCGGTTGCGCGGTTTCTTCCTGCGCGACATCGACAGTGGAAATTTGCTCAGGAGCTGCTTCGGCTATTTCAACCACCATGGGTGTCATATCGCCTTCCACCGGCACGTCTGTTTCATTGGTCTCGATGCTATTTTGTTCAACTGTAGCTTCAGCCGCCGGTGAATCGGACGGCACCGACTCCATAGCAAACTGTTCGGCCAGCAGCGACTCATCGCTCATCGAATGACTTTGCCTGACACCATTGCAACCGATGGCGACAAACGCCGACAGTGTTACACCCATTGCGCTAATTAATGCTTTTCTATTCATGGCTTTTCTCCAGCTTTGAAAATTCACAACACTTATGTGCTGCTCTGGTATAAGAATGTAAGCTTCGGATATGGCGATACGATGCAGGCAATCTGGAAATCCGCTGATGAATAGTGGTCAATTGTGGCAGGTCAATTTCTTATCCATGAATATCCATATAATAAAGCGAACTCAATCAAGCGCCTGATATTTAACCAGTGTCAGCCGCGCTAAAAATTTTAATGCTGCGCTATAAATCCCTGATTGGCCTGTTACCGGCCCAGGGTTTATCATGCAAAGCCCTGTTAATCACGACTGAACAAAGCCATTATGGAAAAAATCCTCGAAATACGTGATGGGTGTAATACCCCTGGTCAACTACTCCGAAGCCTGGCCTTCTCCCGCTTTCTGAAAATTTATAAAGCAGAATTTATCGAGGATCTTGGGCGACGCTCCCAGAATCAGAGATATGAAGCCGAACACAAAATCGACTTTATTAAAAAAATACGCACCAGCGATCTGATCAAGATTCTCGAATCCAGTGGCTTTGAAACCCGACAACAGGAAGAACAGGCCCGCGAACTGGTGCGCTTTATCGATGGCGCCTTCCACCATTATCGAGGCAAAGGCTATACCCGCCTGGTGCGCCTGCAAAATGACGTGGTATCCACCGGTATAGAGACACCGGAAACGGTAAAAGACAAGGTTTCGGGCAAAGCCCAGATCGTTGATGACCTGATTATTGAAACCCGCCGCGAACTGTTAAACAAAGTAGGGCTCGACCAGGGCGTGCGCCGCACCCCGGGAATGGATGCATCACCCAATGTCACCGCCGGCGAAATCTCCGGGCACTATTTTAATTACCCGGCCGAATACGCACTGTTGTCACATATTCCGCTCACCATAGCGGCTGACATGAAAACCGGCGTTGATTACTCCACACCCTCCAACAAGCGCGCCAAACCGTTTTATGAGCTGGACCACAACCCACTGGACCAGTCCAAAATCGACATCGACGACTGGGTATCCGTGCCGCTGCAGGTAGGCACCTCACTCATCATTACCTTCATCCACAAATCCCGCGGCTGCATCGAAATGGAACCGGGCCTGTTGAACCTGTTCCCATTCACCAAAACCGCCGACCTGATCAACCAGCGCAAGGCCGACGGTATTTTCTTCTTCGGCATGCCGGACTCCGATCTATCCGACCTGGGCTACTTCTACGATGAAGAGAATAAATTGCTTATCGGTGTGGTACCCGATATTGATGAACTGAAATATTTTGGCTACTGTAAAAAACCCATCCTGACCCTGCACAATGTGCTGGCCATTTTGAATGGCGACCTGCCACTGCACTGTGGCTGCACTCGCTACGTAGTGCGCTTCGATGAAGACGAGGAAGTCTACATCGCCGAAATGCTGATCAAAGCCGATGACATGGGCAAGATCAGCCTGGTTAAAAACGAACAGGACAAAATCACCCGCCCCATCTTCACCGGCACCGAAACCGGCGCCTTTGCCTGTCTCGACGGTTTCAGCGACCAGGCCAAACTGCAAATGGCCGGCCGCGAAGTGGGCTACAACAAAGACACCGGCTCCAATGCCCGCCAGATCGTACCGGTTACCGATGTCGATGAACTGTTCCGCGACGATCCACTGGACGTGCTGCTGTACATGAACAACTTCACCCTGATGGAGCCCGGTGAGTCCACCATCCAGGCCGACATGCACATCGAAACCGCACTGGAGCATTTCCGTCTCGGCGAACGTGTCGCCGCAGGCTCCACCCAGACTCACCGCGGTGCCAAGGAAAGCAGTTACTGGGCCAACCCCTTTCCGCTATTAGTGGATAACAACGACGAGATTTTACACCCGGCACTGTATGAAAAATTTTCCGACAACGAAAAAGGTTTCATCGGCGACATGAACATCCTGATTAACCGCGGCGAATTAAAAGTAGGCGTTGCCCACAGCCAGTTAATGGCCGGCGCCTATGAAGGCAGCAGCGATGAAGACATCACCCGCTGCGGTTTTGCGAATCGCGAGAGCGTCGAACAGGAAGGTCCAGTACGCCTGGCAGAAGACCTGATCGGCCTGATCAAACAACAGGCTATAGAAAAACGTAAACGCATGCCAGGCAGACCTTCGGAAGTCAGCATCACCGTGGCACTGGTGGGCGATAGCCGCACCGGCAAATCGGAAACCGCGGAAAAAATGGAAGGCATACTGCGACTGCAACTGGTTTAAAAAACTCACCGCCCCTGATCATTAAAAAGGGGCGGTATTATCACAACACATCCAGCGGACTGTTCACACTCACTCCCGGCTTGTTCAACACGTGAGTGTAAATCATCGTTGTCGACACATCCGCATGACCGAGTAACTCCTGCACTGTACGAATGTCATAGCCCGACTCCAGTAAATGGGTGGCAAATGAATGGCGCAATGTATGTGATGTTACTCGTTTGTTAATACCCGCCTTCTCAGCTGCAATCCTGATGGCCCGCTGAATTGCGCTTTCATGCAAATGATGTCGGCGTATTTTCTGGCTTCGCGGATCGTCCGCCAGCTTTGAAGCCGGAAACAGATATTGCCACTTAAGCTGTTTACCAGCACCGGGAAACTTTTTCGCCAAAGCACCTGGCAAATGAACCCCATCATAGTTAACCGCCAGATCACCCTGATGAACCTCAGCCACGTGCCTAAGCTGTTCACGCAACTGATCGACCAGGCTCGCAGGCAATGGCACCATCCTGTCCTTACCACCTTTTGCACTTCGTATGGTGATCTGCGCATAATCAAAATCCACATCGCATATTCGCAAACGTACGCACTCCATTAGCCTCATCCCCGTGCCATACATCAGTGTTGCCATCATGCGATAGAAATCATTGGCAAAGGATGCAAACAGCGTCCGGACCTCCGGCTTTGATAATACAACCGGCAATCGCCTCGGACGTTTAGGCCGCGCATACTCACTTAACTCAATATTGTTCTTTCCCAGCACATGCTTAAACAGAAAAATAATCGCATTCAGGGCCTGATTTTGTGTATTTACCGCCACATTTCGCTTAATGGCCAGATGCTCCAGATACTCGGTGATATGGTGTGCATCCAGCTTTTCAGTTTCAGCCTCGCCCGTAAACAGTAAAAATCGCCCTGCCCATCCCACATAAGACTGCTCAGTTTTAATCGAATACTGGCGCATCCTGATTTCTATTATCAGACGCTCAAACAGGCTGGGAAATTTTCCCATTATTGTTTTGTTAAACTTTCCAGCCTGCGCAATAGAAAAATCATCGACTGATTCTGATCTGGCAATGGTCCCATGACTGGCCGGTAGTTCACGGGCAGCTCCTCGCCAGTAGTCCCATTGAAATTCAACTGCCCAGCCCGTCGCCAGCATATGTACAAACAATATATGCAGGGCATCAACTACCTGCACAAACTGCCAGTCTTTTAAATGAGATTGTCTACCTATCTCCTCAAGGTAATGCTCCAGCATCTGCGGAGTATGCTGAGCCAGACGCACCGACGAATGCACTTTAATATAGTCCTCAGCACGTTTCACATACCATCGAACAACATTCGGCTTAACACCATAAGATATTGATTTTTTAATATAATTATCCCAGAAACGGGAAACGGAAGAATCCATTGCAATCTCCTTTGCAGCTTATTTCCATAAAATCCATTTACATGTATTATGTTCTACAAAAGGGAGAATAACAAAAGTGATACATGGACATCCACCTATCCCCCGCAAACACGACATCAACCTAATACACTGTTATGTGTAAAAACAACAATCAAGGAGAAACTCAATGAGTGAGCTATATTCCGAACATCCAGTCATGTTCAAAAACAACCCAATCGGGTTCATTATTACTCTACTGCTGATACCAGTGTTCGGTTTAGGCTTGCTAATCTTACTTGTCTGGCATCTTCAAAACAAAGCATCAAAATTAACTGTGAAAGAAAATGAAATTCTTTTTGAAAAGGGCCTTCTGAGTAAAGAACGTTCAGAGGTTAATATTAGTAGTGTGAGAACCACAAAAGTTAAGCAGTCATTTTTCAATCGAATATTTGGTGTAGGAGCTATCGAAATATATACAGCCGGAGATTCAGCAGAAATTGTCGCAACCGGAATGCCTGACCCAAATAAAATTCGTGAGCTTATTAAAGCACGCCAGAATGGTGGGTAATCATTATGGTTGGCGAAACAGACAATAAAGACAAAGATGAGTCCCGAAAAATAGCAATAGCCCTTATTGCTTTGGTTTTGGTGTTAGGGGTCGCTATTTTGCTAATGCTCCCAATGCTGTCGGAGATAGTGACGGTTCATCTTTCACCAGGTCTAGGGCTTAAGGACTCTGCGGTAATATCTTTCTTTGTTACGGTAGTAATAATGATAGTGTTTGCAATCACTTCCGGTGATGGGCTGTTGGGTGAAATTCAGTTTATTCTTGGCGGGTTCTTTCTTTTCTTTGTAATTATCTGGCTTTTAGTTGCGTGGATATTCTGAGAAATAAAACACATAACAATGCCTTCCAGCGGACGCAGTCGCTGACGCGCCTGCTCCGCTGAAGGCAGACGTTATGTGTAGCAAGGAAAAATAATGGAATATAAATCAAAATGCCCAAATTGTAATACCCACCAGTCAAGGTGGGATGCATTGGAGCCATTCCCTGGC
>JAPHRO010000054.1 GCA_026195895.1 Gammaproteobacteria bacterium
AAAGTTTTGTAATCGTCACGGAATACAATCGTTTTACCCAGGGCTTTCTGGTGCATTCAGTCGATCGTATTGCCAATATGACCTGGAAAGAAATATTACCCCCACCGAAAGGCAGTGGTGCATCCAGTTATCTGACAGCAGTGACTCATCTGGATAAAGAGCTGGTTGAGATTATTGATGTGGAACGCGTGTTTGCCGATATCATGGGACTCAATGAGGAAGTTGATCAGCGGGTTCTTGATGATGCGGGCGCGCTGGAAACCGATAAACCGAAGCATGTGCTGGTAGTGGATGATTCATCGGTAGCGCGAAATCAGGTGAAACGCGTGCTAACAAAAGTGGGTATTGAATGCACCCTGGCAAACGATGGGCAGGAAGGTCTTGAAATATTGCAGGGATGGGCAGATGAGGGTACGCCAATCGAAGAAAAAATTGCACTGGTCATATCCGATATCGAAATGCCGCGGATGGATGGTTATACTCTGACCACTAAAATTCGTAAGGATCCTCGACTGGAAAACCTTTATGTTATGTTGCATACCTCATTGAGTGGTGTGTTTAATAATAGTATGGTGGAAAAAGTTGGGGCCAATCATTTCATTCCCAAATTTAAGCCCAATGAACTGGCCAATAGTGTGATGAATATTATTAATAATAAAGATATCAATGCGGGCATGGAAAACCTCTCGGACGATTGAACCCGCCTGGATAAAACAATAAACTCCCAGATCTGTTTTGGGCTGATAAAATGAATGAATGAATGACCACCAGTTTTACACCTGACGAATATAAAAATTTCCAGAATTTTCTGGAGCAGGCATGTGGCATTGTGCTGGGTGATAACAAACACTATCTGGTGTCCAGTCGCCTGAGCAGATTGATGCGTGAAAATAGTATCGCCTCGCTGCAGGATCTGGTGACCCAGCTCAATCGATCCATATCCGCACCCCTACGCACACAAGTCATTGAGGCCATGACGACAAATGAGACCCTCTGGTTTCGCGATACCTATCCATTCGAAGTGCTGACAAAAACAATATTTGACGAATATAAGAAAGACAGAAAACAGAATGTTCGTATCTGGTCTGCCGCCTGTTCCAGTGGCCAGGAACCCTATTCAATCAGTATGGCGGCTGATGAATATGCGATGCATAACCCGGGTTTTAGAATTGACGTTACGGCCACCGATATTTCGCAGGCCATTTTGTCAGAGGCCAGGGAAGCCAAATATGATGCCCTGGCCCTGGCCAGAGGATTATCGGAAGAACGCAAACGGCGTTATTTTTCAGCCATTGGCAATCAGTGGCAGGTTAATGCCAACATTCGTTCACGGGTAAAATTCAGGGAACTTAATCTACTGCAAAGTTATACTGCCCTGAGTAAGTTTGATGTGATCTTTTGTCGTAATGTACTGATCTATTTTTCTGCAGCATCCAAAACCGATATTCTGAATCGGATGGCGGATGCACTGAATTCCCGTGGCTTTCTCATGTTAGGCGCTTCTGAATCTATAGCACAATATTGTGATCGATTTGAGATGGTGCGTGCCAGTACCGGTGTTGTGTATCGTCTTAAAGCGTATTAATCCAGTCTTAAACCGGTTTCAGACTGTTCCCCGATCTTTGCCGCAGGCGGCAATTCTTGCCGCTAACATCCTTTGTTTAATATCACCATTCAACTAAGTTGTTGAAAATCATTAAAAATTAATTTTGGCATTTCCTTTGCATTGATACTTGCAAGAGGAAAATTGAATGCCGATTAATTTTGACAAATACCTGGGTGCCCACGATAACGCGTTATTGCTGTTTGAGCGTCGCAATCAGTTGCTGGCCGAAAATATGGCCAATGCTGATACGCCGAATTACAAGGCGCGCGACATCGATTTTAACAAGGTGTTACAGGGTGCTGAATCGGATCAGTTATCCATGACTACGACACAGCAAGGCCATATTAATTTATCTTCGAATGATCTGGATCACCGCATCAAGTACCGCATACCCACTCAAAGTTCTGCCGATGGCAATACCGTTGATGTGCAAATGGAAAAAGCGGCGTATGCGGAAAACACCGTGCGTTATCAGACAACGATGACGATTTTGTCGCGCAGGTTATCTGGCCTGACGAATGCCTTTAAAGGCGAGTGAGGAATAAATGTCAGTCTTCAAAGTTTTTGATGTAGCGGGTTCTGGTATGAGCGCACAAATGCTGCGGCTTAATACGGTTGCCAGTAACCTTGCCAATGCAGAAACCATGGCGGGGAGTGCTGAAGAAGTTTACAAGGCACGCCACCCGGTTTTTGAAAGTGTATTGAATACCGAATTAGGCAGTAACCAGAGCATGGCTACCGTCAAAGTCGGTGAAATTGTCGAAAGCGATACAGCAGCCATACCCCATTATTTACCCAATCATCCGCTGGCTAATGAAGAAGGTTATGTTTTCAGCCCCGGTATCAGTGCCATAGAAGAAATGGCCGATATGATTTCTGCTTCGCGTAGCTATCAGAATAATGTGGAAGTTTTGTCGACCACAAAAGAATTGTTAATACGTACCCTGCAACTAGGTCGCACCTAAGAGGTTAAGTCATGGAAATAAATCCATATGAAAATATTCCAGGTTTAAGTAGCCGCGTAGATACCAGTGAAAATCGACTTGGTAGCAGTGAGCTTGGACAGACAGAGTTTTTAGAATTAATGACCACTGAACTGGCCAATCAGGATCCCTTGGAACCTATGGATAATAATGAGTTTATGAGCCAGATTGCACAGTTTAGCGCTGTCGAAGGTATTAATGATCTGGTTGCTGCTTCCCTGGACCTGGCAACGAATTTGCAATCCAGTCAGGCCTTACAGGCCACCAACATAATTGGTCGCGACGTGCTGGTTAGTCATAACCAGGGTTACTTGCCTGATACAGGTTCACTCAATGGTGCGGTTGAACTAAGTTCAAGTGCTTCAGATGTTGCCGTAAATATTTATGATGCCAGTGGTGAAGTGATGGGCCGTGTTGAATTAGGTCCACAACCCGCCGGATTGCTCGGGTTTAACTGGGATGGTGTAACTCTGAATGGTCAAAGAGCACCGCAGGGACGCTATCAGGTTGAAGTGGAAGCGACTTATGGTAGTCAAACAGAATCTTTAACGCCATTGGTTTCGGCCAATGTCGTTAGCCTGACGCTGGGTGGCATCGGGCAAGAAATGCAAGTGGAACTGGAGCACCTTGGACAGGTGGGTTTCAATCAAGTTAATCAAATCCTGTAAGGTGGGGGACAAAAAATGTCATTTAATATTTCACTCAGTGGATTAAACGCAGCATCATCTGATCTGGATGTGACCAGTAATAATATTGCTAATGTAGCAACAACAGGTTTTAAGGAATCACGAGCAGAGTTTGCTGATGTTTTTGCGGCATCACCTTTGGGCACTGCATCTAATGCCATAGGTGCAGGTGTGCAACTGGCCAGTGTGTCGCAACAGTTTGGTCAGGGGAATCTTGAATTTACTGAAAATACGCTGGACATGTCGGTGAGTGGTGAAGGTTTTTTTGTTATGCGCCCCAATCAGACCAGTAGTGAACTGATTTATACACGAGCAGGCGCTTTTCAGGTAGATCAAAATGGTCTGGTGGCAAATAGTAGCGGTGAGATTTTACAGGTATTTCCTGTCGACGCGACAACCGGTGTATCAAGCACTACCAGTTTGTCAGGAACTGTACCTTTGCAGGTGCCTAATACTGTTGGCACACCACAGGCGACCAGTACAGTGAATATGAATTTAAATTTACCGGCGGGCGTTAGCCCTGCATTAACCACGGTGGCTATCGATGCGGCCCTGGGTGCGGGTACTGCACCGCCTGCAAATTCGTATCATCATTCAACATCAGCTACGGTGTTTGATTCACAGGGTACATCCCACATCATGACCTACTATTTCATCATGACCAATGATGCAAATAACACCTGGGAAGTTCGCTCAACCGTTGATGGTGCAGTTGCAACGCCAACCACGACAGAAATTCTCGATTTTGATGCGTCTGGTGTACTCGACCCGGCAACATCAACCGGTGGCGGTGCAATTGCATATAATGCTTTTGCACTGACCAATGGTGCTGCGCCACTTGCACTAACAGTGGATTTTCGGAATCAGGGTAATACGGTAACCCAGGAAGCCCAGGGTGCATTTTCCGTGCAGTCATTAAGTCAGGACGGGTTTTCTACCGGTCGTTTAAGTGGCATTGAAGTCGGCGATGATGGACTGGTGCGTGCAAACTTTACCAATGGACAAACCACCTCGTTAGGACGAGTTGCGCTAACCCGTTTTGATAATCCCCAGGGATTGCGCCAGAACGGTAATACATCCTGGTCGGAAACTGTTGATTCTGGTCCGGCCGCTGCAGGTGAAGCGGGTTCCGGTAACTTTGGCTTGATTCAGTCCGGTGCACTGGAAACCTCTAACGTGGATCTAACCGCTGAGCTGGTTAATCTGATCACTGCACAGCGCAATTTTCAGGCGAATTCAAAAGCCATTGAAACGGCAAATACCATTACTCAAACCATTATTAATATTCGTTAAGTTGAAGGTGTAACTGATGGATAAAATGTTATTTATCGCCATGAATGGAGCCAGGCAATCAATGCAGGCTCAAACCAATATTAGCCATAATCTGGCGAATGCAAATACAGTTGGCTTTAAATCGCATTTCAATACTTTTGCTAACTGGCATGTGGAAGGCCCGGGTTTTAATACCCGGGTGTACAACCAGCAGATTGGCAAAGAAGTTAATTTACAGTCCGGTAGTTTTATAACCACCAAACGGGATCTTGATGTTGCCGTTCAGGGTGATGGCTGGATTGCCGTGCAGGATAATAATGGTAAAGAAGCCTATACCAAAGCCGGTGATTTGAGACTGGATCAAAATGGTTTTTTAACCACGGGTACTGGATATTCTGTAATTGGTAATTCAGGACCTATTGTTATTCCGCCTGCACAAAAAATTGAAATTGGAGCCGATGGTTCAATTAGTGTTATTCCTGTTGGCCAGAGTGCCGACTCGATGGCAATAACCGACCGCATAAAACTGGTGAGGTTAGATGCGGATGACATCGAAAAAAATGCAGATGGTTTAATGCAGTCAAAAACCGGTGAGCCGGCACAATTAGCTGCTGATGTAACACTGGCTTCAGGTGTTATTGAAACCAGCAATGTTAATCCGGTGGCCGAATTAATTGAACTTATTCAAAATGCAAGACAGTTCGAAGCGAACGTTAAATTAATGAAAACGGCACAGGAAAACGATGAAGTTTCTTCACGTTTATTAAGAAATAGTTAACTAAGGTATTAAGCAGGAGATACAACATGAATCCCGCACTCTGGATTTCGAAAACAGGTTTAGATGCACAGCAAACACGTTTGTCAGTTATCTCCAATAACCTGGCTAATGTGAATACCACCGGTTTCAAAAGAGATCAGGCAGTATTTCAGGATTTAATTTATCAAAATATTAAACAGTCGGGTGGTCAGACATCGGAAGATACACAATCACCTTCTGGTCTGTCTATCGGTACGGGCGTGCGGGTAGTGGCGACTGAAAAACTACATACCCAGGGTAATCTGGTGCAAACGGGAAACCCGCTGGATATGGCGGTACAGGGGCGTGGCTTTTTCCAGATATTAAAGCCTGATGGTACGCTGTCTTATACTCGTGATGGTTCTTTTCAGATTGATGCCGATGGTCAGGTGGTCACGGCGAAAGGTTATCAGTTGCAGCCTGCAATCAGTATTCCGTCAAATGCGCAAAGTATTACTATTGGTGATGATGGTATTGTTAGTGTGGTGGTAGGTACCAATGCAACACCTACCCAGGTGGGCAATATTCAAACTGCTGACTTTATTAATCCCACCGGCCTGCAACCTGTCGGCGATAATTTATTTCTTGAAACTGCATCCAGTGGTTCACCTCAAACCGGTACGCCAGGTCTCAATGGACTCGGTGCCATTACCAGTGGCGCAGTAGAAACATCCAACGTCAATGTGGTTGAAGAACTGGTGAATATGATTGAAACACAACGTGCTTATGAAATGAATTCAAAAGTAATTTCGACAACGGATCAAATGTTGCAGTTTGTAAGTAATAACCTGTAGTAGCAAGCACATAGAGAATTAGGCAAGGTGTAGATGATGCATTTGTTCAAAACAGTTTTTAAGTGTCTTGGTGTAATGATGGTTGTTGTGGCGGCTGGCTGTGCAACAACACCGCCTGAACTATCGGATTTTGAACCGATAGTAAGGCCGGTTGCACCCCCCAAGCCAAACTACAATAATGGCTCTTTATTTCAGCCGCGAAGCATCTCTTTATTTGAAGATCCCAAGCCGTACCGTATTGGCGATGTGTTAACCATTCTGCTGGATGAAAGCACCAGCGCCAGTAAAAATGCTGCAACGACAACAAGTAAAGAAGATGAAGTCACCATGGCTGCACCCACCATATTTGGTCGGCCAGTGACGCGTAATGGCGACAATCTTTTCGAAATGAATCTGGCTCCTGAACGTGAATTTTCCGGTGAAGGAGACAGTAGTCAAAGCAATAGCCTGAAAGGTGAAATCACCGTAACCGTGGTCGATATTTTGCCCAATGGTAATTTAGTCGTGCAGGGGGAAAAGTGGTTTACTTTAAATCAGGGTAAAGAATATATCCGCATTGCCGGCGTCATCAGGCCACAGGATGTGAAATCTGATAATACCCTGAAGTCTTCCAAACTGGCGGATGCGCAGATTGCCTATAGTGGCGAAGGTTTTATTGCTGACAGCAATACCCAGGGCTGGTTTACACAATTCCTGAATAGCAAGTGGTGGCCGTTCTAATATTTCTCTCAACCACTTGTTTTTTTTAAGCCCGCATAGCGGGCTTTTTTGTAGAAAGTTATTAATTATAAGTCGTTCGTCATAAGTCATTAATTACTTTGTCATCCTTCGGCTTCGCTCAGGATAAATAAAAAAATTTGAAATACTTTCAAACGTCAAACAACAAACTGGCCCCCGAATTGCATTTATCCTGTTAAGGCCAATTAGATAACTGGAGAGAAGCGATGTTTTGGCGCGGTAGTTACCAGGCAATCATTTTATTTTTACTGTTCAGCAGTACCGTTGAAGCACAGCGTATTAAGGATATTGCTTCGGTAGCGGGGGTGCGTAGTAACTATCTGAGCGGTTATGGTCTGATAGTGGGGCTTGATGGTACCGGTGACCAGACTTCACAAACGCCATTTACGGTACAGAGCTTCAAGAATATGTTGTTGCAGTACGGCATCAACTTGCCGGCCAATATGAATCCACAACTGAAAAATGTTGCCGCTGTCTCCATTCACGCGGAATTGCCCGCCTTCATTAAACCGGGGCAGACCATCGATATTACGGTTTCATCCCTGGGTAATGCCAAAAGTTTACGCGGTGGCAGTTTATTGATGACGCCACTTAAAGGCGCCGATGGACAGATTTATGCCGTTGCACAGGGTAATCTGGTGGTTGGTGGATTTGGTGTTGCCGGCAGCGATGGCTCAAAAGTCACGGTGAATGTGCCCAGCGTCGGTCGCATTCCAAACGGCGCCACCGTCGAGCGGGCAGTGCCCAATCCCTTCGCGGATATGAAAAAGCTGGTACTCAATCTACATCGCAGCGATTTCACCACGGCAAAACGGGTGGTCGCGGCGATTAATCAGGTGCTGGGGCCAGATAGCGCACAGGCCATTGATGCGGTATCGGTACAGGTATTAACGCCACCGACAACATCGCAAAAAGTTGAGTTTGTTTCTTTTGTTGAAAACCTGCAGGTTGATCCGGATAACGGGCCGGCCCGAATCATTATTAATTCACGTACCGGCACCATTGTGATCACCGCAGATGTGCGGGTGAAAAAAGCCGCCGTCGCCCATGGCAATTTAGTGGTTAGCATTACTGCTGATCCACTGGTTAGTCAGCCGGCGCCCTTTTCTCGCGGGGGTACTACCGAAGTGGTTGCACGTGACCAGATTGATATCGAGCAGGAGGCGGCGCGCATGTTTCTGTTCCAGCCGGGGGTTTCATTACAGAAACTGGTGGATGCGGTTAATCGGGTCGGTGCGGCGCCGGGTGACCTGGTGGCCATGTTAGAAGCACTGAAGCAGGCCGGTGCCTTAACCGCCGAGTTGATAGTGATTTAGTCATGACCACGCCAACATCAACGCCTCTGTACACTGATTTTCATAGTTTTACCGAGATGCGTCGCGGTGCCCGTGAGCAAAATTCGGCCACTACCAGACAGGTTGCGGAACAGTTTGAATCGATGTTTGTACAGATGATGATGAAAAGCATGCGGGATGCGATGCCTGAGGGTGGTTTGTTCGGCAGCAATCAGGAACGCATGTATCAGGATATGTATGACAAGCAGTTGAGTATGAATATTTCATCTGGCAGGGGCATAGGTCTGGCGGCGGTTATCGAGCGACAGTTAAGCCCACCGCAGGCCGCCGATGGAAAAGCCTCCACAGAGCTGGCTGAATATTTTAAAAATCCGATCGCTGTAACCCGGCCGGTAGCACAGACTTCAGCCATTGAGCACCCCTACCAGGAAAAGGGGATTGCTACCAGTCAGTCGGATAGCTGGCAGCAGCCGGAAGAATTTATCCAGGACATCTGGCCTCATGCCGTGCAGGCTGCGGATGAGCTGGGAATCGACCCCGAAGTCCTGATCGCTCAGTCAGCACTGGAAACCGGCTGGGGCAGGTATATGCGCAGCCTGGAAAATGGTCAGAACAGCTATAGCCTGTTTGGCATCAAGGCGGATGGTCGCTGGCAGGGTAAGACCGTTTCGGTCTCTACACTGGAATTCAGGCAGGGTGCCATGCAGCGGGAACAGGCGAATTTTCGCGCCTATGATTCCGTCGGCGATGCTTTTCGCGACTATGTGGAGTTTATTCAATCCAGTCCCCGTTATCAGCAGGCGCTGGAGCAAGGGTATAATCCGGATGCTTATGCCAGGGGCCTGCAGCAGGCAGGGTATGCAACCGATCCCTATTATGCCGCCAAAATTGATCGGATTCGAAATAGCGAGTTGCTGCAAATGCGAACTACAGCACTCAAGAATGAGGCAGATGTGCCGCTAACTTAAGTAATAAGCGGGTTAGCCGTGTTTGGGGTTAACCTCAGGAATAAAGTCTTATGGCTGATTTATTAAACACTACTGTTAGTGGTCTGACTGCTTATCAGACAGCACTGACCACCACTTCTCACAATATTTCTAACGTGGGCACCGAAGGTTATAGTCGCCAGCGAGTGGAGTTGAATTCTCGCTTGCCACAGTCTTTTGGTAATATCCATGTGGGACAGGGTGTAAATCTTACGGATATTAGCCGCGTTATTGACGAATTCACCACCGGAAATATCCGTGAATTTAGTTCCAGTTTTCATCGTCTTGATATGTTCGGCTCTTTTGCATCCCGAGTTGAAAACCTGATTGCTGACGATCAGGGCAGTCTAATGCCGGCGCTGGATGAATTTTTTAATGCCATGAATGATGTGGCCAATGATCCGTCGGCTAATGCGCCGAGAGTTGCCCTGCTGGGTGCGGCCGAAAATCTGGATCAACGCTTTCAGTCACTGGCGACAGAAATGCAAAAAATGGAGCAGGAAATTGATGATCGGATCACCTATGAAGTGGGTGATATTAATGCGCTGACGACTGAAATCGCCCGCATCAATGATAGCATCGCCCGCATCGGTGCGTCGGATAATCAGCCCAGTGATTTGCTCGATCAGCGTGAACAGTTGCTCAAGCAGTTATCAGAAAAAATCACCGTATCAGTGGTGGAGCAAACCGACGGTACGCTGAATGTGCTGGTGGGCTCAGGGCAGTTGCTAGTCACCGGGTCGCATTCGGTTAATTTAACCACAATGGCAGATGCTGAACAGCCAGATCGACTGGCTGTGGCCGTGCAAAGCTCCAGTGGAAATATTGATATCACTAATAATTTAACTGGTGGTGAAATAGGCGGCTTGCTGGATTTCAGGGATAACCTGCTGGATTCCGCGCAAAATCGTCTTGGTAGAACCGCCATTGCCATGGCGGAATCATTCAATAACCAGAATGTCCAGGGTTATGATCTTAACGGTAATCTGGGTGGTAACATGTTCAGTTCGGGCAATCCCGAAGTACTACCCAATATAAACAATAACGTCGCCACAGGTGTGCCCACGGTTACCGTGAGTGATGCAACCGCATTGACGGTTTCAGATTATCGCGCAAGTTTTGCGGCAGGTGCTTATACCATTACACGGGAATCAGATAATACGGTGGTTGCCGGTCCCGCAGCAGGCCCGGTGTTTGCTAATGTGGATGGACTGGATTTTGATTTCTCCGGTGTCGGTGCTGTTGCTGGGGATTCATTTTACATTCGGCCAACTCGCAATGGCGCTCTGGGATTTCAAGCGCAGATTACTGATCCCAATGCTATAGCAGCCGCCTCGCCAATACGTACTACCAGTAATGTCGCGAATATCGGCGATAGTTCGATTTCCACCGGCACAATAACTGATGTTACCGATGCTAACTTGCTGGATACTGTCGATATCTTTTTTGATCCTGCTAACCCCGCCGGCACCTTTGATGTGGTTGATCGAGCCACGGCTACTGTATTACAGAACAATGTTGCGTACACAGCAGGTATGACTGTCAGCCAGAATGGCTGGCAGGTTCAGTTAACGGGCGCAGCAGTTGCGGGTGATGTATTAACAGTCGAAGAAAACGTAGGCGCAGCAACGGATAACCAGAATGCTTTACTGCTGGCTGATTTGAGAACCCAGCAAATTCTTGATAATGGCACCACTACATTTGAGCAGTCTTATAGCGCGTTAACCTCTGAGGTAGGTGTTGTTACGCAACAGGTAAATATTAATCGTGATGTTGAAGAAAGCCTGTTGAATAGTGCTATTGCCGAACGTGAAAGTATCTCCGGTGTAAACCTGGATGAAGAAGCCGCTGATTTGATCCGTTTCCAGCAGGCATATCAGGCGCTGGCCAGGGTTATAGAAACGGCTAATACTATTTTCCAGACATTGATTGATGTAACCTAGGTAAGATTATGCGAGTATCCACAACATATATGCATATCAAGGGTGTTCAAAATATGCTTGATCAGCAGGAAAAGCTGATGCGAACGCAGGAACAACTATCTCTGGGTAAAAAAAATCTGGTGCCGTCTGATGACCCCAGTGCGGCATCGCGTGTGCTTGATCTCAATGATGCAATAACCACGATGGATCAGTATCAGGAAAATGCTGATTTTGCCAAACAACGTTTAAACCTTGAAGAAACTACTCTGGATGGAACGAAAAATGTACTGCAGAGAATTCGTGAGTTAACGATACAGGCTGCCAACACTGGGCTAAATGATTTACAGTCAGAGAGAATTATTGCGCAGGAGATTCGAGAAAATCTCGACGAAATTTATGGTTATGCTAATACGCGAGATGCCAGTGGTGAATATTTATTTTCTGGATTTCAATCTGGCACCCAGGCATTTACCAAAGATAGTTTGGGTAACTATCAATACAATGGTGATCAGGGCCAACTGGCATTACAAATTGGTAGCAATCGTCAGGTCGTGAGCAATAACACCGGTGCGGAAATATTCCAGCATATACGCACTGGCAATGGCACGTTCAGTGTAGATTCTGATCGAACCAATTCCGGCTCAGGTATTATTTCGACGGGATCACTACGAGATCCCGGTGCTTATCAGCCCCATGACTTCACTATACAGTTTACTGCCACAGACACCTATGACGTTGTCAATAATACCACTGGCGCCACGGTACTTGCAGGTCAGACCTATTCTGATGGTGGTGTCATCGCTTTTAATGGCATTGAAGTGGATATCAAAGGCGCGCCGGATATTAATGATTCGTTTAGCGTACAGGCAAGCCGAAATCAGGATGTTTTTACCAGTGTAAGTAATCTGATAAGAGATATGGAAACCCCGGCCTCGGGAAATGTTCGAGGTAGTTTTGGTGGCGCTTACACCACCAATGGTTTTGATGTTGGCGACACTGTTAGTTTTGATATGGTGTTCGATGGGCGAACTGTTGGTGCTTCCCATACCGTTGTGGGTGGCGATACAGATCTCAGTATTGCTACCGCACTGTTAACGGATCCCGCGAATGGTATTAATGCCGACGCTAATGTTACCGATAATGGGGATGGGACCTATACTCTGGCAGGCACTTCACCGGGTATGAATATTACGTTTCAGTTGAATGGTAGTGATATTTCTTTTGTGAGCCGCGGCGGCGATGGCACAAGTAGTAATAGTCTGGTAATCAACAATGTTGCTGATGATGATGGTAGTACCTTGGGTAACAATGCCAGCATGACATTAACCAATAGTGGCAGCAGTTTAGTATCAGCCGCAACCATTACTGTTGGTGGTAATGAGACATTTTTACCTGGCGCATCGAATGATGCCTTTCTGTCGCAACAGTTTGCTAATGCATTGAACAATATTGATCGTGCAATAGAAAATATTATCGATGTACAAACCAGTATAGGCGGAAGGATTAATTCAATTGATAGCCAGATGAATGATAATGAAGCAAAAGTAATACAGTTACAGGCGGTGCGTTCTGACATCGAGGATATTGATTATGCAGAAGCAACCAGTAATCTGACATTTCAGACAACGGCTTTGCAGATTGCACAGCAAACTTTTGTTACAGTTCAGAATTTAAGCTTATTTAACTTTATTTAAATCTAGCCAGAGTTTATATGGATATTTGATATCCAGAGTATTAAATATAAACGACGAAATACATTAAACTTCTGGTCAGGGACAGTTCTGGTAAGCAGTTGCTGCTTTATTTGCTTTACGGAACTCATTGAATTCATCAGATAAATCAATACGTGCTGCCTGCTGTAGCTGGGCAATTTGTTGATCAATTTTTATTAGCTGATTGATCCGATTCTGATATTGTCTGGCAGAATCATCATTGACTGGATTGTGTTCAAAATACCGGCGAATGACCTGGTCTCGCTGTTGTGCAATTTCAACCATGTCATTCCATAGAGACTCTTTAGCCATACGTAGCAGTTTTTCACTGCTTGCGATAATGTCTTGCCAGTCAGAATTTATATGTTGTTTGATCATATTGTAATCAAGTGCAGATTACCTGCTGGCTGTTTTTTGTGTGGCATGGTGAAACTCTGCAGGTATGCTATCCCATGCATCTTTAATTTCTCGTAACAGGCCGCTGATTTCATCAAGAATTGCAGGATCATTTTTTACATTGGCATCAAGTAATTTCCTGACCATGTAATCATAAAGGGCATCAAGGTTTTCCGATATATCACCTTCAGCATTCATATCTAATGAACCCTGTAAGCCACCAATAATTGAAATAGCTTTACCTATCTGTACACTTTTATCAGCCATGGCATCATGTGCAATACAGCTTTTTGCCTGAGCTATGCGGGTAAGTGCGCCTTCCATAAGTAAATGGATTAACTGGTGAGGACTGGCATCTTCTATTTTCCCCTGGCTATTGGCTGTCTGGTATTGTTTAACTGCATTTTGTGTATTCATGGTTCACCTGTTAATTGTTGCCAAAGTCTTTCACAATGTTATTGGTAATATCGAGTTGCTGGGTAAGAAAAGTACCCGTTGAATTGAGTTGGGCGACCAGTAAATCCATGGCGATAAACTGTGAGCGGATTCTTCTTTCTACCGATTCCAGACGCAACTCAAGGTCGGATCGTTTAATAGCAATTTCATCCAGTTCACGATCCAGTCCATCGGTACGGGTAGAAAGAATACCGCTGTTATCCAGATACTGGCTGAGCAGGTCATCCAGTTGCTGGGCTATGCCATCGTCGCCAGAAAATACTTTGCCAACATCATCGAAATTATTATCTATGGCGGCCGAAAGAACATCGTTATCAATGGTTAAACTGCCGTCTTTTTCAGTGCGAACACCGAGTTCTGCCAGGTTAGTAAGCTGGCTGTTTATACCGGTTACCGAATTGCCGAGAATTCTACGTATCTGGTTTTCAATGGCGCTGGCAGTGGCATCGCCGGTTAATAAACCAGAGGTATTGGTCGCTGAATCATAATCAGTAAGTTCGTTTAGAACATCTATCAAACTATTGAATTTTTCAACAAAATTTTCAATTTTGGTTTGAGTACCCAGTTTATCCAGACTAACCTGCAGCGTTTCTTCAACACCGGGATCAGCTTCCACCGCAGTGATGGTGACGCCCTGAATGGCATTTTCAAATACATTGGTATTACTGCTGACCTGGAAGCCATCGACCAGAATTTGCGCATCCTGGGCTGGATCCACCTCAGTCATTTGATTGTTGATATCACCCGCGACGAAAAACAGGCGAGATAATCCACTGTTGTTAGTATCGCTACCATCATCGTCATCAACTACGATGCTAATTTCGTTGTCCGTGCCGGTGGTATCGGCCGTTAATATAAGTTTGGATACCGTGCCACCAGAACCGTCATCTACAGTGAGGATACTGGCGCTAACGCCCACATTATTAGTTGCATCATTAATGCTGTCCCGGATGCCTTCCAGTGTCTGATTGGAAGAGGATACATTGATCTGAAAAGATTCGTTATTCGATGTGATGACCAGTGAGCCCGTGCCAACAATCGTGGAACTGGTAGCAAAATCATCCGAGGCCAGTTTATGGGCTTTCGCTAATTGGCTAACTTCAATGCTGGTGTTAATCGTAGCGGCTTCGTTAGTGCCGGTCGCGATAAATGTGTCAGTGTTGCTGGATATTACCGTCCTGGTCTGAAAATCGGCAAGATCTTGCAGCCCCTGGGCCGTTTTCTGGAAATCGGCAAGAGCGCCTTTTAGTGAACCAAAGGCGGTGATAGTTGCCTGTGCTTTTGCTTCCTGCAAATTGAGGCGGTTTTCTACTGGAGCCCTTTCAGCCTCAACCAACGAGGTCACGATACCTTCAATATCGAGACCGGAGCCTGAACCTGCTGCAGTGATGGTTGTCATGTGTGTACCTCTCAAAAGGGATCGGCAAAAATAGTGTTACGGTTGGTACAGCAAAAGCTATACCAACCGTAACATTTTTGTCAGACCTTCGCCTGAAACAACAGTCCCCCGTTACCCGCAGATCCCAGTCGCTCAGAAATGCTCAGCACCTCTTCGGGAGGAATCTGACGTACTATTTCATTGGTTTCAGAATCTATAACCTTGATGATAGTACGTCCGTCAGTATCTGATATGCTAAATTGCAGCGAACGCTCAATATTTTGTGCATATTCATTTATGTTACTGACAGCTTCTTCGAGTCTCTCCTGAAATTCCTGTAATTCTTCCGCTGAATTTTCCACCTTTTCTGTAATTTTACTAGCGACTTCTTTGGTTTCTACAGAAACGGCTTTTTCCACAGTCGGCTGTGCCGGTGCGGAATTACTCTGGGTATTATTCTGGCGCGTAGAAATACTAGCCGGGGTCTGTGCCGGGCGAGAGGAAGGTACAGTGATATTTATATCTGTAGCCATAATCTTCACCTGTTCAAACTGGAAGAATCCCAGGGGGAAGTCCCCTGGAATAATTCGATCGACTTGTCATTATGGATATTAATGACCTATCTCCACGATTACTGTAACAGTGCCAGAACCTGCTGAGGCAGTGCATTGGCCTGGGACAATACTGAAATACCCGCCTGTTGCAAGATTTGAGACTTGGTCAGGCTAGCTGTTTCAGCAGCGAAGTCAGCATCCAGGATTCGTGAACGTGCCGCTGACAGGTTCTCGATAGTATTGGATTGGCTGGCGATGGTTGAGTCGAGACGATTCTGAATCGCACCCAGTTCCGCACGGATGGTGGAGATCTGTGACAGGGCGCCATCAATGACCGCAATGGCTGAGTTAGAACCGGCTACAGTGGATATATCAACTGCGTTCAGGCCGTTCAACTGTGGGCTTGCAGCAGCAAAACCTGCTTTAGCCAGTGCGTTACCCGCCAGACTGAATACTGAGGCCGAGTTTAGTTCTATTATGCCGCGACCGGTCAGGTTGGTTGTTACGCCATCTGTACCCGCTGCAGGTGCTGCACCGACCACTGCGGCTGCGGTACCTGTTGATACTTCGGTAACCGTCAGGTTGCTTGTGCCGGAACCGAGTAAATCAGAAGTCAGGGTAATGACACCGGCACCACCATCGGTTGACTGGATATTGGTGTTGCCGGCTAGGTATTGTGCATTAATGGCATTGTGCATCTGAGTGCCTGCATCCGTTTCACTGGTACCCAGGAACACCGCAACATTACCTGCAGAGGCAGTACCACCGGAGGGCATGACGAATTCATAGGTCACACCGCCCACGTTCAGGGTATCGCCTACGGCTGCACCGACTCCCGGTGTTGCGTTATTGGCTACTGTACCTGCATCAGCAGAAATATCTGTATGCGTAGTAGTGGCAGTTTGTACGTCTGAAGTAATTTGTACAACACCTGCACCGCCAGTAGCAATAGTAGTGTTATCCGAAGCTGAAGATGCCTCACCCTGAGTTATTATGGCTGTTGCATTGGTGGCGCCGCTACCCACACCTGTGGCTACGGCACCTAATGAAATAAAACCGCCGACACTGGTGGTGCCTGCAGCATTACCACTATCAAACTGGAAGGTGACACCACCCATGGTAACAGTTTGCAGATTGGCGAAGTTATCATCGGCAACAGTCAGTGTAGATACACCTGCAGCACCAACCGCACCACTGGCAAAGTCAACCGTAGTAGTAGAGGCAGTTGCTGTGGCGTCACGGACTTCAAGGCCGGTCGCATTTTCTACTCGATTTAAACCGGCTGTGCCATTTGCTGAGGTAATGGCAATGTCTTTACCGGTGGCAGAACTTAAAGTTAATTCACCCGTGTTCAGGTCAGATACTGCAGTTACGCCGGTTTGGCTGGTTGTCGCATTAATCGCGGCAGCTATGTTGGCGCCCTGTGTTGCGATAGTATTTGAACCACCGACAGCACCGATATTGATGCCATTGATTAACAGGTCACCAGAACTCAGGCTCTGGTTTCTTAACAGTGTGTTGGCGCCCGATAGTGAAGTCGAAGCCGTTGCTGTTACACCTGTCTGGTCAGTAACATTATTGATAGATGCTGCTTTGGCTTCTGCGGAGCTATCGGTAGAGACACCAACATCAACACCGTTGATAGTCACATCACCCGCAACAAAGGCTGTGCCGGTTACGGCTACTGCGCCGTTTGCCTGATATGAGCCCAAGCTTGTTAGTGAGGCATTACCAACAGTAACGGAAATAGTTTCATTGGCATTTGCACCGACCTGGAATTGCTGTGCGGCGAAATTACCATTTAGAATTTTCTGGCCGTTGAATGATGTGGTTGTAGCTACACGATCCAGTTCCTGCAGCAACTGTTGTGCTTCAAGGTTCAGTGCGGAACGGTCAGAAGATGAATTTGAAGCATTCGCTGACTGTAAACTCAGTTCACGAATACGTTGCATAATGTTACTGAATTCACTCAATGAGCCTTCAGCCGTCTGGGTCAGGGATATAGCATCGTTCGCATTACGAACGGCCTGAGTAAGACCACGAATCTGTGTGGTGAAACGATCAGAAATCGCCAGACCCGCAGCATCGTCCTTTGCACGGTTGATGCGCAGACCAGAAGACAAACGTTCAAGTGAAGTCTGCAGGGAGTTTTGTGATTTGTTCAGGTTACGTTGTGCGTTGATCGACGCGACATTGGTGTTAACAACTTGTGGCATGACTTTTTCCTCCCTTCCTTTAAATGTTTCTGTTTTAAAGGAAGCTTTGGTTAGCGCTTGGTAGCGTTATATCGAGCATTTATGCTTCGTTCAGTAAGCTTAGCGGCCCGACTGGAGAAAACTTTAGAAAATTCTTTATGTTTTTTTAGATTACTTAAGTCATTGAAATTATTCGCTTATTCAGTACATATATTAATGAATAGATGGAAAAAGTCATTAACTGGTAGGAATAAAATGATGGCCGGTGGACTGGTTCGGTGGATTTCAACCAGGCTTATGATTAATCTGGTGTGGTTATCCAGGATAAGTAGTTAAGCTTTTGAATTAAAAGAAAAAAAGAAAAGTCGGGTTTTTGACATATAGATAAATACCTGCTTTACTCAGTACAGTATCCACCTAAAGCCCAGTTCTTAATATGACAACAGCAGCGCCGCATTCAAAAATTCTCCTGGTTGAAGACGATACACAAATATTCAATGAAATCAAAAGTTTAATGTCCTTTCTGGGACATGAAACGGCCTATGCATCAACGCTTGATGAATTAAAAGCCAATCTGAACCAGCATGATTTCACCGCCATTTTGCTGGGGAGGTTTCACGACCTGTCAGCACAGAAACAGGCGGTGTCGGTGATTGACGAATATAAAGACCGCTACCAGGTTGTATTATTTAATCAGCCCGCTGAAAACTTTGAAAAATACCATTCACAAAATCCCAGTGTCATCGCCCACCTTGACATGCCGTTGACACACCAGCCGGTGGTTGATGCGCTGGCCAGGGCAAAAGAATTCCACGATAAAACCCGTGAAGAAGGCAGCGCTGCCTGCCGTGAAATGCTCGATAACATTCCCAAGCTGGTGGGTCAAAGTGCCGCCATGCAATATGTCAGAACCATGATCGAACAGGTGGCCAGAACCGATGCCAGTGTGCTGATTCTGGGGGAGTCGGGAACCGGTAAGGAAGTAGTTGCGCGCAATGTGCATGCCTTATCTAATCGCTGCAAACACAGTTTTGTGCCGGTGAACTGTGGTGCGATTCCCGGTGATTTACTGGAAAGCGAACTGTTTGGCCATGAAAAAGGGGCGTTTACCGGCGCGATCAGTTCGCGTCAGGGGCGCTTTGAACTGGCAGAAGAGGGTACGCTGTTTCTCGACGAAATTGGTGATATGAGTTTGCCGATGCAGGTGAAATTATTGCGCGTACTACAGGAGCGTACTTTTGAACGGGTGGGCAGTAATAAAAGTATTAATGCCGATGTGCGTATTCTGGCGGCCACCCACCGGAATCTTGAGCAGCAGATTGGTGACGGCAAGTTTCGAGAAGACCTGTTTTATCGGTTAAATGTATTTCCCATTGAATTGCCCGCGCTACGCGAGCGGCTGGATGATGTGCCTTATCTGCTGCAGAATCAAATTGAAAAACTGGAGCGGGAAAAACGCGGCAGTGTTCGGTTAACGGCTGCGGCAACCGAAGCCTTATGCCAGTATCGCTGGCCCGGCAATGTCCGCGAGCTGGCGAATCTGGTCGAGCGGCTGACGATTCTGTTCCCCGGTGGTGTGGTGGATATTAAAAATCTGCCGCCGAAGTATTTGCCGGCAACGGTAAAAGGCAGCAAGGCAGCCTTTAACCCCTCGTTAATGTTTGGCAATTGTGATGAAGACGACGAGGACGAGGAAATTATCGCGGCACAGCCTTCTGTCGCCACTGCCGCAGCGACCGAATCGCCTTTACCCATGGTTGCTGTGACAGAATCAGCGACTGAGCTGGAAATCACAGCGGATGGTCTGAATTTAAAAGAGCATCTGGCGCAAATGGAAATAAAATTAATCAAACAGGCACTGGATAATACCGATGGAGTGGTTGCCCATGCCGCCAAATTACTTCAAATGCGTCGTACGACCCTGGTTGAAAAACTCAAAAAATACGGCATCAATAATTAGCAGCCGGTACTCTTTCCTGTCGTGAAAAATAAGCCATAAATTTGACTTTGATCGATTGCGTAATCTATAAGTGATTGAAAATATTGAGTATTTAAATCTGGCACATTAAATGCTCGAGTCTTTGTAACATCAATCAGGTGACACAAAGACGTCATGAGCCAAAACGCCCGCTTCCAGCAACAGTCAGTCGTTATTCAGGATCAGCAGAGCCTGGTCAACGCATTCGAGCGCTTCAGTCAATTGTCTGAACAGTTACAGAAATCCTACCAGGATCTCGATCGGCGTTCGGCAGAACTGACCGCAGAACTGGCCAGCTCGCGTAATGAGCGCAGCAATCAACTGGCCGAAAAAGAGCAGCTGGCGGATCGTCTGGCAAAACTGCTCACCGCATTGCCGGCAGGTGTGGTGGTGGTTGACGAGCATGATCGTATTCATACCAGCAATGAAGCAGCAGAAGCTTTTTTTGAAATGAGTCTGCAGGGCAGGCGCTGGAATCACATATTGCAAACCAGTATAGAGTCCATGGATGCTGAAGATGTGGTGCTAAAAAATGGCCGAATACTCAGTATTAGCAAGCAGGCGCTGGATGATGCAGGCGAAATTATTTTAATGAATGATGTGAGTAATACTCGCCTGTTGCAAAATCTGGCTTCCCGGCAGAATCGCCTGGCATCCATGGGACAAATGGCCGCCGGGCTGGCCCATCAATTGCGAACACCATTATCTTCCGCCGTTCTTTATGCGTCTCAGCTAGATAAGCTGGATATTCACCCCGGACAACAGCAAAAAGCAGTCGAAAAAATTCGTACCAGTTTGCGTTATTTAGAAAAATTGATAAATGACATGCTGATGTATGCAAAAGGCGGTGAGTTCAATGATGTTTCTTTTAGTTTAAATAAACTGCTGGTCACCTTTAATGCGCGTATTGAATCCCGCTTACAAATGAGTAATACACAATTAAAAATTATTTCTTCCATGGACGAAATAATTTTAAAAGGCAGTAACGATGCGCTGGTCAGCGTGTTATGCAATCTGGCAGAAAATGCCATAGAAGCCTGCCATGCAGAAGATAGTGACAAACAATGTCTGATAGAGCTGGAAGTGTATCAGCAAATGGATCATCTCATTCTGGCGATGCGGGACAATGGACCGGGACTGACAGCCGAACAGCAAAAACATATTTTTGAACCTTTCTACTCGGAACGCACCGGCGGCACAGGTCTGGGGCTGGCGGTAGCCCAATCAATTGTGCAGGCCCATCATGGTGATTTACTGGTTCGTTCCAGTTTAGAGCGTGGCAGTAGCTTTTATTTATGTTTGCCTTTGAATAACGGCGAGCAATTTCTTCCCAGCGGACAAATGACAACGCCTTTAAACATGGCTGGGCAGAAAAGCGGAGAAATTAAATGAGTCATACCGATGTATTAATCGTTGAAGATGATATTAATTTGCGCGAAGCCTTGAGCGACACCCTGCAATTTTCTGGCTATTCCATATCCGTTGCCCAGCATGGTCAGGAGGCACTAACAAAATTAAATGATCAGGCCTTTCGAATGATCGTGACGGATGTGCAGATGCAACCGATGGATGGCATGGATCTGTTAAACAGTATTCGTCAACAGGATCAGGAAACCCCGGTTGTTGTGATGACGGCTTATGGCACTATCGAAAAAGCAGTCGATGCGATGCGTATGGGCGCTTCGGATTATCTGGTCAAACCCTTTGAAGCGGATGATTTTCTGGCGGTTGTTAAACGTTTGTTGCCAAACAATGAGCATAAACGCCACGAACAGGATGACCTGGTAGCAACAGATGAAAAAATGCAGTCACTAAAATTGCTGGCTGCACGCGTTGCGCAAAGTGAAGCGACGGTGCTTCTGTGTGGCGAGAGTGGCGTTGGTAAAGAGATTTTTTCACAGTATGTTCATGATCAGTCAAAGCGTTCGCAGGGGCCGTTTGTCGCGATTAATTGTGCGGCGATTCCGGAAAATATGCTGGAATCTGTTTTATTCGGTTATGAAAAAGGCGCTTTCACTGGCGCCTATCAGGCACATGCCGGAAAATTTGAGCAGGCCCAGGGCGGCACCTTGTTGCTGGACGAAATTTCAGAAATGGATGCGGCACTGCAGGCTAAATTACTGCGTGTATTACAGGAAAAAGAAGTGGAACGCCTCGGTGGTCGAAAAACAATTCCACTGGATGTACGGGTGCTGGCGACAACCAATCGTAACCTGCGAGATGAGGTTTCAGCAGGGCGTTTTCGAGAAGATCTATTTTATCGACTCAGTGTCTTTCCTATCCAGATTCCTCCATTAAGAGAGCGTATCGGCGATATTATTCCCATTGCAGAGCGACTGTTAAATAAACATAACCCGGGGAGTAACAATACGCTTACCTTAATGCCAGACGCACAACAGAAACTGGTGAGCTATCAATGGATGGGGAATGTGCGTGAACTGGATAATGTCATTCAGCGTGCATTGATATTAAAAACGTCCAATGAAATTCATGCAGAGCATATTCATTTTGAATCCGCTGAATATATGTCACTGGATGACAATGAAAAAATACAGGTAGAACCGGACTCGGTACTGGTGAGTGATTTAAAAGACAGGGAACAGCAACTGATCCTTGAAGCACTCAAAGCAGGCAATGGTAGTCGTAAATATGCGGCAGAACGCTTAGGCATAAGCCCAAGAACATTACGTTATAAACTGGCGCGCATGCGCGATGCTGGAATTACGGTATAGAGGTGACATGATGAGTGACATGAATGTGCAACAGTTACTGGCTCAAATGCGAGTCATGGAATCGCAGGCTAAAGCGCAACCTATGGGTGTTGGCGGGTTGGAAACATCAACGCAGAAAGTGGATTTTTCTACAGCGTTACAAAATTCTATTGATGCAGTTAATGAAACCAGTCAGCACGCAAGCAAACTGGCTGCGGCATTTGAGAAAGGAGATCCCAATGTCAGCATGGCGCAAATGATGATTGCGATGGAAAAATCCAGCGTGTCATTTCAGGCGATGACCCAGGTGAGAAATCGATTATTATCCGCTTACCAGGATATTATGAATATGCCGGTGTAGTAAAAAAATAAAACCAGCTAAAAAATGGTGAGACTAAAAATGACCCTAAAAGACAGTTTTCTAGAAGCAGTTGCTGCAGGTAAACTCGGTGTTACAGATGATTTTGGTACGGTGGTTACTTTGCAGGAATTTAAGCGTTATTTTAAAAATATTGAAACCGGTTACATCACATCGTTTATGCCGGCTTCGGTAATTGAAACCGGTCAGTACAGTGCGACCCATACCCGGTTTCTGTTTCGAATTAAAAAAGGTGTTTATCGAGTGCATCCTGAGGCAATCGAAGAATATTGTTTAAAGCACGACAAGTTAAATAATCATACGGCAGTTTATTCTGCTACCGAAAAACAGATAAAAAGTTTTAGATTAAATGGTTCGCTAATGTGATTGCAGGTTAAACAGCAAACCGAAAAATTATAGAGGTTGAGTAATGGCTGAAGCAGCAGTACCGGTGAGTAGTTCGATGCCCTTTTCCAAACTATTAAGTTTTATAGTAGGACTTGCGGTTAGCATCGCTATAGGCGTTGGTGTTTTTTACTGGGCGGCGGCACCCAGTTATGATGCTTTATATAATGGACTGGAACCACGTGATGCCAGTGAAGTGGTAGCTGCATTACAGGGTGCTGCTATTTCCTATAAATTAGATGGGGCTACCGGCACGGTTCTGGTCGAGTCGGGCCGGGTACATGAAGCACGGCTTAAACTCGCGGCCCAGGGCTTGCCCAAGGGTACCTCGATCGGCATCGAAATGTTGTCGGAAGAACAGAGTTTTGGCACTTCGCAATTTGTCGAAAGTGCGCGCTATCATCATGCCATGGAAACGGAGCTGGCAAGAACTATCAGCACCATGCGCAATGTCAAATCGGCACGGGTGCATCTGGCGATTCCAAAAAAATCTGTATTTGTACGCAAACAGGAAACATCAAGCGCCTCGGTTGCAATTAATCTATATGGCGGACGCACTATTGATCAGGGGCAGGTCAATGCAATCGTGCATTTAGTGGCATCCAGTGTGTCTAATTTGTCACCCTCAAATATTACTGTGGTGGATCAAACAGGCCGGCTGTTATCTTCCGGTGATTTATCCAGCAATGTTGCCCTGACGGCGAAACAATATGATTACACGCGCCAGGTGGAAATGGATTACGCACGTCGCATCGAGCATTTGCTTGAACCTATCATTGGTGTTGGCAAGGTGCGCGCCACGGTCAATGCAGAAATCGATTTTACCCAGGAAGAAAGTACTGAAGAAATATTTAATCCTGAACGAACCGCAGTACGCAGTGAACAGTCCAGTGAGACAGCTACCTTCGATCAGGCGCAGGGTGCCGGCGTACCCGGTGCGCTGGCTAATCAGCCGCCAGAGGGCGGTGTACTGGTTGAAGGTGCCGGTGCGCTAGATGCACCGGGTGCAGCAGGCACGCCTTTAAACAGTAGCAAAAAAGCCGTTCGGAATTATGAGCTGGATCGTACTATTCGACACAAACGCCAGAGCGTGGGATTAATTAAGCGTTTAACTGTGGCGGTACTGGTCGATGATCATGTCAAAGGTACTGGCGGTAATGCCGAACGTACGCCACTGACCGATGAAGAAATTGCCCGCATCAATACACTGGTGCAGCAGACTATCGGTTTTGATCAGCAGCGCGGTGATCTGGTGAATGTCATTAACGCATCGTTTACGCCAGTGGAAGCTGCAGAAGCATTGCCGGAGCCATCGCTGCTGGATAACCCGCTGCTGAAGAATATCACCAAGCAGGTTCTGGCTGGTATTATAATATTGATACTACTATTTAAAGTGGTAATTCCAACCTTTAGGAATCTGTCAGAATATACGCCACCCGCACCCGTGCTGCCATCACCAGAAGGAGGTGGCGAAGCTGGCGGCGAGGGTGAAATGGCTCGACTCGAGCACAAGCAGGGACTGGCGTTACCTTCTGATCATGATGAAAAAGTGGAATTTGCCAAGGCGATGGTAGGGCAGGATCCAGGTAAAGTAGCCAATGTAGTTAAAGGCTGGATTGGCAATGAATCATAGGCGTTGTTTAGGTTAAGTTATGGCGGAGAATCTTCCTGCAAATTCCATGAACGGTGTAGAACGGGCGGCTGTTTTATTAATGGCCATGGGTTCAGAAAACGCCGCTGAAGTACTCAAGTTACTGAACCCGAAAGAAGTTCAGGCACTGGGTGTGGCCATGTCCAAATTACAAAGTGTGAACAAGGTGACCATGGAAGGGGTGATGGATGAGTTCATTGGCGAAGTCAGCAACCAGACCGGTGTCGGCATCGGCTCGGAAGATTATATTCGTACCATGATGGTCAATGCGTTGGGCGAAGACAAAGCCAATAACATGATCGACCGCATTTTACTGGGTAGTGGCAATAAGGGTCTGGAAGCCCTGAAATGGATGGACCCACGTTCAGTGGCTGAAGTTATCCGGCTGGAACATCCGCAGATTATTGCCATTGTGCTGTCTTATCTCGATCCTGATCAGTCGGCGGAAGTTTTGAAAATGCTGCCGGAACGGGCGCGTGCCGATATTATGATGCGCGTCGCCTCTCTTGAAGGCATACCGCCGTCTGCGTTACAGGAACTGGATGGCATCATGGAAAAACAGTTCTCCGGCCAGCAAAATGTTAGTCAGTCAACCATGGGTGGATTCAAGACGGCAGCGAATATTCTTAACTTTATGGAAGCGTCTATTGAAGGCGCTATTATGGACACCATCAATGAGCATGATCAGGAAATGGGTGATAGCATATCGGAACTGATGTTTGTATTCGAAAACCTGAATGATGTGGATGATCGCGGTATTCAGGCGCTATTGCGTGAAATTTCATCGGATACCCTGACCCTGGCGCTGAAAGGTGCCGACGAAGGGATCAAGGAAAAAATCCTCAAGAATATGTCCAAACGTGCGGCAGAAATGCTGCGTGAAGACATGGAGGCCCGTGGCCCAGTGCGTCTGAGTGAAGTCGAGGCGGCACAGAAAGAAATTCTAACTACAGCACGTCGTCTGGCGGAAGAAGGCGATATTGTCCTCGGCGGCGGAGGCGAAGAATTTGTCTAAGATCTTCAATGTAGATGAAGATGAAATTAAGCATTGGGTGTTGCCCGAGGTACAGGGCAATATTGTCGGTCTTAAAAAACAGCTTAAATACCAGACGGTTGAAGATATCGAGGCTTTGCAAAAGCAGGCCTACGAAGAAGCGCGCCAGCAGGGTTATCAGGCAGGGAAACAGGAAGGTCTGCTGGAAATGCAGGCAAAAGCCCAGCAGTTACAGAACCTGATTACATTTTTAGAACATCCTCTGGAAAATCTCGACGAAGACGTTGAAAAACAGCTAACCGAGCTGGCTTTTACCGTCGCCCGGCTGTTACTGAAAAAGGAATGTTGTACCGATATCGATCACGTACAGGCGGTGATTCACGAAGCGCTGGAATTTCTACCCATGACATCACGCAATGTGCGGGTGCGCCTCAATCGGGCCGATGTTCAGTTGCTGCAGCAGGGTGGCGTCGATACCAGTGCCCAGGACTGGGTCTGCGTGGAAGATAATACAGTCACTCAGGGTGGCTGTCTGGTGGAATCGGATCAGTCTCACATCGACGCCAGTGTGGAAACCCGAATTGCCCAACTGGTGGATCAGTTGACTGAACATCGTCCCCATTACGATGAAGATAACGATCATGCACCAGAACCGTAACAGTCGCTGGTCCCGCGCGCTGTTACAGAAGCAGCAGCATTTACAAAATCCCGAACCGGTGGTCGAAGGTCGGCTGACGCGCATGGTCGGATTGACCCTGGAAGCAGTTGGTTGCCAGGCCGCTGTCGGCACCAGTTGCGATATCGTGGCACCGGGTAATCATCATATTGAAGCGGAAGTGGTTGGCTTTTCCGGCGACAAAACCTATCTCATGGCCATGGGCGATAGCCGCGGTCTGGTGCCCGACGCCCGGGTGATTCCGGTCGGGCATTCCAGCGAAGTAAAAATATCCGAAGCCTTTCTGGGGCGGGTGATTGATGGCCGTGGCAGGCCGCTGGATGGTAAGGGCCCGCTGGTCGCCGAGACGGCCATGCCACTGGCGGGTATACCGGTGAACCCGCTCAATCGACAACCCATTACAGAGCCGCTGGATGTCGGGGTGCGGGCCATCAATTCCATGCTCACCGTTGGTCGTGGCCAGCGCATGGGACTATTTGCCGGCACCGGCGTGGGCAAAAGTATTTTACTCGGCATGATGACCCGGTTTACCGATGCCGATGTGACCGTGGTCGGGCTGATCGGTGAGCGTGGTCGTGAAGTCAAAGAATTTGTGCAGGATATTCTCGGCCCCGAAGGCTTAAAGCGCGCCGTTGTGGTTGCCGCGCCGGCAGATGCCTCACCCCTGGTGCGTATTCACGGCGCCATGCTGGCGACCAGCGTGGCCGAGTATTTTCGAGATCAGGGTAAAAAAGTGCTGCTGTTGATGGATTCCCTGTCCCGTTTTGCGCAGGCACAGCGGGAAATCGGTTTATCGATTTCTGAGCCACCAGCGACCAAGGGCTACCCACCCTCGGTGTTTGCCCGTATTCCACAACTGGTGGAACGTGCCGGTAATGGTAGTGTCGGCCAGGGCTCTATCACCGCCTTCTATACCGTGCTCACCGAGGGTGATGATGCCAATGACCCCATTGCCGACGCTGCTCGTGGCATACTTGATGGTCATATTGTATTGTCACGACAACTTGCGGATATGGGCCATTATCCCGCCATTGATCTTGAGTCATCCGTCAGCCGTGTGATGCCGATGGTGGTGAGTCCGGATCATTTGCAGGCCACGCACCGTATCAAGCAGCTATACTCATTATATGAACAGAACCGTGACCTGATTAATGTGGGCGCCTATCAGCAGGGTAGTAATCCCGCGATTGACGAGGCCATTGCGATGCAGTCACAGATTGCCGGATTTATGCGGCAGGGAATCAACGAACCGGTTAATCTGCAGATCAGTCAACAGCAGTTAACACAGCTTGCCGCAGCGAGAATGGAAACTGCTACGGTAAACGAAGCCGTTTAATAGTTTTATAAGTGCTGGGCCAGCCTGGCCAAAGCCTGGAACTCGATACCAGAAATTTCACTATGCGCTCAAAAAGAATGCAACCGGTTGCCCACCATGCCGAACGAATCGAGCAGGATGCCGTACGGTTTTTTATCGAGGCCCAGAAAGCATTGCAGGCAGCAGAGCAGCAGTTGCAGCAACTACTCTCTTATCGGGAAGAATATAGCCAGAAACTGGTCGTCGGGCAGTCCGGCAGATTGACCATTCAACGGTTGCGCGATTATCAGTTATTCGTTGATAAGCTGAGCAAGGCTATAGAGCAGGCTCGGATCGATATCACGACCAGTCAACAGGTCTGTGAGCAGAAAAAAGTCGACTGGTTGAAATGCCGTTCTCGCAGTCAGGCACTGGGTATGGTGGTGGAAAAATACAAACTGGAAGAATTCAAAGCACAGGAAAAAGTGGAGCAGAAAGAGCAGGATGAACATGGCGCCAGAATTGTCAGTCGCAAGCCTTAATTTCCATATCAATACTCCAGATAATTTCGTCAGCTCATGGTGTCAGCCTCATCATTCAATAATTGGCCTGTGATTTGCACCTGCATAGTTGTACAGAAACCATGGCAACACAGGTGCAATAACGATGGAAATGACTCAACCGCTCCGTTTGCAGGCTACGGCAACGCAACAATTAGCAACAACCGGTGATAATAATCAGCAGCAGGCCTCCGCGGGTGCTGGATTTGATGAGCATTTATCTGAGCAGATCGATCGCGCTGAATCTGCAAACACCAGCGAAGAAGCAAAAAATACCGAATTAAATCAGGAAGATAACGAAACCATTGTGGCCCGGGAAGGCGAATCGGTGGAACCGGAAGTCACGCCGGAGGAGCTGGCCGATGCAGCTATACTGCAGCAATCAGATACGCATTTGCTGGCGCTGCAGCCCGATGAATCGGCAGCAGATAACCCTGATGAAACAAACGATTCACAGCACCAGTTGATGCCGCCCGCTGGCAATGGCTTGCCGCCTGTAGCCAGTCAGCCTGGTCAGCCGTTACCGGCTCAGCCAGCTGTTGCCATTGTTGCAAATCAGTTACCGCAGTCGGTGGCTGCTGAGCAGACTGGCGCTGGCGCTATTTCGCTACAGCAGCCGGATGCAGGTAAACTGACGCAAACTAATCTGAATCAGACCCAGGCTGTCGCGGAAGAAATTAGCAAATTTGATAATACTGAAAAATTTGTGCCGCCCGAATTTAGATTGCAAATGAAAAACGAAGTGCAAAATACTGCCCAGAATACGCAGCATAATGTGGCCTCAACCGTTGCCTCAGCAGCGGCGCTTGCCAGCAGTTTGCAGCAGGTGCCGGTTAGTACCGCTATTGCTTCTATTAATGCGCCGTCTGCCACAGCGATGGGTGATGTGTCTTTTACCAGTCTGTCTGGCTTAAATTCGAGCATCGCGACGCCGCTACAAAACCCGGGCTGGTCGAACAGTATTGCTGAACGGATTAGCTGGATGATTAACGGTAATTTTCAGCATGCAGAACTCAAATTAAATCCCGCGCATCTGGGGCCGCTGGAGATCAAACTGGCGATAAACGATGATCAGGCATCGGTGAGTTTTGTCACCGCACATGCGCCAGTGCGTGAAGCACTGGATGTGGCCATGCCCCGCTTACGAGAAATGCTGGAACAGCAGGGACTGAATCTCGCTGATGTCGATGTATCGCAATATTCAGATGCAGAAAGCGAGCAGGCAGACCAGTCAACAGATCAGGATATGAGGGGCGATGCCGAGCTTGCTGCAGCCGATCAAATGAAAGAAACGATGATTTCTATTGATGTGAATTCGGGTGTGAGTATTTATGCCTGATTTTTTATAAACAGTTACTGCTTTTTTTATCCAGTGAATCGTAAACTTATTTTAATATTGAGTAATCGGTAGATATTGATTAAAGAACTCGCAAGCTACAGAGCACGTCTACTATAGGCAACAGATGAAGAGGGAAGTAGTAATACAGGAATTATTGTTGTCAGGAATATTATAAACATCGGTGGGCTGGTAATAACAAAAGATTTTAATTTCATAGCTTTTTCAAATAGTCAGACCCTATATCCGTAATAGACACTCAATGAAACGAGTATAAGAATAGTTCGGGTGGATTTAGCGTTTGCAGCGGTTTTATTCGACAATGTCTTAATAGTTTTCCGGGCTAAACGCGGGTTTTATTGCGATACCCCAGGCTTCGTTACAGTCCAGTTGATTGGCCAGTAGAATTTCCTCCGGGTATTCAATATCCGCAGCGATCAGTGATATTTGTTGTTTCTTATAGGGTGTCAGTAGTCGCTTAAACCATTCAATATCAACGCTATCATCCGATATATTGGCCAGGGCATGGTGAATCATGGGTATGTTCAGCTCGATTGAATTGCAGCGATTTTTCAATAGATAATTCAATGAGTGCAGCGAAAAACTGAACTGAGAAATAGTGATGCTTACCGGCAGCTCGGCCAGGCGGCTATAAAGCTGGCGGCTAACAGGGTCATGTAAGTAATTTTCATTAATGATGAGTTCCAGTGATTTAATATCTATTCCTGTTTCAGGAACTATATTTCTGATCATGTCGACATAATATTGGGGGTTATCAATAAAAGGAAACACCGGCAATATCAGCCTGTCGGTAATCAGTCCTTTATTTTTAAGCTGTTTGAAGTTGAGGCAGGCGCCTAGCATCAGATTCTTGATGGCTTTTAATGATAAGGGTGTGGCACATTGTGGATTAATCAGCGGACGAGCTTCGGAGCCGAAATGAATAAACTGTGCTTCAACAGCAACGATGCTTTCATCACTTAGTTTAATTCGAGGTCGGAAAAGCAGCCGGTATTTATTCTGCTCGATTTGCGATTCGAGTGAGTTTTCAGCCTGCCGCTGGGCAGACTGGTTAAATTGTAATGTTCTGCCGATGCGGTGTTTCAGCACAGACCAGTTGATGGGCTTGGTGATATAGTCATCGGCACCAAAGCGAAACGCCTGTTCCACTGACGGATCGTCATCCAGGGAGGTGATCATGATAACGGGAATTTCAGGGTATTTTTGCTTGATGATATTACAGGTAACGAAACCATCCTGTTCCGGCATGATAGCGTCCAGTAAAACAAGATTGGGTTTGTGTTTTTCAACCAGGTCCAGGGCTTCCCGTCCATCTGAGGCTTCAAGCGCCTGATAGCGTTCCTTGACGATGATATGGTGCAGCATCAACCGTATAGAAGGGTCATCGTCAGCAATAATGATGAGTGGTACATCGGGATCGATGGAGGGGGTATCACGTTGAGATCCGTGGATTGGCATGCCTGCATCCTGTGCAACGTTATTTGAATTTAAAGTGTAGTTGGTTAATTCTGGATATCAATGCCGTTGATCATATCTGCTGAGGCTGTTTTTTAGATCAGGATTTAAAAAAATTAATGCATACTAGGCAGGATTTTTCTGAGTGATACTTTATCTGCATGGTGATATCTCGAAGATGTGCCGGCTGATCGTATCACAGCAGGTAAAGATGAAACTGCTATTATTAGTTTAAATACCTGCTACAAAGTCGGCAATATCGTCATTGAAACAATCGATGAGGGCAAAGGTACTGATCCAGGTGCGGTGTTAGGAAAAACGATTATAAAAGGTCTGGTGTCTGCAGGTGACAATCTAACTAACTGGCCAGCAAATCAATGATCTTATTTTTCAGCCTGGATTTTCAACCGTTAAGGTGATTGCTGATGTTGCTGGTCAAGGCGTTGATATGGATGCAGGTGAAATTGAATTGTTTTAATCAGAGCAGGAGTTAGGCTAATGAGTATTTCAGTGGATGTGTCAGGTGACAAAAAACAGGTAAGGTTAAAAATAAGTGGACGGTTTGATTTTAGTTTACATAATGAATTCCGGAAAGCTTATAAAGATATAGGTATAACGGGTGGGGAATATATTGTTGATCTTGGAACGACAGAATATCTCGATAGTTCAGCCCTGGGTATGCTGTTATTATTAAAAGAACATGCGGAGTCGGAATCGTCAAAGGTTAGGATAATTAACAGCAGTGGGGAAATACTGGAAATATTGCATATAGCCAGTTTTGATAAATTATTCACACTGGCTTAATTCAAGATTTTAGATATATATGTCTGCAAAAGTAACGGTTTTAATTGTTGATGATGATCTCACTAATCGCCTGGTGTTGCGCGCTATTTTAAAAGAAACGGGTTTTGAAATGCTGGAAGCTGAAAATGGTGAACAGGCAATCGAAATTTTTGATCGAGTCCGTATTGATATTGTATTGCTCGATGTGATGATGCCGGTAATGGATGGCTATCAGGCGGCAAAATTAATAAAAACACGATCTACGCGTTTTATACCCATTATTTTTCTTACGGCATTAACAGATGAAAAAGCACTAGCCAGATGTATTGAGGCCGGCGGCGATGATTTTTTAACTAAACCATATAATCACATTATTTTGCGTGCCAAAATCGATGCCTTGTTACGCATCAATGATTTATACAAAAAAATTAGCATACAAAATGAAGAGCTTAATAAACACAATATTCGCATCCAGCAGGAAATCAATGTTGCTAAAAAAGTTTTTGGCAATGTGTTGAATCCAGATATTAAAGATTCTGTTACTGGATTACGCTATTCAATGTCATCAATGTCGATATTTAATGGCGATATGATTTTAGCCGACAGAAATAAAACAGATGGCATGGATGTTTTGATTAGTGATTTTACCGGGCATGGCTTATCAGCCGCTATTGGTTCGATTCCTGTCGCAGATATATTTTATACTATGACCCGTAAAGGGTTTTCATTTACAGAAACCCTGGCCGAGATAAATAATAAACTTTATAAGTTATTGCCGACTCAGATGTTTATGGCGGCAGCGTTGATAAGTATTGATCGAGAAAATAACGTAGTATCTGTTGTTAACTGTGGCCTGCCTGATTTACATATGATCCGGGGCACAGAAATAATCAAAGAACTTAAATCTCAGAATATTCCATTAGGCATAGTTAAACAAACGCCTGATAAGTTTGATGTGGAAATGCAGTCAATCCAGTATGAGGATCGAATATTAGCTGCAACTGACGGCATTATGGAAGCCGAGAACCGTCAGGGAGAACTGTATGGCAAAGAGCGGATATTAGACAGCGTTCGGTTTGCTAAAAAACCCGATCATCTATTCGATAAAATACTCAATGATTGCCTTGAATTTTCTAAAGAGACTGAGCAAAGTGATGATATTACCCTGCTGGAATTGTGCCATCTTAAACATGTAAAGTATCAAATAAAAAATGATGTGCAGCAAATGATGAAGCCGGCAGAATGGTCGATGCAATTTAGCCTGGATATAGATAGCCTGCGTAATTTTGATATATTACCGTACATTATGCAGGGCGTGAATGGCTTGCAATCTATTCCCAATGGACGTTCAACAGTGCATACCATTCTTACCGAAATTTTTGCCAATGCACTGGATCATGGTGTGTTAGGGCTCGATTCAAATATGAAAACTACCCCTGATGGATATATGAACTTTTATATGGAAAAAAATCAGCGACTTGAAACCATAGAAGAAGGCAATATTCAGATAATTTTAAATCACGAAACCAAAGAGACCGGTGGCGGCCGGTTGACTATTTATGTGTGTGATAGCGGTCCAGGGTTCGATTTTTCTAAATCACAGGTATCGATGGAAAATAATGAAGGCTTCTCCGGGCGCGGTCTTGCAATGATTAAACATCTCTGTACCGAGGTAAAGTTTCTGGGTAAAGGCAACGCTATAATGGCTACTTATGAATGGGGCTAGTCATTATTTTTTTAAATAACCATTCATCCGTATAATACTTGACTAAAATACTAGGTTATTATATACATGTAATTGTTAATAACCAGGAGGATCTAGTCATGATAATCCGAGTCACTACAGATCCCATGACCCAGCAAGAAGTTATCAATCCTGAAGCACATCCCTGTGTTTATGATGGCGATGGTGAAAATGGTCTGGAAATCTATTTCGAATCTGAACAATCCAAACAGGAATACCTGAACTGGGACAGGGACGACGACCACAAAATTGTACTGAAGGGAAGCAGCAGTGCCGATTACGTCGCTGAAGGTTAAAGCTTATCTCTAAATATTAAAACTCCCGTGGTCTTCACCGGCCTTCGGGTTTAATGATGATGTATCGCTGTATAACCTGTTGAGGAGTTATCAAATGTTTCATCGTCTTTATTTTCTGCTTCCAAATGAAGCGCTCACACAAAATATTGTTACCGAATGCTACCAGTCCGGCGTATCGAGGCGGCATATACACGTCCATGGCAGGAATGGTATTCAGCTAAAAAGTTTACCTAAAGCGACTATGCGACAGCGGCTTGATGTCAGTCGTATTATCGAAAAAATCGCCTGGAACACTGATCTGGTAATATTTTTTGCAGCATTGATTGGCGCGGTTATTACGGCCATGTTCGGTGCTTTCCAGTGGAGTGCGCTGTTAGTTGGCATCATGCTGGTGGCGTTTATTTTAGGTTATTTATTTGCCGGGCATGTTCCTCGAGTGCATTTAGATGAATTTAATGACGCGCTGCATCATGGTGAAATTCTACTTATGATTGATGTGCCTGCAAAAAAAGTTGCCGAGATTGAACGTCTGGTTGAACGACATCACCCCGCAGCTATACCAGGGGGAGCTAGCTGGACGCTGGATGCACTGGGGATTTGAAACTGATTAAAGAACAGGCGGCAGGATAGAAAAAGCGTCATGTGCGGGTTCTTCTTGCTGAACGTTTTTGGCTAACTGATAATTTAACAGGTCGTAGTAGCGTCGAATGCCTTCAACATAGCGCACCGGCTCCCAGCCCCTGGCATAACCGAATTTGGTTTTTTTGTACCATTTTTTTTGTGACAGCAAGGGCAGGGTGGTTTTCAGGTCTATCCATTTGTTCGGATCTTTGCCCTGTTGAATAGCGATTTTCCTGGCATCTAATACGTGATAGTAGCCCACATTATAAGCAGCCATGGCAAACCAGGTTCGGTCAGGCTCTTTGATATCTTCAGGGAAACGGGCACTAATCTGGGCCAGGTATTTCGCACCGCCAAAAATACTGCTTTTGGGATCCAGGCGATTTTTTATGCCGAGCTGGCCTGCGGTTTTTCGAGTCAGCATCATGATGCCGCGCACACCCGTGGGAGAAACGGCGCGGGGATTCCAGTGGGATTCCTGGTAGCCCATCGCGGCCAGTAATTTCCAGTCCAGCTTATATTTTTTTGCAGCTTGCTGGTATAAGTCCTGGTATTTGCTGAGTCGTGTTGCAATGTGACGCACGTAGATGCGATTGCCAACATAATCGAATTTGGATACATGGCCATAATGGCGTTCGATTAATTGTGTGATGTCACCGTTATTCAGGCTGCGCCAGAAGAAGCTCATTGCTTTGTCGTAGAGGCTGGAATCCTTAGTGATGGGGAATGCCCAGGCCAGTTGCCTGGGTTCTGATATATCGAAGGCAGCCCGCAGTTCCAGCATGAATCGCTGGTTCATCTTAAGCTCATTCGAATCCGCGATGGTGTAATCAATGATTTTATTTTCGACTAGCTGCAATAGCTCTTCGCTTTCCATGTCATTGTGTTCTTTCCAGCTCAGGCCCGGATATTTCTTTTTCAGTTTTTTCAGACTTTCCACATGACTGGAACCGGCAACCACTTCCAGGTTGCCCAATGCCAGATCTTCAATGGATTCTGGCTTTTTATCCTGATTGTGATAAATCAGTTTTTCAGTGATTTCCTGGTAACTTGCGGTGAAACGTACCCGCTGTTTGCGCGATTCGGTAATGGTTAATCCGGCAGCGGCAAAGTGGGCTTTGCCATTGTCCAGCATGTCAAAAATATCCTGCAGGTTGTCGGGAGTGATAATTTTTAATTTGACGCCCAGAGAGTCCGCAAATTTTTTGACCAGCTCATATTCGAAACCGGTCGGGCCCTGCGCGCCTTCATAGTAGGTGGTGGGGCTGTTGCGGCTGATAACCACCAGTTCACCACTTTGCTGCACCTGCTTCAACAGGTTCGGTTTGAATAGCAGCGGGACGCCCTCAAAAATCAGCACGATGATGGCGGCTAGCGTAATGAGGGACGATGCCATGGTGCGGCAGCGTGGATTGGTCAGTGGATTGGGCAACTCAGAGGTCTTTCTCAATTATCATAATTATATTATAACTGCTACACAGACTCTTGCCCTTCTCCGTTTGGGGGAGATTAGAATCCGTTTATAGATTAAATTCGGCCCAGACGGGGCAATGATCGGAAGGTTTTTCCATCGCCCGGATAGCATAATCAATGCCGGTATTGCTGCATTGCTCCAGCATGGGCTGGCTGGCCAGAATCAGGTCAATTCGCAGGCCACGTTTCGGTTCGCGGTCAAAGCCCTTGCTGCGATAATCAAACCAGCTAAAGCGATCATCTACCTCGGGATGCTGCTGGCGGAAGGTGTCATAGAGGCCCCAGCCAGAGAGCTTTTGTAGCCATTCCCGTTCTTCCGGCAGGAAGCTGCATTTGCCCGTCTTCAGCCAGCGTTTGGCATTGTCAGAACCAATACCGATATCATAATCGACCGGTGCGATATTCATATCACCCATGACAATCAGATGCTCGTCCGGTTTATATTGCTGTTCAATCAACTGGCTCAGATCAGCATAAAACTTTTTCTTTGCCGGATATTTCGTAGGGTGCGCATTGCTTTCACCCTGGGGAAAATAGCCATTCATTACGGTCAGTGTTTTACCATTCACTTCAAACGAGGCGGCGATAAATCGGCGTTGCGCATCCTCGGCATCAGCCGGAAAGCCCTTGTGGATAGTGATTGGCGTCTGTTTGTATAACAGGGCGACGCCATAATGGGTTTTCTGGCCATGGAAAGTCGCCTGATAGCCCAGCTGTTCGATCATTTCGATGGGGAAATCCTCGTCCTGTACTTTGGTTTCCTGAATGCCAATGACATCCGGTTGATGGCTGTCGATGAGGGCCTGTAGCTGGTGTTGCCGGGTGCGAATACTGTTGGTATTGAATGAAACGATTTTCATAGTGCGAACTTAAATCCTGCTGTTTTTGCTTATGACGATAGCGCGGCATACACTATCATTATTCGGCGCCAATGTCTGCGCAGCCAGGGCCGGCATCATTCGACTATACAAGCTTAAATAGCAAGGCTTTACAACATGTTGCAAATAATTCCCATCCCTGCTTTTGCCGACAACTATATCTGGATGTTGCAGAATGACGATAGTCAACAGGTGGTCCTTGTTGATCCCGGCGATGAGCGCAAAATCATGCGGTTTCTCGAGCAGGAATCGCTACAGCCAGTTGCCATCATGATTACTCATCAGCATTATGATCACACCGGCGGGGTGGCCGCGCTGGTAAAAAAGTATCCCGGTATGAAGGTTATTTCTCCGGATAGTATTGTTTCAGAAAAACCGCTGTCGATAGATTTGCCCATCGCTGAATTTATTACGCAGCCGGTGAGCGATGGCGACCAGGTCGAAATTGCTGAACTGGGATTACAGTTTACAGTGCTGGCAATTCCCGGGCATACCCTTGATCACGTTGCTTACTACGGACAGGGTATGGTGTTCTGTGGCGACACGGTATTTGGCTGCGGTTGTGGGCGCCTGTTTAGCGGTAGCGCAGAACAGATGTCTGCATCAATGGATCGTCTATCGGCATTGCCAGCGGAAACCCGAATGTATTGTGCCCACGAATATACACTGGATAACATAGGCTTTGCCAGATGGGTAGAGCCGGATAATCAGGATATTGTAGCGCGGGATAATGTAGAGCTGGCGAAACAGGAAAAGGGTATTCCCACTATACCGTCTACCCTGGAGCTGGAGTTAAAAACCAATCCCTTTATGCGCTTTGGTAAGCCAGAAGTTAAAAAGGCGGCAGAAAAATATATGGGTAAAGCATTGTTCACCGATGCGGAAGTGTTTGCAGCTATTCGTGCCTGGAAGGACCAGGAATACGACTAGAATAAAACAGCATCGAAAAAAAACGGCGCCCATTGAGCGCCGTTTTTTATGTTCACGAAGAACGGTTTGCCGCGGTGCCAGGGATGGCGAGGAGCGGCAAACCGAAACTAATCGATTACTTGTTCAGGCTTTTGTAGTAATCCATCAGAATCTGAGCCACTTCAGGACGTGAGAATTCTTTAGGTGGTGCAATACCGTTACCTAACATTTCACGCACTTTGGTGCCTGACAGCAGAACGAAGTCATCTTTTTCATGATCAGGTGCTTCGCACATCATGACAACTTTGTTCAGTTTCTTCGAGTATGCAGTGTGGTCTGCTTTGAAAATTTCAATTTCCAGAGCGCCCGCTGGTACTTCGTCGTCGAAGATAGTCTGTGCGTCGAAGGCACCGTAGTGGTCGCCAACACCGGCATGGTCACGACCGATGATGAAGTGAGTGGCACCCATGTTCTGACGGAACACTGCGTGCAGTACACCTTCGCGAGGGCCGGCATAGAGCATGTCGAAACCGTAACCTGTCACCATGGCGCTGTTTTCCGGGAAGTACAGCTCAACCATTTTACGGATCGCCGCATCACGAACTGGTGCCGGGATATCGCCAGGCTTCAGCTTGCCTAACAGCATGTGGATAACCAGGCCATCACAACCTAAACGATCCATTGCCATGTGGCACAGTTCTTCGTGGGCCAGATGCATTGGGTTACGCGTCTGGAAAGCAACAACTTTCTTCCAGCCGCGCTCCGCGATTTCGTTGCGAATTTCAACCGCAGTACGGAAAGTATCCGGGAATTCAGTCTGGAAGTAAGAGAAGTTCAGTACCTTGATGGGGCCTGACAGGCAAACTTTACCCTGAGAGTTGAATGCTTCAACACCGGGATGTGCTTCGTCTGGACTGGGGCGGTAAACTTTTTCAGATATCAGCGCCATGTCAGCATCGCTGAATTCTTCAACGGCTTCAACGTCCATAACCGCCAGTACAGGATGGCCTTCAACGTTGGGATCTTTAAGTGCGATACGATCACCGGCTTTAATAGAACCCGCATCTTCAACCAGGTTCAGTACAGGGGTGGGCCAGAACAGACCAGACGTTGTTTTCATGTCTGTAGCAACAGATAAAGCGTCGGCTTTGTTCATGTAGCCAGTCAGTGGGTTGAAGTAACCTGCACCTAGCATAACGGCATTGGCAGCAGAAGCAGAGCTTACCAGTATAGAAGCCAGGCCTTCAGCTTCTTTTTGTAGCGCATCGTTTTCTGCTGAATCGTATACAAATAACGGATTCAGTTTGTCTGAACCATGAGGTTTAATCATGTAGTGTCTCCTCGTTGACAATCACGCTGACGGCTAGGCCAGCACCATTTTAAAAATCTGAAATCGCCGTAGACTAGCGGTAATCCTGATCGATTGATTTGACATCAATCATTTATTCACGGGTTAGGCGGATCTGGCTATTAAAAATTGTGGAGCGGTATTTTACTCGATTTTTCTCCCTGTTGGGCAGGATATCGGGCCTGATCAATTCATATCCTTATTGCATGGATGAATTAATTTTATTAGTAGAAAAGCTAATATGGTGTGTTTTTATGCCAGAGCGAATAGCTGCAAGGCCAACCCCTCTCTCGTGATGAAAGAGGGGTGAAGACAATCGTCTGTTACCAGCGGAAGGAGTATCCTACCTGCAAAACCATCGAGTCCAGATCAGGTGTCAGATCATTGCTGAGCTGATCGCCGACCCGTGTACCCACATCATTTTGCGTCTGGTTGATCATCTCGGCACGCATGCTGAGTTCGCTGTTTCTACCCATGGGCATGGCATATTTCAGGCCCAGCGTGGTAGTGGTCAGCTCTCCCAGACGATAATCCGCACTGGCATATTCGTTAATCGAGGTGGGCACCGCACCGGCATTGATGCTGGTGGTGTAAAAATCCGCCGCACTTTGCGAGTAGTAGCGCACATGGGGTTGCAGGTAGGCGCCGCCATCGAGTTCATAACGATAATGGAAGTCGATGGTGTGTGAATCTATGCCCCAGTCATCGGTATGGTAACGGTAGGCCACATTAATCACGTCTTCGGTCAGATGGTATGCCGTTTTCCAGAAGAAGGTCGTACGCGAGCGGGAATCGGGACGATTCTCATACACGTAAGGCAAATCATTTGCATCCGGGAAACTGGTGGTGGGTGTACCATCCGGATCAATCACCGTGATCACCTTATAGGGGTCGTTCATGTAACCGGAGGAGTTACTCAGCCCCAGATTGAACTGCATCAGGGTTTTGCGGTTAATGACCTGGGTCACACCGAACATAATATCGGCAATCGTTTTGTCATCACTGTCACCATTACGATTAGTTCCAGACCCTGCCACACGCATGTTAGCGAAGGGGATCGGAATATTGCCCGAAGGACTAATGGTATCCGCATTAAAACCCAGTGCTGCTGTCAGCGTGGTGTTGCGATTATTGTAGTCGCGCAGGAAGGTGGCTGAAGCCCCCAGACTCTGGTAGTCGTATTCCTTGGAGATATTGGCCCCCCAGATGACGCGGCTGCGCTCATCATAAATCGGCATGGTGTAATCGCCGCTCAACGCAACGCGGCTATCCAGGAAGGTATCATCCAGCGGATTTTCACCGGGATTCACGCTATAGGCCTTATTGCCCGAGGGATTGGTAAAGGTCTGTACATCGGACGAGGCATGGGCGCCATTGGGTGTGGCACCGGTTAATGAATCCAGTACCAGTTTGATGCTAATGCTTTCCTCATCATTGAGTTCTTTTTCACCGCTGATAATGGGTTCGATGGCGGTGACACGGCTGTCGCTTTCCGAATAGACCATCAGTGCCGTATCAATTTGCCACTCGCTTTCTTCGGCAGCCGCAGTCTGGCCGGTGACCTGCAGCAGGGTGCAGGTGGCCAGGGTGAGTTTTCCACGAATCGATTTCACAGGTTTGTTAGCCAAAGTAGAATGTGCTGATTTTTTTAGTTGCATCCGCAGCCACCTCCGCCTACACCCTGGCCCCCGAGAGAGGCTTCTTTACTGAAATAAATATGTTCGTCCAGTGCGTTGTCCAGTTTATCTGGCACCAGTTGCATGGAGGGTTTGGCCAGCAGGTCTTTTTCCCAGGGTTGTACTGTGCTACAGGCTGATAGCAATAGCGCTATTAGTAGCAGAGAAAATATTTGAGACATAGATAACACCTATTATGAATAATCCGAGGCAGCTCAGATTTTGTCCGGTCAAAGTTTTTCAGCCAACAGTTTTTCTATGGCCTGTTCTTTTTTGCGAATGTCTTTAACTCGAAAGCCAATATGACGTTCGCGGATAAAACCCTTTCGATCAATTAAATAGCTACTGGGCATACCGGTTACCTGAAAACTGGCAGCAGATTTGCCATTGGCGTCAAAAGCCACGGGGAAATTTGCGGGCATTTGTTGCAGGAATTTATTTGCTGCGGCACGATCTTTATCAAGGTTAATCGCCAGCACTTCAAGACCCTGATCTTTATATAGATACTTGATTTCGTTTAACCAGGGGAAGGATTTCTTGCAGGGTTTGCACCAGGAAGCCCAGAAATCGAGGTAGACTATTTTGCCTTTCAGGCTGGACAACTGAATGCTGCCGTCAGTGGTTTCCAGCAGCAGATCAGGTGCTTTGGGAAATTCGGCATAAGCCATGTTAAAACTTAATAGAAAAAAACTGACTATGATAATTAGCAATCGTTTCACTATGAAATAATCCGGTTTTGTTGAAAATTATGGGACAGATGGTAGGTCGCGTTTCTTAAGTCATTCTTAAGGCAAAACAAATAATCTGTAAAAAATGCAATTAATGCAATTAATGCGATGGATGCAGTATATGCGAGTGTTACTGGTAGAAGATGATAATTTACTGGGGGATGGTATCAAAACCGGCCTGCAGCAGCAGGATTATATTGTTGAATGGTTGCAGGATGGACAGGCGGCAGTGCTGGCCATTGGTCATGAAGACTATGACGTAGTGGTGCTGGATCTGGGGCTGCCAAAGCTACCCGGGATAGAGGTATTAAAGCAGATGCGCACCCTGGGCAAAACTGTGCCGGTTCTGATTTTAACGGCACAGGACAGCATCGACGACCGGGTCAACGGGCTGGATGCGGGGGCGGATGATTACCTGACCAAACCCTTTGATCTGGATGAATTGTATGCCCGTTTACGCGCCCTGATCAGGCGTTCCAGCGGTCGAGCCGAAGTGGTTATCAGGCATGGTGATATCGAATTGAACCCCGCGTCACACCAGGTATATCAGGCGGGTCAGTTGGTCGATCTGTCGCGCAGGGAATTTGCCGTATTGCAGGAGCTGATGGAAAACAGCGGCCGGGTCATGTCGCGGGTACGCCTGGAACAGGGGCTGTACGGCCTGGGCGAAGAAGTCGAGAGCAATGCGTTGGAGGTTTATGTGCATCATTTACGCAAAAAGCTGGGTTCCAAATTGATCCGAACCATCCGAGGTGTCGGCTACATGGTTGACAAGGCGGTTTACTGATTATGTCCTTACGCAAATACCTGCTAATTTCCATATTGCTGATTATTTCCACGGTCGGCGGCCTTACCATCTGGAGCAGCTACCGAGAGAGTATTTACGAAGTCGAAGAAGTGTTCGATGCACAATTGGCCAGTTCAGCCCGCATGATGCTGGGGCTGACCCTGACGGAACTGGGGCTGGGCAATATCCAGTCACTGCAATCCAGCCTGATGGAAAATCGATTTATTCTGAATATGGATGGTGAAGAAGCTGGCAGTGATCATAAAACTAAAAATGAGCAGGAGAAGGATGAAGAGCTCTATGAGGCAGGGCATTATTACGAATCGAAACTGACTTTTCAGGTCTGGGATCGCCATGGCAATATGGTGCTGCGCTCAGCGAATGCACCACTGCAACCCCTGTCGGATATCGAACAGGGCTATAGCAATCAACTCATTAATAATGTGAGCTGGCGCGTATTCGGCTTATGGAACAGTGATCGCCATTATCGAGTGCAAACTGCCGAACGCTATGACGTGCGCCTGGAACTGGTGGAAAAAATCACCCAACGACTTATTTTGCCCTTTTTACTATTATTGCCAATTCTGGCCTGGCTGCTCTGGATTGCCGTTGGCAGAGGGTTGCAGCCGCTAAATCGCATTGCTGATGAAGTTAAGTCCCGGGATGAAAATTATCTGGATGAGATTGACGAGTCTCGCGTACCCACTGAAGTGCAGCCCATGGTGCGGGCATTGAATCGATTATTTGAAAAAATTAAATATTCTTTTGAAAAGGAACGGCGATTTACCTCCGATGCGGCCCATGAACTGCGTACCCCATTGGCGGCGCTGAAAACCCATGCCCAGTTGGCGCAGTCGGCGAGCAATGATGAAGATCGAAAACATGCTCTGAGTCAGTTGAACGCAGGTGTCGATCGAGCCAGTCATGTGGTGGATCAACTGCTGGCGCTGACGCGTCTGGAACCCGGCGCCAATCATCAGCAGGCCCAGCAGATGCTGGATTTGCATCAGCTCTGTGTGGCTGTTGTAGCCGAGCTGATACCCATGGCGCAGGAAAAAAATATCGAAGTGATGGTCGATGATGCAGGTGAGCTGTTGATGAAGGGTAATATTGCCAGCCTGTCCATGCTGGTGCGCAATCTGGTCGATAATGCGATTCGCTATAGTCACGAAAATGGTGAGGTCAGGCTCAGCTTTCAGTTGCTAGCCCATTATATTCAACTACGGGTCATTGATGATGGGCCGGGTATTGCTGAAAACGAGCGGGACAAGGTCTTCCAGCGTTTTTATCGGGGTGAAGGTCTGCAGCAGAGTGGTTGTGGCATTGGCCTGTCTATTGTGCGCCAGATCGCTGAGCTGCACGGTGCAGATATTCAGATATCTGAATCCGAGCAGGGTGGACTACAGGTGGCCGTATCATTCCCAAAGTCGTGAAATGAGTCGCAATAAAATTTCTTTATCTCATATAATCTCATGTGATTGATTTTACAGGTTTTTTTTAAGGAAGCCGCAGAGCAAATGCCTAAATTATTTAAATCGCTGTTGCTATTATTGCTGGTTGTTTCTGCTGCCTTACGTGCAGAATCGCCGGGAGAGAGTGTAGCCACCCAATACCGCGGACTGGATTCCGGATTGCAGCTACTCAAGCAGCAATCGCTGGAGCTGGAGCGAGACTTGCTGATTCTGGAAGAACAGGTGGCCAATCCGCTGGTGATTTATTTTTCCATGGATACTGATCGTAAATTCAGGCTGGATACACTCAATGTGTTGCTTGATGGTGAGAAGCTGGTAAATCAGCAATTCAGTCGTGAAGATTTAAAGCCGCTGCGTCAGGGCGGTGCCCAGTTGATTTACAAAGGCGGCATCAAGCCCGGGAAACACGAGCTCATTGCTTATTATATTAGCGACCGGGATTATCAGCGTGGTGCAAAATTTATTATCGAAAAAACTCTACAGCCTGCCTTTCTGGAAGTCATTATTCAAAAACAGGAAAGTAAAGAATCTCGCCTGCAGCCAGCAATGATCATCCATGAATGGAAGCAGCGTTAATGCGGGCGGTTAAAAGCTTCTTGCCGTATTTACTGGTGCTCGGTTTATTCGGGCAGGCATTGCCAGTGTCGGCAGAATTAGCACAGTTTCAGTCATCGCCATTTTATCGTCATCTGCAATACCTGGAAAATACTGGCCAGCAGAATGCGGTAATCAGTGAAATCATGAAAGATGAAAAACTGGGGCGGCTGAAAAAAAATAAACAACATGTACAGCTTATGCTGGGACGTTTATATCTGTCGCTGGGTCTGCATTTTCAGGCCGGAAAAATATTTCAGCAGTTGGTTAAACTGGATGAACTGAATCCGACGATTAAAAACGAAGTCTGGTTCTATCTGGCCAAAAGCTATTATCACCTGGGATATCTGGAACAGTCTGATTCTGCACTGGCTAAAGTAGTTGATTCAATAGCACCCGAGCTGCGGGCAGAAAAACGGCATTTACAGGCGTTGATTCTGATGTCCCGGCAACGCTTTCGGGAGGCGGCGGATTTAATACAAAAAAACTGGTGGCAGGCGCCGGGTAACTGGGATTTGTATGCACGCTTCAATCTTGCCGTTGCTCTGATCAACAGTGGCCAGAATCAGCAGGGTATGGAGCTGTTGAAACAGATTGGATTGCGAGAAGTTGAACCGGCATCCGATGATAGCGAGGAAGCGCTGGCACTAAGTGATAAAGCGAATCAGGCACTGGGTTACCTGTTATTGAATGCCAACAAAGCTGACCAGGCAAGACCTTATCTGGAAAAGGTGCGTTTAAAAGGTCCTTATTCTAATCTGGCCCTGCTAGGTGCGGGTTGGGCCAGTGCCCGCTTACAGCAGTATAAACAGGCGCTGGTTCCCTGGCATGAACTAAGCAAAAGAGATGTACGGGATACTGCCGTGCAGGAAGCTTTTTTGACTGTGCCCTATGCCTACGAGCAACTGGGCATGGGAGAACTATCGGTTAAATTTTATCAGCTTGCGATAGATAATTTTATTGAGGAATCTAAACAAATAGATATTTCCATAAATGATTTAAAACAGAATCAACTGCAGCAGGTACTGGAGACACTGGATGTTAGCTCTGAGAAAAACTGGCTGGCCAGTATTCAGCAGATCGATAACCGGTCTGCGGCGCGCTATCTACAACAGTCGATAGAAAGTGATGAGTTTTTTAATGTATTAATAAATTATCGAGAAGCCAGTTATCTGCTGGCAAATTCAGAAAAAAAACTGAGCAGAATAAATCAACTGGTTGATGAACTATTAGTTAAAGTGCGTAGCGATAAAAACTATTCTGATAAAACCACCCAGGAGCAGATTGAATTTATTCAGTTGATGGCATCCAGTTTATTAACAAGAACCAATTCGCACATTTTTAAAGCCGGGCAACAACGCGATAAATATGCCGATAAACTGAAGGAATTATCACTGCAATTGTTGCAACAACGCAAACAACGACTGGACGTCTATCTGGTGCAGGCAAGACTGGCGTTGGCACAGGCATACGATAAACTGGAGGCGCAGCGTGTTACCGAATAAAACAGGCTTACTGGTGATTGCGTCAGCACTATTTTTAGTTGCCTGCGCCAGTGGGCCGCGCACCGATAGCATTGGCAGCCTGGGCCATGAAATAGATCAGTCGGATAGAAAAAATATAACGCCAGCTTCGGTGCAGAAATCCCGGGTTATTGTGCAATACAGTCGGTTTATTCGACTATTTGAAACAGTGCCCGATGAAACAATGCGCCGAGAGGGGATGCGCCGCCTGGCAGCTTTGCAGTTGCAGGCCGATCGGGATGATTCAATCGAAAAAGGACAGATAGCCCTGCCGCAGGTGATTAGTCTGTTTGAATCATTGCTTGAAGAGTATCCGCATCGTCAGAATGATCGCCTGTTATATCAATTGTCACGCGAGTACGAAGAAAGCGGTCAGCAGGATGCGGCGCTAAATAGTCTGGATCGACTGGTCCAAAAATATCCGGAAACCCGTTATTTTGATGAGGCTCAATTTCGACGGGGTGAAATTCTTTTTGTTAAGCGAGCCTATGCAGATGCAGAACAGGCGTATCACGCAGTGGTTGAATTTGGCAGTCGTTCCAGTTTTTACGAGCAGGCGGTTTATAAAAAAGGCTGGTCGCAATTCAAGCAGAGTCAATATGATCAGTCGGTAGATTCTTTTATGCATTTACTGGATAGAAAGGTGATGGAAGATAAGCTCGATATTTCCTCGCTGAGTAAATCGCAGCAGGAATTTCTACAGGATGCTTTGCATGCGATAAGTTTAAGTTTTTCATATCAGGCAGGCCCCTTTACTGCAGATGAGTTTTTATCAACTCGGCCGAAACGTGTTTATGAACATTTGATTTTTGAAGAACTGGCAAAATTTTATCTGGATAAAAAATATTATGCTGATTCGGTGAAATCCTATCAGACATTTGTGGCACGGAACGAACTGCATAAAAGGTCGCCGGAATTTTTAATTCGGGTGATCGATATTTATAAACAGGGTGGTTTTTCCGATTTATATATCGCGGCTACAAAAGATTATGTACAGCGCTACGGGATGAAAACAAAATTCTGGAAACTGTATGCGAAACAGGATTTCAAATCAGAAATTGATGCGTTGAATAAGCATCTGAAGGAACTGGCACAGCATTATCATAGTCTGGCACAAAAGAATCACGCGAAGCTGGATTACCGTGAAGCACAACGCTGGTATCGCACCTGGCTGGCTGCGTTTCCGTATGCGTCTGAAGCAGCACAGGTACGTTTTCTGCTGGCTGAAATTCTCTATGAAGACAGGCAGTATGCTGCTGCAGTATTGCAATATGAGCGTACTGCCTATGATTATAAAAAACATCCAGAATCTGCCGAGGCCGGTTATGCAGCATTACTCGCCTATGATTTGCAGGAAAAGTTGTTGACAGGTCTGGAGCAGCATCAATGGCACCGACAGGCAATTGACGCCGCTATTCGGTTTGCCAATGAGTTTCCTGAGCATCCACAGGCCAGCAAAGTGTTAACCCGGGCAACTGAAAAACTGTTCAATCTGGGTGAGTTTGAAAAGGCGCATCAAATAGCCAGTCAGATTGTTCTAAATCCCGAAGATGACGCACTTAAATTATCAGCCTGGGTTGTGATTGCACACATAGAGTTTGAATGGGGTGCGTTTAATAGTGCAGAAGAATCCTACCGTAATGCCCTGGCTTTAATGCCGGCATCTAATCCGGCGCGGAAAGCATTAGTAGACAAACAGGCCGTGGCCGTATACCGGCAGGGTGAAATAAGTCGCGAAAAAGGTGATCTTGAATCGGCCGTCAAACATTTTAGTCGGGTAAAACAGTTTCAGGCGGGTACAGGCATTGTTGCCAGTGCTGAATATGATGCCGCCGCTGCGCTGATTACTTTACGAGATTGGGGTAAAGCGGCCGTTGTTCTGGAAGCTTTCAGGAAGTCGAATCCCGAGCATCAGTTACAGGAAGAGGTGACTCGTAAACTGGCGGTGGTGTATATGGAAAATGGACAGCATGCCAGGGCGGCAGAAGAATTTGCCCGCATTTCCCATCTGCCCGGTACAGAAGAATATAAACTGGAAGCATTGTGGCAGTCGGCGGATTTATATGAGCAGGTGAATGCTAAGCAGCAGGCGAAAAAAATCTATAAAGAATTTATCAAACGGTTTCCCCAGTCACTGGAACGTGCGATCGAAGCCAGACAGCGTCTGGTTGAATTGTATCAGCGTGAAGACGATGAGAAATCGTCACGCTACTGGCGAAAGGAAATCGTCAGAGCCGATAAAAAGGCCGGTAAGGCCGCCACTGAACGCACTCGCTATCTCGCAGCTAAAGCCAGTTTCGCACTGGCAGAACCGGTATTTGAAAGTTATCGAAAAGTGCAGTTGACGGTGCCCTTAAAGAACAGCCTGAAAATAAAAAAACAGAAAATGGATCAGGCGCTTAAAGCCTACGGTGAAACTGCCGCCTACCAGGTGCCCGAGGTGTTAACCGCAGCAACATTTAGAATTGCAGAAATATACCAGGATCTCGGGCTGGCAATTTACAATTCCGAACGCCCCCCAAAACTGAATGAAGAAGAACTGGAACAGTACGATATTTTGCTGGAAGAACAGGCTTATCCCTTTGAAGAAAAAGCTATCGAGTTCCATGAAATTAATGTCAAACGTATAGCCGAAGGTTATTACGGTGTCTGGGTCAGGAAGAGTCTGGAACAATTAAAAGAATTATTACCCGTCCGCTATGCGAAAAAAGAGCGAAATGATGAGATTGTTGAAACAATATTCTAAATTGCTACTGATTTCTATGTCGCTGATTTTGTCCGCCTGTCAAATGACGCCGGTACAGCAGGAAGTAGAAACACAGCAGCAGACTGTTGATCCGGTTATTATGAAAAATTATCTGGGCGCACTGGATTTGATGCGCACGGGTTACGATGATGCTGCAATAAAAATATTGCAGGACATAGTGGGTAAAGATGATCGTTTGTCTGGCCCTTATGCCAATCTGGGGTTGTTATATTTAAAACAGGATAAACCTGAACAGGCCAAAACGGCTTTTGAAGAAGCGTTAAAGCGAAACCCGGTAAATGTAACCGCGCTTAATCAAACTGCGATTTTTCAACGCAAGGCCGGTGAGTTCAGGCAGGCCAGGGTCAGTTATGAAGCGGCGCTGGCGGAAGATCCAGGACATGCAAATGCACACTTAAATCTGGCTATTGTCTGCGACACCTATCTACAGGATCTGCACTGTGCGTTGCAACACTTTGAACAGTATCAACAGTTGCAGGGCGAAGATGATGAAGTCAAAAACTGGATCATTGATTTAAAGGAAAGAATGTGATGTCTTTTTTTAAAAAATTCGCTGTTGCCGGTTTGCTGTTAACTATTGCAACTTATGTGCAGGGGGAAGATCGCCTGGACATGGAAGGTATTTCCATCGTCGGAAATAGCGAATTACCTAAAGCGCTTTATATCGTGCCCTGGAAAAATCCAGATGATCGCGCCTCTACTGGAAAACCCGTAAACAGTCTGATTGATGGTATGTTAGTGCCGCTGGAACGAGAAAAATTTCTGCGGCGCTTAAAGTATTTTAACGGGGCAGATTAGTTTACCTATGTTATCAGGCAGTATGCTGCTGGCAGATGTCCTGCACGATGTGCCTGAGTTCATCGTTGCTCCAGGGCTTAAGTAAAAATCGATGTACCGTGCCCCGATTAATCGCCGTAACAATGTATTCCCGTGGCAGGCGATCGGAAAAGGCAATTCGAATTACTTCAGGATATAGATCTTTGACCCGATCAAGTAAGTTTTTGCCGTCAATATCGGCAAGGTGGTAGTCGGTGATAATG
>JAPHRO010000061.1 GCA_026195895.1 Gammaproteobacteria bacterium
AATTTTGATATTTAACGCCAGTGCACTCGACCAGGTTTGAATAGTTTTCTGATCACGCTGGGGAGCCACACCATTACCAACCAGTACAATTAACTCACCCTTGCCTCTGGTTGAAGGTACTTTGTAATTAGTCAGGCCAAACTCTCTTTTATACTGACTATATTCGTCCCAGAGTTTCATGCTCGCCAATACGCGCAACAAATCGTACTGTAACTGCCTTGGGGTGTTTAAGCCGTGTTTCTGTTTGGTTGTTTTATACGCCTCGTGGGCTTTTCTATAGGAGACCAGTGCGGAATCCTGCTCACCCAGCATTTCAAATAACATGCCCGAGTAATAACGCATAAAGGGTGCTTCATCTTTTGGCTCACCCCATTCATCCATTTTGACATGTGACTGCAAGACTTCGACTCGGGCCGCATCTACGTCACCCATCGAAAGATAGTTACTGGCCATATACAAATGCACCAGCACCTGCTCATAGGGATCCCCCTGGAAACTGATGGTTTCATCATTAATTATGACGGCACCGGCCTGCTCGGTAATACTTGTTGAATACAGGTTTTCAATTTCTTCTTTGGCCCGCTGGAAGGCTTCATTACTACCTTTGTAGTCACCAACCAGACGGCGCAACGTACCCAGATTCATATTAACCATGACATCATCTGTCGATTCACCGGCTTCTTTTTCAACTTCCATTAAAGCCTGCTGAAAATGACTCTGTTCCAGAAAACCACGCATTGACGCCGTTTTTTGCGCTGAAGTCGCACATCCCTGTAACACCAGCAAACTCAAAGCTGCCAGTATCGAACCAATACGCACATTCATTAATGAACCCATTATATATACCTCTTTGGGTTTAGATTATTCGGGTTTGAAGAGTATAGACAAAAATAAAGCCGGATGAATGTCCGGCTTTATTTTTTTATGATTAAGCAGTCCTAGAAACGGAAGCCGCTCTTTTCAACTGTTTTCTTGATTTTTTTCTGACCTACCCAGACCTTGCGATTGCTTTCCAGATCAATCAGTGTCAGGTCGATCTGGTAGAAACGTGCCTGCTCGCCACTAACAGCATCGACGATGGTATTGATACTGCCTTTCAGCATGAAGTCTGCACCGATTTCATTGCCCATCGCCTTGCGCGTATCTTCCCGTGCATTCAAATCCTGATCACGGCGCTCGGAACGAATTTCGCCACGCTCAGATGCCGATGCTACGAATTCAACCTCGCCTGAATTGATCAGTTCTTTTTCCAGGTCTCGAATAAAGGTACGGGTATTAATATGCTCGTGACTCAGGTTGCGCACGGTGCCTACGATAACGGTAGGTGGCTTGCCTTTTTTACGATTAAAATTGCTTAACCAGCGGCGTGATAAAACATCATCAATCATTTCACGGGATACCAGACGTGAATCGGTATCATTCCATTTACCACTTAAATCAGTAACTTCTTCGGAACTCACTCGCGTCACTTTTGGGTTACACCCAGCTACTGTGAATCCCAGTACGGCGCTCAGGGCAACGACGGGTAAAACGCGACTAAATTTTGGTGCCTGCATGCAATTATCTCCATTAGATTATTGTTATATTCCTGAACCGATGACTCAGGATGATTAATTTATCCCTGCTGTTTATAACACCTTTTGTAGCCAAAATCATGAATCAGCAGGTTTTTTTTCACTCCTGCTGGCTTGCAGCCCGCTGCAGCTCAGGGTATCTTGCCGGCAATGAAACAAATAGACACACTCATCCATGCTCGCTGGGTCATTCCAGTTATAGAAAATGACCCGATTCTTGATCATCATAGTATTGCTATCGAAGACGGTCGAATTATCGATATCCTGCCCACCGATCAGGCCAGAAACGAATACCAGGGCCATATAGAAAATAATTATCCTGACCATGCACTTATTCCAGGTCTAATCAACGCCCATACCCATGCAGCCATGAGCCTGTTCCGGGGAATGGCCGATGATTTACCCCTGATGGACTGGCTGAATAACCATATCTGGCCCGCGGAACGGCAGTACGTGAGTGAAGAATTTGTGCATGATGGTACCGAGCTGGCGATTGCCGAGATGCTTCGCTCTGGCACCACCTGTTTCAACGATATGTATTTCTACCCCGAAATTACCGCACGTATTGCCCGGGACGTCGGCATACGCGCCTGTGTTGGCCTGATTGTTATCGATTTCCCCACCGTCTGGGCCAATGATGCGGATGAATATATTGAGAAAGGTCTGAATCTGCGTGACAAATACCGTAGTGATGCGCTGATCCACACCCCCTTTGCACCCCATGCCCCCTTTACCGTTTCCGATGCTCCGCTGGAAAGGATTCGTATACTGGCCGATGAAATGGATCTGCCGGTTCATATGCACGTGCATGAAACTCGCCAGGAAGTGGAGCTGGCCTTCGCCGATAGCAACAAGCACCCGCTGGCCCGGCTTAATGAATTAGGGCTGGTATCACCCAATCTGGTCGCCGTGCATATGACCCAGCTAACGGATGTCGAGATTGAATTACTGGCAGAATCGGGCAGTCACGTCGTGCATTGCCCGGAATCCAACCTGAAACTGGCCAGCGGTTATTGTCCGGTGCAGAAACTGCTGGATGCCGGTATCAATGTTGCGCTCGGCACCGACAGTGCCGCCAGCAATAACAATCTGGATATGCTGGGAGAAATGCATAGCGCTGCGTTACTGGGTAAGTGTGTTGCTGGTGATGCCTCCGCTGTCAACGCCGCGCAAGTCCTGCGCATGGCCACTATCAATGGCGCCAGAGCCCTCGGACTGGATAAACAAACCGGTTCCCTGGAAGTTGGCAAATATGCCGATATAGTAGCTATTGATTTCAATGCCCTGGAATTGACGCCCGTCTACAACCCGCTGTCCCATCTGGTATATAGCTGTAGCCGCGAACAGATTACTGATGTCTGGGTCGCTGGCAGGCACTTACTCAAGGAACGTGCACTGGTAACACTGGACGAACAAAAAATTATCCACAAAGCCCGCGCCTGGAATGATAAAATCCTCGGCTAACTCAACTTATTTCAAGATAGACCATGACCACGTTAAACATTGATCCAGCGGAAATAAATAAATTCGAAGAACTGGCATCACGCTGGTGGGATAACCAGGGCGAGTTCAAGCCATTACACGACATCAATCCTCTGCGTCTGCATTACATCGATGAACGCGTACAGTTAGCTGGCAAAAAAGTCCTCGATGTTGGCTGCGGCGGTGGCATTCTTTCTGAAAGCATGGCCCGCACCGGTGCCACAGTAACTGCAATCGATATGGGCAAAGCACCTTTATCGGTAGCTCGCCTGCATGCCATAGAATCTGATCTGGAAATTGATTATCAACAGATCACCGTCGAAGAGCTGGCAGCGCAAATGCCGGAACAATTTGATTCAGTTACCTGCATGGAAATGATGGAACATGTGCCTGATCCCGCATCCGTCATTGAGGCCTGCAAAACGCTGGTTAAACCTGGCGGCTCGGTTTTCTTTTCAACCATTAACCGCAATCCCAAAGCCTATGCCCTTGCGATTCTAGGCGCCGAATACATATTGAAAATATTACCCAAAGGCACCCACGATTACGATAAATTTATCAGACCGTCCGAGCTGGATGAATGGGCCAGGCAGGCAGATCTCGAACTGCGCAACATCACTGGTATGAGCTATAACCCGTTAACCAAAAATTACAAACTCGGGCGTGATGTCGATGTAAATTACATGACGCACTATATTCGCCCAGTCGAATAATTACGCGGAGTAATATCTTGTCCCAAATAAAAACTGTGCTGTTCGACCTGGATGGCACCCTGATTGATACCGCGCCGGATATGGCCAATGCGCTGAATATTTTATTAACCGAAGAAGAACGCAACCCCCTGCCCTACGCCACCATACGACCGGTCGTATCCAATGGCAGCGTCGCGCTGGTCAAACTGGCCTTTGGTGATGAAGTCGAAGAAAACTATTTACGCTATCTCAAACAACGTTATCTGGAAATTTACCAGGAAAAACTCTGCGTTGATTCTGTATTGTTCGAGGGCATGGATAAATTGCTTGGGCACATCGAATCCGCGGGCATGAACTGGGGCGTCGTTACTAACAAACCCGGCTGGTTAACCGAACCTTTGATGCAACAAATTGGTTTGGCCGAACGCGCATCCTGCATTGTTAGTGGCGACACGACAACCAATCGAAAACCACACCCTGAACCCATGTACCACGCCTGCATAAAGGCCGGCAGTAAACCCCATCAGTGTTTATATATAGGTGATGCGCGCCGTGATATTGAAGCCGGTAAAAATGCCGGCATGAAAACCATTGTTGCAGCCTATGGCTATATCGGCGACGGGGAAAACACCAATGACTGGGGTGCGGATGAAACCGTCAATCAACCTGAAAACATTTTGAATTATCTTAGATAAAAAAAGGGCGCTAAAAATGCGCCCTTTATTATTTATCTGACAGAGTTTGTTTTATTTCAACACTTCCTTTTTCATTTGTTCGATAGTGACATGACGAACGTCTTTGCCCTTAACCAGATACACTACATACTCAGAAATATTTTTGGCGTGATCACCAATACGCTCCAGTGCGCGAGCAGCCCAGAGCACGTTCAAACTACGCTGAATGCATCGGGGGTCTGACATCATTTTAGTTATCAACTGACGCACAATCGCTTCATATTCATTATCGACAATTTCATCTTCACCAGCAGCTTTTACTGCTGCTTCGACATCCATGCGCGCAAAAGCATCCAATGCATGATTGAGCATTTTTCTTACATGATCACCCAGATGTTTTATTTCAGTGTAATGGTCATTACTGCTATCACCCATATCAGCCAGTTCTTTCGCCATCCTGGCAACTTTTTCAGCCTCATCACCAATACGTTCCAGGTCAGTGATAGTTTTTACAATCATCATTACCAGTCGCAAATCACTGGCCGTGGGCTGGCGTCTGGCAATAATATTCGTGCATTGCTCATCGATCGAGACTTCCATCGCATTCACTTTAAAATCGTCATCAACAATACGTTCGGCAAGTGTCACATCACCCTCGACCAAAGCTGTACATGCATTCTGCACATGGTTTTCTACCAGGCCACCCATGGTCATTACATGGTTGCGAACGGCTTCCAGTTCAGCATTAAATTGTTGCGATATATGCGCACTCATAAGCTATCCTTCCTAACTCAATTAACCGTAACGACCGGTTATATAATCTTCTGTCTGTTTTTTATCTGGATTGGTAAACAGTTTATCGGTTGCACCATACTCAATCATATCGCCCATATACATAAATGCTGTGTAGTCGGAAACACGCGCTGCCTGCTGCATATTATGGGTTACTATAACTATAGTGTATTCTGATTTTAATTCATAAATCAGCTCTTCAATCTTTAATGTAGAAATAGGATCGAGCGCCGATGCCGGCTCATCCAGCAATAACACTTCGGGCTTAATGGCAATCGCCCGTGCAATAACCAGACGCTGTTGCTGACCACCTGATAAACCCAGCGCACTATCATTTAAACGATTACTGACCTCACCCCATAGCGCGGCACTTTTTAACGCCCACTCGACACGTTCATCCAGAATATGGCGTTTGTTAATGCCCTGCAGACGTAAGCCATAGGCTACATTTTCGTAGATCGATTTTGGAAATGGATTAGGTCGCTGGAATACCATACCGACACGGCGACGCAAGGCAGATACATCGACATCCTGTGCATAAATATTGTCGCCATCAAGTGCAATTTCACCCATGACTCTGGCACTATCAACCAGATCGTTCATGCGATTAAAACAACGTAGCAAAGTTGACTTGCCACAACCACTGGGGCCGATAAAGGCGGTCACTCTTTTTCGGGGAATTTCCAGATTTATTTCGTTCAGCGCGCGTTTTTCACCATAGTAAAGCTCCAGATCTTTTACCTTCAGACAAATATCTTCGTCTTCCAGTTTGAGATGCTCTACACCTCCCGATAAAATAGCGGGGTCAATGGCATGGGTAAGAACCTGATCACTCATAAACGTTTACTCAAAAATATTTAAATCGTTATAAATAAATTGCTAGTTATGAATCCAGTGCTTTATATTTTTCACGCAAACGATTACGCAGCATGATGGCCGACAGATTCAATAACACAATAACTAACACCAGCAAAAACGCCGTGGCATACACCAGTGGTCGAGCTGCTTCTACATTGGGGCTCTGGAAACCCACATCATAAATATGAAAACCCAGATGCATGAATTTTCGTTCCAGATGCACGAACGGCACATTACCATCAACGGGCAATTCAGGGGCCAGTTTAACCACGCCCACCAACATCAATGGCGCTACTTCACCCGCTGCTCGTGCCACCGCGAGAATCAGTCCCGTCATAATAGCCGGGCTGGACATGGGCAAAACGACTTTCCACAAGGTTTCGAATTTAGTTGCGCCCAGCGCCAGACTGCCTTCACGGAAACTACTGGGAATACGCGCCAGTCCTTCCTCGGTTGATACGATCACTACCGGCAGGGTTAACAATGCCAGCGTGATCGATGCCCACATTAAGCCGGGGGTGCCAAATGTCGGTGCCGGCATAGCTTCCGGAAAAAATAGACGATCCAGATTATGTCCGAGGAAATATACAAAGAAGCCCAGACCAAATACGCCGTAAACAATGGACGGTACGCCAGCCAGATTATTCACTGCGATGCGAATAATGCGAATCATGGCGCCCTGCCTGGCATATTCGCGTAAATAAACGGCAGCGACAACACCTAAAGGTGTTACCAGAATCGACATTAACAGCACCATCATGACCGTACCAAAAATGGCAGGAAACACACCACCTTCCGTATTCGCCTCACGCGGATCATCAATCATAAAATTTTTAAAATTGATAAAGTAATAGCCAAGCTTTTCAAAGACATTCATGCCATTGGGTTTCAACACTGAAACCATGTGCTTTAACGGCACTTCAACAATTGAGCCATCCATCACTTCAAACTGCGCACTGTCTCTTGCGATGGCTGTTAACAATGATTCAAGCCGAGAACGCAACGCCTGATACTGATCATCCAGTGCTTTTTCTTCGGCCGCAATTTCTGCGAGATTTTCTTTACTGTCCGTGCCGTCTAATTCATGGCCACGGCGTTTTAAGCGCAGTCGTTCCAGCTGATAATTGATGGCCCCGATTTCACTTTTTTCCAGAAGCTTCTGTTCGTCTCGTAAATCCAGAACGCGTTGCAGACGCTGCTCAAGATCACTCCAGGCGGTCTCCCCGGTCGACGACTGTTTACCAAGTTCACTGACACTTTTCAGGTAACCATAAAAATCACCCCATTCCACGCGCTCGACCACGATTAAATCTTCAGGTGTCTTAATCTGTTTGATATGGTGATCGTCAATCCAGCGGAAATCTGCCGGCAGAATGTCACGATTACCTGTCTTTATCAGCCAGCGCTTCACATATTCGACACCTTCTGGTGCCGCACCCAATCCGATTTCTGTAAACTGATTCGCTGCAATATTTTCGTGTTCTATCTGTTCGCCAATAATTCTGATCTCGCCTGCCGCCGTCTGATATTGCATTTGCTGAATATCCGAGGGCCAGAAATGACTCATGCCCCGCGAAGCGATCAGTGCCAGCAAGCCAAAGACGACCACAACGCTTATGCTAACGGCACCGGCATTCAGCCATATCCAGGGCGCACCGCTTTTCCACCAGCTTTTAAAATGGCTTTCAACAGCAGGTTTTTTTTCTAAAGACATAGTCACAATTACATACTGCCATAACGTTTACGTAAGCGCTGGCGTACCACTTCAGCGGCGGTGTTGAAAAAGAAAGTCACAATAAACAACACCAGGGCGGCCAGAAATAAAATTCGATAATGGGAACTATCGACTTCGGATTCGGGTAGCTCAACCGCGATATTTGCAGACAGGGTACGCATACCTTCAAAGATGCTCATATCCATTACCGGTGTATTGCCGGTTGCCATCAATACGATCATGGTTTCACCCACGGCGCGACCGAGACCAATCATAACCGCTGAGAAAATACCCGGGCTGGCCGTCAACAACACCACGCGCATCAAGGTTTGCCAGGGTGTCGCACCCAGCGCCAGTGAGCCGGTAGTTAACTGGCGCGGCACACTGAATATGGCATCTTCGGTAATAGAAAATATGGTGGGAATAACCGCCAGCCCCATGGCTATGCCTACCACCAGCGAATTACGCTGGTCGTAACCGATGCCTAACTCTCTTAACATCCAGGCTTTGATATCGCCACCGAAAAGTACCGCCTCAAAAAGAGGCGCCACTACAAATGACATCCAGACCAGTGCAATCACCACGGGCATCAACAGCAGTGCCTGCCAGCCTTCTGGCACCAGCCGGCGAACATATTTGGGTGCAAGACTCCAGCCCCAGGCAAATAGCAGTAGCCCAGCAGGAAATACAAAAAGCAGCGACAGTATCGCCAGCAGATTGTCTTCAACAATGGGGGCAAACCAGAGGCCGGCAAGAAAACCGAGAATAACCGTCGGCAGCGCTTCCATAATTTCGATACTGGGCTTTACCCAGCCACGCATTCTGGGTGCCATGAAATAAGCCGTGTAAATAGCGCCCATGATGGCCAGCGGCATCGCAATCATCATCGCGTAAAATGCGGCCTTCAAAGTACCAAAGGCTAACGGCGCCAGGCTGAATTTGGGCTCGAAATCGTCGTCAGCCGATGATGACTGCCAGATGTATTTGGGTTCGGTATAGCCTTCGTAAACGATCTTTCCCCATAGTGCCTGCCAGGACAGCTCTGGATGGGGATTATCAATTTTAAAGCTGCGATATTTTTCGTCTTCAGTTTTCACCAGCAACATATCGGCACGGGGGGCGACAGCAGCTAAAACTGGCTTTCTATCGAGGATTTTTTCTTCCAGCAACTGGCGCTCAGCCGTGGTGTGATAGAGCAGAATGTTGCCTTCTGTACTGATACCTACCAGACCTTTGCGGCGACGCTCGGTTAACAGATAATCGATAGCTGCTGATGCCTGGAAATTACGCACTTCCGCCAGTTGATACTGGTTTTTATCATCCCGCTGTAATGACCACTGCACCGTATTGCCGGTATCGTCGGTCGCCAACAGGGAAATACCGCCCAGTGACAATCTCAGATGACTCACTCGACGTTCCGGCTTAACCAGCACCTGTTGCGCAATTTGTTCGATCGATTCAATATCACTGATATTGTAATAGATGATCTGGCCATCGGAATTGGCCAGATACACCCAGTCAGCCAACGGATCCAGCAACAGATATTCCGCATCCATGCCAACTTCGGTCACGGATTCCTCAGCGACATCGGCGATGTCATCGCCTTTCTCAACTTCGTAGCTCTGTAACAGCAGTTGACCGGAAGTATCCAGCGCCGCCAGCACCAGCCGTTCGCCATCCACAAAGGTGGCCTGCAACCGGTGAATATTACTGATGTAATTCAGCTCCAGGGCCTCTTCACCGAATGGGAACGCGATACTGGGAATGATTTCGCGTTTACCATCAACGAAATTCACCCGATACTCGATGCCGATAAATTTGACCCGACCATTATCCAGGCCCAGTGCCAGCATCGTACCTTCTGAATTCATTTCGACAACATGACTGATGCTGGAATATTCTGCTAAATCAATACTATTGCGGGAAGTATCAACGCCTGTTTCCAGATTAAAAAACAGGATTTCACCACTGCTGGCAATTCTTAATCCGAGTTGACCGCTTTCTTCTATCGCGATGTATTTCGTCTCAGCTTCCGCCAACATGACAGGTGCGTTAAATTCACCAATAGGCGTCACTTCCGGCGATTTAAATATGGGTGCCACAACCCAGAGCAGATAAAAGAAAATAAGCACAATGGCGAAAATGACACTGATGCCACCCATGCCAATGGTAGTGCGGGCAATGGTATCGATAATAGCGCGTTTACGCTGAAACCATGATCGGTCTGTAATACTGTTATAACTCATGGGCGCGTATTTTATGTATGCTTTATGACAGTTATGTTACAAAGCCATAGTATATTTCTGATATTGATTTTTTTAATCAAAATGAATGCTGCATTTTGAGAAATAGCGCCATTTTCATTAATGTAAATCGGCTGTATTTATCACGGCGATTCGCTCCTTGTTGACCTGGCCCAAACACAATACAAACCCCCCGCAGTTTCCTTGCGAGCATAAAAAAGGCCACCCTGCCGGATGGCCTTTCGATGACAAAACAGCCCAAACGATTAATTCAGTTTAGCCAGTTCTTTTTCTACCACTTTAGCTGACAGCGGTATGTAACCATCTTTGACAACAACCTGCTGACCAACTTTTGACAGTACCAGCTTAATAAACTCACGCTCCAGAGGGCCTACTGGCTTGTTGGGATGCTTGTTGATATAAACATACAGGTAACGAGACAACGGGTATGTCTTGTTAAGCGCATTTTCAGCCGTTGCTGCAATGAAAGGCTTACCTGGCTTTTTAGATAATGGAACCGCTTTAACACCCGATGTTTTGTAACCGATGCCTGAGTAACCAATACCGTTCAGTGAAGAAGATACAGACTGAACAACTGATGCAGAACCCGGCTGCTCATTTACGTTGTTTTTGAAGTCACCTTTGCACAGGCCTTTTTTCTTGAAGTAACCATAGGTACCCGATACTGAATTACGACCGTATAACTGAATGCTGCGGTTTTTCCAGGAACCGGGCAGGCCCAGATCACCCCATTGCGTGATATCGGCTCTGGCACCACATTTACGCGTTGCTGAGAACACCGCATCAACGTCAGGAATAGTCATGCCTTTGATTGGGTTGTCTTTATTGACATAAATCGCCAGCGCATCAATTGCGACGCGAATTCCAGTGGCTTTGTAACCGTGTTTTTTCTCAAAAGCCTCGTCTTCCTTACTTTTCATTTTACGGCTCATAGGGCCCAGATTAGACGTAGCTTCGGTCAATGCCGGTGGTGCAGTCGAAGAACCTGCTGCCTGGATCTGGATGTTGACGTTAGGATACTGACGTTTGAACTCTTCAGCCCAGAAAGTCATCAGGTTCGCCAGTGTGTCAGAACCAACGCTAGACAGATTGCCAGATACACCACTCATGCGTTTGTAGTCAGGCAGTTTAGCGTCAACTTTTATTTCAGCAGTCGCAGGCGCTGCGATAATGGCCGCGGCAAGGCCCGCCACAGCAAAAATCTTATTAAATTTCATTCAGGTTTACTCCAGTTGATTTTACTGGGCGAAAGTATGGCGATTGAATATGACAACTTTATGAATACTGGATTACGGGTAAGTTACAGAACAACCAGAGAAGCTAATCAGTTCAGCGCAGCTCGATTCTGTGACTCGAGAAATACCGTGCGTGACCGGGGAAACAAACAGCAAAACGCAGCGCCATCACCTGGCTGACTATGCACGGTCAATTCGGCATCATGGCGTCGTAATACCTGTTTAACAATGGCCAGACCAAGCCCCGTACCCCCACTGGAACGTGATCGCCCAATATCAATACGATAGAAACGCTCGGTAAGACGCGACAGATGTTCTGCTGGAATCCCGGGACCATTGTCCCGAACACAAAGTCCCGCACCCCTGCCATGACCCGACCAGTCAATCCAGATTTCACCACCCGCCGGGGTGTAACGAATCGCATTGCTCACCAGGTTAACAAAGGCGCTGTAAATTTCTTTTTCAACACCCTTCAGCTGCAAATTTTCATCCAGCTGGAGATTTATCTTATGACGCCCCTGACTTAACTGTTCAGCTTCAGTATAGATAGTTTTGATCATGGTCACTACGTTGATAACCGAACTGGTTTCCGGCGCTGACGGTGCCCCCGTATCCAGTTTCGACAACAGCAACAGATCTTCTACCAGGGTTTTCATCCGAATCGCCGGGGCTTCGATGCGCTCCAGATAACTTTTCATGTCATTCAGATCAAAATCATCAGCGTCTTTCAGGGTTTCCAGATAGCCCATAATAACCGTCAGTGGGGTGCGTAATTCATGGGAAACATTGGCGACAAAATCGCGCCGCATAGTCATCAAACGCTGGATATGGGTCACATCGCTGACCAGCATCAAATGCTGACCATCACCATAAGGTGCAACCCGGATACTGAGAATTTTAGAAATATCGAGCGGTGAGGAAATTTCCAGATGTTCACTAAAATTTCCAGTGGCGAGATAATGAATAAAGCGGGGATTACGAATAAGATTACCGATGTGCTGACCCTGGTCTGATTTCTTCAGCCCCAACATACCGGATGCCGTTTGATTGAACCAGGCGATATCGCCATTTGCATTTACCACCACAGCCGCATCGGGTAAAGCACTCGACGAATCCTGCCAGCGTCGTAATAGCGTGGTTAAACGTTTTTTACGTTTCCGACTACGCAATCGAATTCGATAAATTCGGAAAGCCAGGTCTTCGAACACGCCACCAAATTCTTCTGGCTCGCTCAGACCGCGGATAACCCATTTTTCAAAACGACGATAACGTCGAGCCACCAGCACCAGATAAACCAGCAGGCCGCCAATAATGCCCCATAACGGCTGATCAATCGCCAGACCCAGCAGCCAGCACAGGGCCACATTCGCAAACAGACGCCAAAATTCACTAGTCCAGGATTGCATCATGAGAAAGTTATTTCTCTATCTTTATCGAATATTTATAAGGATATTATTTGACGGAAAAGCGATAGCCTGCACCGCGAACCGTTTGCACCAAATTATCATATCCAAATGGGGAAAGCAGCTTGCGTAAACGTAAAATATGTACATCGACGGTACGCTCCTCAACGTAAACATTACGCCCCCAGACCAGATCCAGTAACTGCTCTCGACTATAAACCCGATCCTGATGTTTGATAAAAAATTCCAGCAGCTTAAATTCTGTCGGCCCTATTGATACATCTTCGTTGCCAACACTGAGCCGATGAGCCTGAATATCCAGCAGCAGATCATTGATCTGCAACAGCTCGTCTTCATCGTTACCGCTCCGACGCAGCAGGGCTTTCATTCGGGCAATAAGCTCTTTGGGTGAAAAAGGCTTGGTCACATAATCGTCCACGCCGGTATCAAAGCCACGCAACTTGTCGGTTTCCTCGCCGCGAGCCGTTAGCATAATGACGGGAATATTCTGGGTCAGCTCATCCTGACGAATGCGTTTGACCAGCTCAGGGCCTTCCATACCCGGCAGCATCCAGTCAATCAGCATAATTTCTGGCAAAATAGCGCCCAGTTTTTCCAGTGCCTGTTCAGCGTCCTCGGTTTCAATCACCGAATAGCCCGCCCTTCGCAATGAAAACACCAGCATATCGCGGATATCGTTATCGTCTTCTACCACCAGTACTGTCTTAGCAGCCATGTAATTTTTCCCGAAAACATCAACATAATAATTCGATTAATATTTGACTATGTTTATGTTACATATTTATGACATCTGGATTACAGCCAGTTGACAGTCGAAACTTGCCTGACTCGATATTAGCAGTAATAACTTGTCGAGCTCCCCAATGGCGTGATGGCAGTTAATTATTTATTTAAAAAAATTTAGAGAACAGCTCAAAACATAAAAATGAAATCGTTGTTACAAAACCTGATCTGGGCAGCCATATTGGAAACACCCTAACCCCTTCCGGTTGCGGATAACGTTGTTTTATTTTAATCAGTGCAAGATTGACCAGGGCAAACACCGTTAATACCAGGTAACTGGTCATTTCCGCCAGCGCCACCATTTGCAGCAGCAGCGCAAACAAAAATATCAATGCCACGGTCAGAACTGTACTATTTACCGGTGTTCGCGTGACCGGATAAATCCTGCCTAAACAGCCCGGCAGCCAGCCCCGACAACTCATGCCATAGAGCATCCGGGAAGACATAATCAGTTGAATCAGTGCGCCATTAACAACGGCGAATATACCTATTATGGTTATAATGATCGGCGCCTTACCGGTTGCTGTAAAATAGACCGCAGCCAGCGGCGCCGTTGATTGCGCCAGTTCGTCCGGTGTTAATACGCTAATTGAAACCAGGGTCACACCACTGTACAAAAGCGTGGACACAACAACGCATAGCAATATGGCCCGGGGCATAGTCCGTTGCGGCTCTTTAACTTCTTCCGCCACATTCACCATATCTTCAAAACCGATATAGGCATAAAACGCCAGAAAAGCCGCAGAAAGAATTCCCGGCAGGTGAAAACTCTGTGATGCTGATTGCTGTACGAGCGACTGCTGATATAGCTGATCGAGCCGGGGCAGATGATCCGCGCCAACAATAATAATCAGCAGCAATCCGGCAATTCCAATCACTGTCAGCGCAGCCGCTACGCGCACCGACTGACTAATCCCCCAGATAGCCAGGCTACCCAGGGTGAACAGTAACAGCGTTATCAGTAACCAGCGTGGCAGATCAAAAAACACCTGCATATAACCGGCGAAGCCATGGGCGATAGCGGCGGCTGAAACTATACCCGCCAGAGCGATCATCAGCCCCACAACCAGCGATAGTTTCTGTATGCCAAAACCTTCATATAAATAGACGGCTTCACCCGCGCTTACCGGGTAACGAGCAGAAAGTTCGGCATAGGAAAATGCCGAGATGGCCGCAATAATAGACGCCAGAAAAAAAGACAGGGGGGCAAAATAACCGGCCTCACCGGCCACCTTGCCGACCAGCACGTAAATACCTGCGCCCAAAATATTGCCCAGACCGTAAAAGGTAATAAGGGGTAATGAAAGACTGCGTTTTAAGCTTGCCCTGTTATTATTCATTAACCTGAAATCCAGTTAAAAGCAGTAAAAAACTTTGGCTATTTAGACTGCCGCCGCCGCCGATTAAACAGATGAAAAAAAATTTCATCTGATGTGAATTCATTAGCTTTTTCTGATTAGCCCTATATATAGGGGCTACAAGCATAAACTGGCGCCCTGGCCACTATATGATGTGCTTTTTTAGTGTAAAAACACGTCGGTTATATATTTATTACCACTATATCTTGTGTTACCTTACATCAAAACCACAATATATACATAAACAAATTCTAATAATCCATGCTGCGATAAGGATAACAAATGACTGCACCGCAATTGCAAGCCGTACCTAATAACGTTAATGAAGTGCCGTACCAGGAAGCCTCCCTTGATATCTGGGATACCAAATACCGACTAAAAGCCAAAGATGGATCACTCGTCGATCAAAACCTCGACGAAACCTTTGAACGTGTCGCGCGCGCTCTTGCTGACGTAGAAACCACTGCTGAACTCAAAAAAGAATGGCACGAAAAATTTGCCTGGGCACTGCGTCATGGCGCTATTCCCGCCGGCCGTATTATTTCCAATGCCGGTGCCCAGGACCACAAACCCGCCACTTCCACCATAAACTGTACCGTTTCGGGCACCGTCACCGACTCAATGAACGGTATTCTGGAAAAAGTGCACGAAGCTGGCCTGACACTGAAAGCTGGCTGTGGCATCGGCTATGAATTTTCTACCTTACGACCTAAAGGCGGTTATGTTTCCGGGGCCGGTGCATATACCTCCGGTCCACTGTCCTTTATGGATATCTATGACAAGATGTGTTTCACCGTATCGTCAGCGGGTGGCCGGCGCGGCGCCCAGATGGCAACCTTTGATGTGGGTCATCCGGATGTATTCGATTTTATCCGCGCCAAACGCGAAGATGGCCGCCTGCGTCAGTTTAATCTGTCACTGCTGATTACCACCGATTTCGTTGAAGCTGTCAAAGCCGATAAAGACTGGCAACTGGCCTTTCCGGTGACCACCAAGGAAGCCGCACAGGAAAACCTGGATCTGAATGATTCCAGCCAGGTGGTCTGGCGTGACTGGCCTGTTGATGGCGACTACATTTCCAACAACACCGGCCAGAAAGCCTGCCGTGTTAGCCGCACAGTACCTGCCCGTCGTTTGTGGGATAGCATCATGGCATCGACCTACGATTATGCCGAGCCGGGCTTTATCCTGATTGATAAAGTCAACGAAATGAACAACAACTGGTTCTGCGAAAACATCCGCGCCACCAATCCCTGCGGTGAACAGCCATTGCCACCTTATGGTTCCTGTCTGCTGGGCTCCATTAACCTGACCCGCTTCGTACTGAATCCTTTCACTTCCAAAGCCAAGTTCGACTGGGAAAACTATCGTAAAACCGTCAGCATTTTTACCCGCATGCTGGACAATGTGGTCGAAATCAATGGTCTACCACTGGAACAGCAGCGCAAGGAAATCACCAGCAAACGCCGTCACGGTATGGGGTATCTGGGTCTGGGTTCGACCCTGACCATGCTGGGCGTGAAATACGGCTCTGATGAATCACTGGCATTCACCGAACAGGTCACCAAAGAACTGGCACTGGAAGGCTGGCGCACCGGTGTTGAACTGGCGAAAGAAAAAGGTGCGGCACCGATTCTAGATGAAGATTTCACCGTCACCCAGGAAATGCTCTACAAACGTCCCGAAATGATCGAAGACGGCTGGAAAGATGGCGATACTATCAGCGGTAAAGTGCTGCATGCTAAATACAGTCGCTACATGCAACAGGTGGCCCAGGAAGATGCTGAACTGATCGAGGAAATGGCCACAGTCGGTTCTCGTTTTACTCACCACAGCTCGATTGCGCCTACCGGTACTATTTCATTATCTCTGGCGAACAATGCCAGCAACGGCATCGAACCCAGTTTTGCGCACCATTACTCGCGTAATGTCATTCGTGAAGGCAAGAAGAGCAAAGAAAAAGTAGACGTATATTCCTTCGAGCTACTGGCTTATCGCGCCATGGTCAATCAGGATGCGCTGCCGTTCTCCGAAGATGAAGACACCCGCTTGCCGGATTACTTTATTTCCTCAGAAGATATTGCACCTAAACAGCATGTCGATATTCAGGCCGCCGCGCAAAAATGGATTGACTCATCCATTTCCAAAACAGCCAATGTACCGACGGACTATCCATTCAAAAACTTCGAAGACATTTACGAATACGCTTACGATAAAGGGCTTAAGGGCTGCACCACCTTCCGCTTTAATCCCGAAGTCTTCCAGGGCGTACTGGTCAAAGAACAGGATCTGGAAAACACGACCTATCAATTCACTCTGGAAGACGGCAGCATCGTCGAACTCAAGGGTAACGAAGAAATTGAATACGATGGCGAACTCCACACAGCAGCGAATTTATTCGATGCATTAAAAGAAGGTTATTACGGTAAATTTTAAATACCGCTAAATAAATATTACCCATGAATACAGCAAAACAGGACAAACCCATGACTGCCAGGATCGACAAAAAAATCGTCGGCTTCAAAGTAGTAAAAAAAGAAGAAGAAAAGATCGAAGACATAAAACCAGTAGAACCGGAAAAAATGCATGAAAATGTAGAACGCCCGGAAATGCTGGTGGGTTCGACTTACAAAATTAAAACCCCCTTATCGGAACATGCACTGTATGTAACGGTAAACGATGTCATTTTAAATCAGGGCACCGACCATGAAATACGTCAGCCCTATGAAGTGTTCATCAACTCGAAAAACATGGACCACTTTCAATGGGTGGTGGCATTGACCCGCGTTATCTCGGCGGTATTTCGCAAAGGTGGCGACGTATGCTTTCTGGTACAGGAACTTAAAGCAGTATTTGACCCACAGGGCGGCTACTTTAAAAAAGGCGGTAAATTCATGCCTTCACTGGTTGCTGAAATTGGTGATGCCATTGAATCGCACATGAAGATGACCGGTCTGATTAAAGAAGATGGACTGGACGAACACCAACAGAAACTGGTCGATCAAAAACGTGCGGAATATGAAGCCCGACAAAACTGTGACAACGGCGAAGACAAAGGCTCCTTCCCTGCCGGCGCACAACTGTGCAATAAATGCCACACCAAAGCCGCGGTGCTGATGGATGGCTGCATGACATGCCTGAACTGTGGTGAAAGTAAGTGTTCATAAGGACCTAGCGATGCGTAGTTAGCAACTCACCTGCAAACCACAACAAAACCCTTATAAGTACATGTATTTATAAGGGTTTTTTTATTCCAAATCACAATATACGCATCAA
>JAPHRO010000067.1 GCA_026195895.1 Gammaproteobacteria bacterium
GCCTGGGATTGCGCAATTAAATTACTTTGAGTCTTCGAATAGTCCTTGATTTGTGGTTCCAGATAAATAATCCAGTAGGTAGCCACTAATATAATTAAAGTAACCGCCAGAAACAGGAACACCAGTCCAAAATGCGCCAATGTTAAGCTGGATGAATTATTATTCCGCCAATTAGTCATAATGCCTTGATACTCTTAAAAAGAATGCTTTCAGTTTAATTCGAGACTGCTCTATAGTTTTTAAATTAACGTGAGGCAGAATCCGATCACTTACGACGAAGCCTGAGTGAATCCCTTTTTCGACATCGCCCTTAAATGGAGAAAATAGTAGAACTGAAGAAGAAGTTGCTCGATCCAGAATTTTATTTATCTTGTTATCAGGTGACTGGGCCAGAAACACAGCTATGCTGGCAGATGTTTTCCCATTGATAAAATCATCAAATGTAGACACTTCTACTTTGACAGGAAGGTCTCTGATTTTTTTAATATGAGTTAGCCGATCAGCCAGATCCTCTGCCAGCATGGGCTTATCCTGATGAAGAATCAACAAAGATAAATAGCCTTGCCCGTCTATTTTTTCTGCCAGCTGGTAATCTGCTGCAATGACTGCAGGAAACAGTTTTATCCCAACCATGATACGGCGCGATTTCTTCTCATCCGCACCAATGCTGATTGTTATTAAGCACAATAATAAAAGTAGCAAACTTTTCATTACTATGCCGCTTTTTCCATCCCTATTCATTCCTTACTCATTCCCTAACACTTTATCCTTCGTAGAAGATCAAAAACCGTACTCAAACTGAAGCCACCACTGGCGACCTGCTCTTGGATGATCATCGACATACGATAACATCGGCGCTGGATATTTCACATCCTGATCAAACAGGTTTTTAATACCTGCTCTAAAGCCAGTATTTTTTCCGAAAAAATCAGTCAAACTAAGTGTAAAGTCAGTTGTGGAATAGGCATCAAGCCTGTCACGGGTATCCGTAGCTTCGCGATATGACTCGCCAGTGTAATGGTACTGTAATGCAAGATTTGTACGTGACACGGGCTGATAATTAATTCCCAGGTTGCCTATCCAGTCAGTTGATCCAGCTAAAGCCTGCCCGGTATTATTATCTTCGGAATCAAGATATGAAATATTCGCATCAATATCCAGCTTTTTACTTATCTGTTGAGTCAACTCAAATTCAATACCAAGCATATTGGCACTCTCAGTATTCCTGAATCCCTGCTGGTCAACAAATACGATGAACTGATCGATTTTAGAATTAAATAAAGTAACACCATATTCAGAATCATTATTTTTATAAATGTAGCCCAACTCGAAAGTATTTATGGTTGAACCTTCAACTTCGGTAATTGCCGCAGCCATTTCATAAAATGTTGGTGGACGAAAAGCACGCGCATACTGGGCTTTAAAAATATTACTCTGATCTATGCGCCAGACGGATGCCAGTCTGGGTGACAGTTCAGAGTCAATATCATTATAGTTATCGTGCCGCAAACCAAACGTTACGGTAAATTCATCATTAGGACGAAATTCTTCCTGAAATGTTGTGCTTCTAATACGCCGTCTTTTATCCGGTTCAACGAAATACCAGTCAAACAAAACTACACCCGACTCTTTATATTCGTTTAATTCATGATCAACGTTGATATCCACATATTCAATACCAAGTAGAACCTGGTGCATCTGGTTATCCGTCCACTTGAAATCAACGCCGGCATTACTGCGTTGCTCCCGATAAAACACATCGACATAACCATCGATAGCAGGCGATGTAAATTGACTAGGCCCTACAAACAAGTCATTTTTATTCTGCTCTTTATCCTGCCAGCCCGCATAAATTTCTGAACTCCAGTTTGTATCTATGGTCAGTAGCTGCCTGGCTTCAAGTGTTCGATATTCATTGCTGGTAACAATTCTTTTTTCATCCGGTGGCAGAATCTGGTTTCTACCAAAGTGGTCACCATAGCCATCTTTCAACCATTGCGCTGTCAGTGAAAACTTATGGTAATTCATCGATAAGATAGCGGTTTTATCTTCTGCGGCTTCGTTGGTCGGACCGGGCGCATTAGAATAGGTTGAGTTAACAACGCCACTTTCATAATACAGTTCATCTTCACCTGCAATAATATCCGGGCCATCCGTTTCCCAGCCTGCCAGGTTCAGATTCATACTGAAAGGCGTTGTTTTATCATTATAGGTCAGCATCATACCTGCCCCGAGCAGACCGTTTTCTCCAGCCGTAACAAACACAGCATTTTCATCTGTTCTGGTTATGACATTAATCACACCCGCCAGGGCAAATTCGCCATGCACAGCGGAACCTGGCCCACGAATAACTTCAATGCGCTCCACCTGCTCTACCGGTATATTCATTACAGGATCCGCATGGGCCTGATTAGCAGTGTTCATCGATGTGCCATTCAACAGTATCTTGCTGTTACCCGATGCATAAGTTCGACCGATACCCCGAATGACCACCTGTTTACGGCCAGTCTCTTCAATAGAAAGATCAACACCGGGTACCAGTGACAGCGCCTCCCAGACTGTGCGTATACCTTTATTGCTCAGCTCATGCCCCTGCAGCACAGTAATCATACCGGGTACATAGTCGGCATTGAGACGGCTTTTGGTGGCCAGGGTGGTTTGTTCCTGCAGGAGCTCGAGTAACTGCTCCAGTTCCTGCGTTTCATCGACTGCGGAAGAATCTAATGTGCCATCCTGGGCATATATTGACAGTGGGACGGATAATAAACTTATTATTATATACTTCTTAAAGCCATGCATGCTGGCGCTAACTCCTGCATTTATTGTAAGTCAGTAAATAATTAACACTTGAGTGCTGGTATAGAATTATTACTGGTGTTTAAAATTAGATTGAGATTATCACAAATATTTGGCTGCATAGCTGGGAATTAGCCACGATAAATTTCGCTCAATTCAACCCTCTACATTACATTTACCTTCAGGGGTGACTAAGACACCAGTGCCATGGGACAGGCAAGCCGTCAACATCAACACCGGGAACCTGCCAGGCAGGTAAAGATCATCCATATTTTGCTCATTCGGTTACGAATAGAGTCCCAATTGCCGACTTCAAGCGACATACTATGCCCGGCACTCCTGGACAAACTGCCAAATCAGGCGTGGGACAAAAATAACTGGCTGTCATCACCACTTCGATACGCAATTGCCCAGTGCTCAGGGCTTTTTGATCATTTACTTGTATTTGAAACCTTCCTGTGAGCCGGGAATATATCAGACGGTCTAATAGCGATGAGCAGGCTTTACTATGTTTTCACTATCATAGATTAATGTCTATGATAGTGATTATTAATATCGATTATTACTTATCCTCCTTATCGCTATACTTTCATCCATTCCTGAGTAAATTACTCAGGTATTAAGCATGAACCACGGATGACAAGTCTATGAATATATTCGAACTCGTTTTATGGCAATCACTCTACATGTTTGCAGAGTGAAGTCAGGCCAAATCAGCGGGGTTTATAGATTTAGCGACTTAAGCAGGAACTGCCGACTAGCACGCTTCTTCTGATTGATGATGTAAGGTGAAGGCGCGGCATGTATCTCAATGAAAATAAGCAAGAGGATATTGTTATGCCAGACAAATGGTTACAGATAAAAGGTGATCCTTCAGTAAGAGATTTTCTGTTTCAGCAATGTCGAGTTGAAAGCCTGTTCGACACCGAATTGGAGCGTATTCAGGTCATAGTATTTGAACTATTAACTTTAAAGGGCGCATTCCACGTCAAGGTACATTATTCGTCAAACCAGTTAACTTGCTGGTTTGCAGATGATGCTTATCGTTATCGTGTTTTCGTTATGGACGAAGTACTCAGCCCAGGTTTTCTCGATCAGTTTCGTGATTGCAAGATAGATCATCTGCAACCGGTTATTGATACGGAAAATACTTTTAAAATATTGAAAGAGTTCGAACGCCTGCGCACCACGGATCAGACCATTTACATGCGCGACGGCTCGATTAATCGAATCAATGGTTTGATTGGTATGAACTTCTCCTGTGATGGCGCTCATTATATTGATCACAAAACATTTTTCGATAAATTAGAAACTTTTGCCACCAGTGAGGAAGAAACGCCGTTAGCGGCAACTGCATAGGTAAAGAAATTTTCTTTAATTTAAAAAAACATGAGGAGAACCTTATGAGCTTTTCAGTAATTGATAAATTAAGCTGTAGAACTTTAGCCGCATTAAAATGGTCGTTGACTGCGCTATCGGGCGTGGTCACCACAGGAATGATAGTTATTCTGGAGTCTTAACTGCTTGCTTCATTGTTGTTTTTTACCACAATGAAACACACATTTAATTTGTATCAGAGTAATACATTTTAATAACTTATATGGAGAATAGAGCGATGGCAGTATCAACCTTAACTATACTCGGTATAACAGCATCTATCATTGTGTTTAAACTTGCCATTTTTGCAATTATCGTCACACTGGTAGCTAAAGCACTTGCCCCCGTTTATAGGGTTACTAAATAAACAACTGGAGCCTGTATATATTTGGGGGATGATCAGAGTAAAAAATAGCTGGGCTGGATTTTTACTTTGCCCCCAAATATTATTATCTCTATTTTTAAACAGAGCTGTTTTTACAATATCTTTTTTACATTCCTGATTGAAACGCTTAGTTCAGATTCTGATTTTAGATAAACTACGTAGATAATCGAGGGCCAATCTTCTGCAAGTTATTTAAGATATAGCGACTCAAGTTTAACAATCATAAAACTCAGGTGCCGCAAAAGGTCTGTTGCACCACTTCGTCCGGTGCCGGTGGCAGCAGGTAACTATCCTTGCCCTGCTGACGCTGAAAGGGATTCTGTAGCACATCATGTAGCGCATGAAACGGAGCAAAATCGTTATCATCTTCAGCAGCTCGGATCACCGCCTCAATTTGATGATTGCGCGGAATATACACCGGGTTGACTGATTGCATGCTGGCCTGTCGTTCGGCATCTGTCATCGACTCAAATGCCAGCCGCTGACGCCAGCGAACCAGCCAGGCATCCATGGCTTCGCGGTTAACGAACAAATCACGCAGCTTCGTGTCTTTTTCATCGGCCTGCGAATTTAATTGCGACAAATAATAAAACGTCAGCGTAAAGTCGGCCTGATTTTCAGCCATAGTATCCAGTAGAGATTCAAACAGCGCCTTATCGTCTTCCGGTTTAACACCGGCCGCTGCGGTTAATCCGCATTTGGCTCTAAAGCCTGCAAGCCATTCATTGCCATAGCGATGAACATATTGTTCCAGAATATCCTGCGCCAGGCTTACCGCCACATCACTATTTTCGGCAAACAACGGCAACAGGGCTTCTGCGAGTCGTGATAAATTCCACACACCCATATTGGGCTGGTTGCTATAGGCATAACGCCCCTGATGATCAATAAAGCTGTACACCTGCCCGTGATTATAAAAATCCATAAACGCACAGGGGCCATAATCGATGGTTTCACCGGCAATCGACATATTATCGGTATTCATCACACCATGAATAAAACCAAGATGCATCCATTGTGCGATCAGCCTGGCCTGACGTAGCACCACCGCTTCGAATAAAGCGAGACAGGGATTTTCGGCCTCCCGTACTTCGGGATAATTACGTTCGATAACATAGTCTGCCAGTTTTTTCACCGAGGCATCATCCTCCTGCGAGGCAAAATATTGAAAACTGCCCACCCGAATAAAACTGGCAGCGGCACGGGTAATTACTCCACCCGGTAACAACCGTTCCCGCGCCACCTGCTCACCAGTAGTCACCGCCGCCAGCGCACGAGTTGTCGGCACATGGAGTTTATGCATTGCCTCACTGACCAGGTATTCACGCAGCACTGGCCCTAACGCCGCACGGCCGTCACCGTTACGAGAATAGCGGGTACGCCCGGAACCTTTTAACTGAATATCAAGGGAACCGCCATCGGCACAATCCAGCTCCCCCAGATAAATCGCGCGACCATCCCCCAGTTGCGGATTGAAGTGCCCAAACTGATGGCCCGCATAGGCCATCGCCAGCGGCTCACTGGACTCATGAATCAGGTTACCGGAAAACACGCCAGCGAGAAAACTCTCATCCATGCCATTAGCAGGCAATCCAAAATCCACTGCCAGCTCATGATTGAATTTGATTAGCTCGGGTTTTGCGACAGGTGTGGGTTTTATTTTTTCGTAGAAACCCTCACCCAGTGCCAGGTAGCGGTTTTTAAAAGTTAGATTGATCAAAGCTTATCTCAAAACATAAAGGGGGCCACTAGCTTAACGTAAATCGTATGAATAATTGCCCGAAAATATTTGTGGAATCGCATCAGCTCGCATCACCTTAAAAACATTCGAAGCAACTATAATCTGACACCATGTATTCAATAGCGAAGCGAATAAAAGCTAAAACCACTCAACTGGGTTTAAACGATAGAATTTTCTGAGTTCTTCATACAGTTCAGGATGCTCTTTTTCCAGTAATACAGGTCGCTCAAAAAACAACTCGGTAACAACCGCGAAAAACTCACCCTCAGATACAGCGCCATAGTCATCAATTAAGGTTTTTTTATTAGCTGCGATCTTATCCCTGAGCCGGGTATATTCCTCACTGAATACTTTTGACCAGGACGCATAATTTTCTGCTGAATCCAGTACTGGCGTGCCATCGATAGCGCCATCCGCATGATCCAGTTGATGGGCAAACTCATGATATACCACATTCTGACCATCAGCGCTGTTCATAGCACCCTGCATGGAATGCTGCCACGATAAAACAACCTGACCGAGTTGCCACGACTCACCAATACGCACTGTTTCTTCGACCGTATTAACCATGCCGTCGGAACGGGTCTGCATGGATTTAAAAGCACCGGGATAAACAAATATATTTTTCAGCGAGGGATAAAAATCATCATCACGATTAAGCAGTAACATGCAGGCCTGGGCGGCAATAGTAACTCGTATCTCATCGTTTATTTCCAGGCCATTAAAACCACTGAAGGTTTTTTCATACAAAAACGCGTTAATCAAACCATGCAACTTGTGCTTAAGCGTATCAGGCAAGCTACTATACAGCGCAAGATTATTTTGCAATATTAAAACCCATGCCGGATTAAAAGCAGCCGCCTGTAATTTTTCACGGGTACGTTTACGTTGAAACCTTATTCCCAGCACAACTAACAAAATAACTAAAATGAGAATAATGAGTAATATTATGGGCATGGTATTTATTTAATTTAATGGCTTGTTGATTTTATATATTATACGGGATCAGTCATTCATGACCTACCTGCCCAAACCATTGCTTTAGCAGATAATGCATGTTCAAGCTCCCAGACAAACGATATAGGCTTAGAACCTTCATGCCTTGTATATTTGAGCGGACCAGCATAATAGTATGGAGCTGTCATTTTGTTTTCTAATTTCTTCCTATTTCGTATGAAAAGCAACGGTGTGTAACCTTGCTCAGCATGGTTAATATATCGTTGACCTACTGACGAACTATCTCCTGTATTAGACTGACTTTGCCAATGAAATAACTTATCGGTTATCGCATAGTCCTCATACATTGTGGTTGGTGAGAAATCATTTTCGCTTTTATTGATATCCGCAAAGAACACATCCAGCTTTCTATCGGGTACGTGTAATACCCCCTCTCTTGAGGCTCTTGGACTCTCAAATGAGCCTAGCCCTAGAGACAGTAGCACCTGTTCACGTGTATATGATGCATGTAAATTTAATGACTCTGTGAAGCCATTAAACTGTTTTTCTGGCAATGGCACTTTAGCTGTTAATAGCCAATCTAGTAGTTCTACAAGGTCATGCTTCAAGGCTGAGTGATCTGCAAAATACGCATGCACCTGCTCAAGCCTGCCTTCAGCTGGCTTATTAACACCCCATAACACACTATGTAATAATTCCTTAATTCGTACTCCCTCACAAGTCCCCGACTCAACCAACAACTTAGCATCCGCTATCAAATTAGTATCATCCATTAACATAAAACGTCTAAAGCCTTTATTTAACTTATAGGTTTCAGATGCTTCAGCAATAACATTATCATCCCCTGTTGCACGCGCCTTTGCCAACAACTCATGTGGCAAACCTTTTTTGTAAATTTCATCCGGTGAATCTAAATGCAAGTAATCAATCATTTGTTGCAGGCTAACATCACCATCAACTGCACTTTGTAATTGACGTAACTCACTTAATAATCTTTCACCCCGTAAACTCGCCGCAGCAGCTCTTATGTTTTCAAGCACATACTCTTTTGCCTGCTTTTCTAAATGCACTAAACAACCCGCTGGCATATAGGGCATATCGGCGGTGATTTGTTTATCTATACGAAGCTCAGGCCGGCTGGTTAATGACTGAAAGCGTTTGGCGAAGTTGAACTTTCTATTTTGCGGTGCGATAAAATCTAACACGGTGAGATGCGACTTTTCGTCATGTAGGCGTAAACCTCGTCCAAGTTGTTGTAAAAACAGGGTTAGGCTTTCGGTTGGGCGTAAAAACACCACGGTATCGACACTGGGTATATCGACCCCTTCATTATATAAATCGACGGTGAATATAATTTGAATCTCACGTCGCTCTAAACGCCTCTGTGCCTGTTGTCGTTCAACTTTCGGTGTGTCTGCACTTAAGGCGATAGCCGATAAATCATTATCATTGCAGTAATTAACCATAAACTCTGCATGGGCTACGCTCACACAAAACCCCAGGGCACGTATCTGTTTAATATTTGCCACATAGCGATCTACTTGGCTAAGCACCCAGTTAGCCCGTGCTGCATTACCTTCTAACAGATTGTTTAGTTGGGACTTATCATAGCCTCCTTTTTTCCAGGCTACAGATGTAAAGTCTAGGCCTTCTAAATCGGGCACACCGTAATAATGAAACGGGCTTAATAAAGCTCTCTCAATGGCTTCGGATAAACGTATTTCGTGAGTAAAAGCACCACCAAAATCATTTCGAATATCCCTACCATCGGTTCGCTCTGGCGTAGCGGTTAAGCCCAGTAATGATTGTGGAACGATATGATCAATTAATGCCTGATAAGTACTGGCGGATGCATGATGCGCTTCGTCTAATACCACATAGTCAAAGTGATCGGGTGATAACTGATCGAAGTTGCGACTGCGGCTATTCCAGCTTTGTACCGTGCAAAATAAATGATCCATCTGTACTTGCTGTGCACCACCAGCCACTAAATCACCAAAGCTGCCATCCCGTAACACTTGACGAAAAGCTGAGCGTGCCTGTTTTAAAATTTCTTCTCTATGTGCCACAAACAATAAACGTGGTCGACCACCTTCAGGCCCACAGAAATATTTATAGTCAAAGGCGGCGATCATGGTTTTGCCGGTGCCCGTGGCGGCAATCACTAAATGCTTGCGCTTACCTGCACTTCTCTCTGCTGCAATATCATCTAAAATAGCCTGTTGATAACCATAGGGTCGTAAATCAAAGAAAGAGAGTGTTTCGCCCATACCCCCTTCACCCTGACTTTCACCTCGCTCTTGTGAAAGCGCCTGTCCCAACTCTTCCAGATTATCTATTCCACAGGGGGTAAATTCAGTTTGATCTTCCCAATGGGATTCAAAGGTCGCCAGAGCATGCTGCCACAGGTGTTCGGTTTCATACTGGCTTACCTTGGCCGTCCACTCCAAGCCTTCATCGAGTGCCGCCTTAGACACATTCGCAGAGCCAATATAGGCAGAACCAAAACCGCTATTACGATGAAACAAATATGCCTTGGCATGTAAACGGGTACGCTTAGTATCATAAGACACCCGTATCTCAGTATTAGGTAAAGCCAATAACTCACTAATCGCCTTTAAATCCGTCGCCCCCATGTATGAAGTAGTGGCTATGCGCAAACGTGGCCCACCATCATCCGCGGGTGTTTGGGTAAACTCACGCAGTGCAGGCAATAAAGGCACAATGCCAGCGAATTTAATAAACGACACCAACCAGTCGGCTTTATCACAGCTAGCCAGTTCTTTAATAATTTGTGAGCGTAAGGCAGGGCTTCTGGATGAACCCGTAAGCAATGATGAAACAGACACGGGTGTATCAGGCCGAACAGTTAATTCAGGCAGTGGCGCTTCAGGTTTAATTTGGTGCAGCACTTCAATTGAAAGTGGTTTAATGGATTCTATTAAAACGAGCCATAAGGCGGGTGAATCAAATGCTTTGTTTAATGCGGCTTCAAATTCACTGCGTTTACTGCCTAAAATGTTTTCACTAATAAACTGTGCAATTTCGCGTGCCAGTGGCACCGCTAAATGAGCTTTTAATTCTTCTGGCTCAAACTTTTCCCACACGGCTTTATCTAGTAGGCCCGCATCCTCTAATTGCTTGTGTAGCTTTTGGGTGTGGAGAATGTCGTATAGGCCTGGTGGGAATTGTTTCATACTGTGTATTTATCTTGGTTTATGGTTATAGTTATGTATTATTTCCAATCATCAACTCACTAATTATGAATGATTATCGATTGGCACCGTCGCCTTTAATTATTTTAATTAATATCGTGACTTGCTGGGCATAGTTATCCATCATAGGGCATAATCAATTTATAAACTCTGACACCATTTCGAATGAAGGGCTCTGCCCCCTTCAGGCAACCGCCTAAATTTGCCGACTTTTCTGTTTAATTTCCTGGTTAAGGATTCGGTCATTATCGCTGTAATCCACCGGTACATCGACCAGGTGGACTCCGGGGGTGTTGAAACATTTCTCCAGCAGCGGCACTAATGAGGCTGTTGCTTCCAGCCGATGTCCGTGCGCGCCGTAACTGCGCGCATACTGAACAAAATCCGGATTGCCATAGTCGAGTCCGAAATCATCAAAGCCCATATTCGCCTGTTTCCATTTGATCATACCGTAGGCATCATCCCGCAGAATGAGCACCACTAAATCCAGTCCCAGCCTGACCGCTGTTTCCATTTCCTGGGAGTTCATCATGAAACCGCCGTCGCCGCAGATTGCCATTACCTGCCGCTCGGGATGTACGATCTTCACCGCGATGGCCGAAGGCAGGCCCGCCCCCATCGAGGCCAGTGCGTTATCCAGCAGTACGGTATTGGTCTGGTATGCCCGATAGTTGCGCGCGAACCAGATTTTATAAATACCGTTATCGAGCGCGATAATGCCATCGTCGGGCATCACCTTGCGTACATCGGCCACCAGGCGTTGCGGGTATACTGGAAAACGATCATCATCCACAGCTTCAAGCAAGTGCGAATCAAGGTGCTGCTTCACGGCCATAAAACGGGCAAAGTCCCAGTGTTTCTGAACCGAGATAGACTCGGTCAGGCGCTCAATACTGTCGGCAATATCACCAATGACACCCTGCTGGGGATAATACACGGCATCGATGGCCGCAGTGGTGTAATTCAGATGAATCACCCGTGCCGTACCCGCGTATGCAGCACCCTCAACATCCTGGCCTCCCTGTTCATGCTGACCCATAATAAATGGCGGTTTCTCCACCACATCGTGACCCACATTGATGATCAAATCAGCCGCTTCAATGGCTCTGTGCAGATAGTCGTCACTGGAGAGTGAGGCATTACCCAGAAATAATGGATGGCGCTCATCCACCACGCCTTTACCCATCTGGGTACTAAAAAAGGGTATACCGGTTTTTTCGATAAACGCCGGCAAGGCACGGCAGGTATGCTTTCGGTTGGCGCCAGCGCCAATCAGCAACAGGGGATGCCGGGCCGATTCAATCGCCGTGACCGCTTCTGCGACTGAATTTTTACTGGAACGTGGTGTATGGAAATTACTCGGCTCAATAACCGGGACCTCTGTCTGTTCGCGGGCAATATCTTCGGGTAGCTCCAGATGCACCGCGCCGGGACGTTCGTCCTGTGCCCGTCGAAAGGCCTCACGTACACGGGCAGGAATGTTGTGGGCACTGCTGATCTGACGTGTGTACTTGGTGAGCGGGTTCATCATATCCACCACGTCGACAATCTGAAACTCCCCCTGTTTGCTGGCCTTGATCGGTTTTTGTCCCGTGATCATCATCATCGGCATGGCACCGAGCTGGGCATAGGCCGCTGCTGTCACCAGATTGGTCGCACCAGGGCCAAGGGTCGCCAGACACACGCCGGTTTTACCCGTTAACCTGCCATAGGTGGCAGCCATAAAACCCGCCGCCTGCTCATGGCGGGTCAGCACAAGCTGTATTGAAGAATCTTTGACTGAGTTAAGCAAGTCGAGGTTTTCCTCACCCGGAATACCAAAGATATACTCCACCCCCTCCGCCTCAAGCGCCTTAACGAATAGATCTGATGCCTTCATTCAATATTTCTCCCGCTGCGACCTAATTGTATCAATCAGTTGCTGAATCAGTAATTTTTAAAGCATTTTCTTCTGCCTGACTCAAACGATCTGTATTTTTTCCCAGTAACAATAACTGTATTTATTGTGTTTACCAAGAACGGCAGCATAAAATCTGGCAGGTACTGCATAGTACTGTTCATTTGCTTTATATGGAGACAGCGCAATAGCTTCATGCTTTCTATAAAAAGTTGCTTAATATCATTGGTCTTTTCTATATTATCCGCACTTATTTCTTCTAATCTCTTTGTAAGGAGACTACGAATACCTTAACGAACAATTGCATCCGGAACATGGCCCTGTTCTACCCAGTTAATACTACCTTGTGCAAACGACCCGAATAATTTTGTAATGGCAGGGTTTTTAATAAATCAGGATTCCACCCTGTAATCAATTCACCCGATCTAAAATGATGGTTACCGCCTCTACCTGTTCCCTGATGAAGAATGTCCTGCATAATTTCATCGGGCAATAAATCCATATCACTCCAGACATTGAATTTTTCAATATGCTGGATAGCGGTATGTTCTCCATTTTCATCATGCCATTTTGCCGTCAGTTTAAGATGAACAATACTGTGCTCGTGAACAATACACTCATCAACTTTTAATACCTAATTCATAGTGTCGACCTCAATGCTAGCTGTTCTGGATAGGGATTAAGATAATGCTGATTCACAATATAGTTTTGCGGATTAATTCTCAGGTGATGACTCAACAGGGTGACGGGTGTAATCAGTGGCGTTTGCTTATTACGATACGCCTCAAATACAGAAAGCAGTTCCTGTTTATCTGCTGAACTTATGGTTTTTTTCAGGTAACCCATGATGTGCTGTAACACATTTACCTGTCGTCCAGGTTTGCTAACTATCTGCATTACTTCCATAAATCTTTTTATATATGCATTACGCCGGTGCTGTAGATCCTTTTTAGTTGTGCCTGACACCATCCGTCCAAGCTGCTGATAATATTCACTACCGCGAGCCATTAGCATAAATTTATGCTGCGCATGAAATTCAATAAGCGCCTGTACATTTTGTCCGGCTGATTCAATCCCTTTCCAGCGACGATATGCATATACGCGTTCAAAAAAGTTTTCTCTGAGCGCCGGATCATTCAGGCGCCCTTCTTCTTCTACAGGAATCAGTGGGTAATTCTGTTGAAATAGCTGAGCAAATATACCCGTACCCGTTCGTTCTCTTATGCCATCTTTATGCACCACCACAGGAACTCTGAATACACCACAACTTGGCGAATTACTTTTAAATATAAAGCCGTCCAGATCTGCCAGCTGTGCAAGCCTGTTTTCTGCATACTGTGTCATCTGCTGTGTGATATCCACATCGGGCTGTTTGCTAAACACCAGACGAATTTCATCCTGCTGCTTTCTAAGCTGCATTGCCGGCCTGGGTACTCCAAATCCCGCTTCAAGCTCCGGGCACATTTCCACGAAATCCATATATCGTGACAAATCATTCAGAATATATTTATTTTTCTTATGCCCTTTATCGAACCTCACCGGCTTACCTGAAAGGCAGGCGCTTACACCCAGTAACGGGCGCGTGTGTCGTGGCTTTACATATACTTTTTCGGAAATTAGATCTGGCTTGCTTCGCATCATCTCGTCACCTGTTTATGCATCAGCCTCAGTCAATTCAGGACGCTGAATACTGTTCAATACATTTATTCCTGTACAACATACTTCTACAGGATACTTGTACAATGATGCGATTATTCTACTTTTTACTTGTACATGTCAATATTTCTTGTACAATACGTTCATGAATACAACCAAGCCAGAAACCTTGATGCAAACAGATAAATTAAATAAAACCCAGTCAGACAGCGACTTAGAGCGTTTTCCTATACGGGTCCTGGCTGAAAAAACCAGCGTAGGAACTTCTACAATAAGAGCCTGGGAACGACGTTATGGCCTGTTACAGCCGGAACGCACCCCCAAAGGGCACCGCCTGTACAGTGAAAATGACGTGAAACGTATACGTAAAATTATGGATCTGCTGGATGACGGACATTCACTGCCTAACATAGCGCAAATGCTGGCCGCGCCTGATCAGAATGCAAAGCAATCGGACAGTATTCAGCTTGCGATTGCAGCAGGTGACGACACCAGCCTTTCCAGCACCTGGGATAGCTTCATACAGAAAACACTGGAGGCCACAGGCGACTTTAATGTTGAGCGAATTGATGCGATATACAATGAAGCATCATCGCTCTATCCACTTGATATGGTGACCGACCGCCTGATACAGCCCACTATAAAAATACTCGGTGAAGCCTGGAAAACCCGGCCAGATCGAGGCGTTGCAGAAGAACACTTTTATACCAGCTGGCTGAAGAACAGATTAGGCGCCCGCTTTCATCATGCCTATAACCACGCGCGAGGTGCACGCATCATCTGTGCCTGTATGCCCGGTTCATTTCACGAAATTGGCCTTATGCTATTTTCGTTATCAGCCCTGGCAAGGGGCTATCGAGTCCTCTACTTTGGTGCTGACCTTCCGCTTGATCAACTGCCCTATATTGCAAAGCGCTCTGCAGCGAAAGCCGTTGTCCTTGGTGCCCAATCAGAACTTGACTCAAGCGTAAATTCAGAGCTTCCAGCGTTGATTAAAAAACTTGATACCCCCCTGTTTATCGGCGGTAACCATGAATCAATTGATAGCGATAGATTTGAACAGGCAGGCGGTATTTTACTGGGCAACAATATTTCAGTTGCTATAAAAGTTTTTGAAAGTCATCTGCCTGTGTATTCAGCAATGCAGGCAAAAGCCCAAACCCGTGAATAGCATGAAAACTCTGCTCTGGTTTCAACGTGATTTACGTACTCAGGATAATCCATGCCTGCAGTGGGCTTTACAAAAGGGCCAGCCAGTTATTGCCGTATATATATACAGCCCTGATGAAGACGCACCCTGGTCTGAGGGCTCGGCTTCTCGATGGTGGTTACACCATAGCTTGCAGAAATTATCAGCCCAACTGGCAGAATTTAATATCAAATTACATTTTTTTAAAGCAAATTCACGCGATGTACTCAATGGTCTTTTTAAAACTGGGGAGTTTAGTGATATTGCCTGGGGTAACCGAATCGAGCCTTATCGCAGAAAGTACGAAACACAAATTGAAAAACTCGCGCAGGATAATGGCATACAGGTAAAGCGTTTCAATCATGACCTGTTAAAAACACCAGCAAATTTCTTAACCGCCAGCCAGCAAACACCTTACAAAGTATTTACACCATTTTACAAAAAGTTACGCTATGAATTAGATTTAAATTCTGTAACTAATTTACAGCATAGACAATGCAGTCCCTGCTCACATTTTGATTCATCGCCATTACAAAACTCCTGTGCTTTACAGGAACTGAGCCTGCTTGATAAACATGCATGGCATGAAAAACTTCATAGATACTGGAATCCTGGTGAAACATCCGCGCTTAATCAGCTAGATCACTTTATAGAGACAGCACTGAATCAGTATACTGAACAACGAGATTTTCCTGCGCTTGATGGCACATCCAATTTATCACCGCATCTGCATTTTGGTGAAATTAGTCCAGCACAAATTGTGCAACAGATAATGCCACTAATCCTTGATTCCAGTAATAAAAATTATACTGAAGCAGAAAGTTTTTTACGCCAGCTAATCTGGCGTGAATTTGCCAGATATATTTTATGGCACTTTCCTCAGACAATAGATCAACCCATGAACAGGAAATTCAATGCCGGATTCTGGCATGCTGATAACGCATTATTAAAAACCTGGCAACAGGGTAAAACCGGTATAAAAATCGTTGACGCTGGTATGAAACAGCTTTGGGAAACAGGTAGTATGCATAATCGTGTCCGTATGCTGGCTGCTTCGCTATTAACAAAAAACATGGGGGCTTCATGGCAACAGGGTGCCCGCTGGTTCTGGGATACGCTGGTAGATGCTGATCTTGCCAATAACAGTATGGGCTGGCAGTGGGTTGCGGGTTGCGGTGTTGATGCGGCCCCCTACTTCAGAATATTTAATCCAGAAACTCAGGCCAGTAAATTTGATAAACAGAATAGTTACACAGATAAGTGGTTAAAAGAAAAAAATACCGTCAATGAACCCATCATCGATATTAGTTCAAGCCGAAAACAGGCACTTGAACGATACAACACATATATCAGACATTCTGTTTAAAAGAGGATTAACAATGAAAGCACTTGTTCTTGTTGCTCATGGTAGCCGGCGTCAGGCGTCGAATGACGAAGTAAGGGCATTATCAAAAGCGATAGCAATTGAAATGGCTGATGAATACCCGATAATTGAAGCCGGTTTTCTAGAACTGGCAGAACCGTTAATACCGGATGCAATTGACTGTTGCGTAAAACAGGGTGCTACTGGTGTCTGTGTCATGCCCTATTTCTTGTCCGCCGGGCGTCATGTGCGGGAAGATGTACCAGCAGAAGTTAATAAAGCACGACAAATGCATAATAATATACCCATTGAGGTGCTAGCTCATATTGGTGGCGCGCCAATGATGATTGACCTGATTCGCGATACAGTGATGGATAGTAGAGAAAAATGAACCGACTTGTTTGGCCTGACCGATTGACATATTTTGTCTGTTTATAATAGAGATTCAGGCACAAAAAACCTGCACTTATCGGTGAAAAGTTGACGATGAAATTTTTAATTTTTCTGCAACTTTGTGTGAACTGATATTAAAAGATGCATAAATACGATGTTTCTAAATATGCTTAAATATATAATGGCTAAAGGTTTCGGGCACTTTTGTTCAGGTGCTAAATAAAAAAAGTACTGCCGCCCATCAAAATCAGCAAAACTGCACTTGTTTTCTCCAGTCCTGCACGCCAGTCTCTCAGTTGTGACCTTATCTGCTCACCAAAATAAGCAATCCCCACACCAAAGATGATGGCTGGCATCAGGATCGCTCCAAAGCCGAAACCAAATCCCAGGGTAAGCCCCAGCATGGCACTGGCTGTTGCGGATGAAGCAAGCATTATTGCGCCCAATGGAGCACAGGGATTCAGGGCCATTCCCAGGCCCATAAAAAACAGGCCGCCCGGTAGTAAGTTTTGCAAACGAAGCTTATCGCCAAAACGCTTAAAGAATCCAGATGTGGAAGTTGCATGACATTGCTTATGTTGTTTTTTTGCCGTTAAAAAAAGCAGGCCAATTCCGACCATGATGGTTGCACTACCTAAAAACATACGCACCCATGAAGCATCTAAACTATCCCCCATTACCTGTCCCAGCATTCCGGACAAAAGGCCAAGAGCGGAGTAGCCACTCATTCTACCGAGTGAAAAAGGAACAATTGTTCGCCATGAGTTACGTACACCACCTTCACGGGCAAAAAAAACGGGGCCAAGATAGGGTAAACATGACAGATTGCAGGGACCAAGACCAAAGATAAGCCCCATGGCAACGGCCAGAGAGAAAGTCATCATTGAAGGATCGACTTGCAGCATTGTTACTCTTCTTCCATCTCATCGTAATAAGCTTCAAGCGCCAGAACAGCGGCACCCAGTGCCGTTGTGATCTGGGGATGCTCCGGAATCACCAGTTCTTTTCCAAGCTCATCTTCCATCGCCGCAACCAGTCCTTTATTCATTGCAGGACCACCATCAAAGTAGACATTCCCCTCAAGTCCAACACGTTTTGCCAGGCGAACTGTTCGTTTGGCAATAGAATAATGAATACCCGCTACGATTTCTTCTTTGTTATGTCCATCGGCAAGCAGGCCGATAATTTCTGATTCTGCGAAGACCACACAAGTACTATTGATAGGAAGCGGTGCGCCTTTAATGTTAAAGTGATAATCTCCCAGCTCTTCAAGTTCTATCTCAAGATTCATTGCTGTCACATCAAGAAATTTTCCCGTACCGGCTGCACATTTATCATTCATGGCAAAGTTGGTTACGGTTCCCATATCATCAATCTGTATTGCCTTGGTATCTTGCCCGCCAATATTAATAATGGTTTTTATATCTCCATGCTGCCGTCCTGCCTCAATAGCACCGATAGCATTGGCAGTGATTTCACTAACAGATTCATCTGATTCTTTCATCAGCTTCCTGCCATAACCGGTCGATATCATATAGGAAAGATCATCCATGCTGATGTTTATTTCAGAGAGTGTTGTCTCAAGTGCTGTAATGGCATTTTTTCTAAAGTGGCTGCCCGTCGGAGTTACTCTGGATGCAAGGATCTTTTTTTCTTCATCTATAAGAGCAATTTTTATTGCGGTCGAACCGATATCGATTCCTGCAAAATACTTCATTTTCTGTTTCTTCTTCGCTTGGCTTTAAGTGATTCGATAAATGCCTCAATGCGCGTGGAAAGCTGCCCCATGTCATCAGGACTATAGTCAGACTCGATAAAGAGTACAGGTATGTCTTCATCATTAAGAGCTTTGGTAATACTGGCCTGTTCCATGGAATAAACCTGGCAACCTGAAAAAGACTGATAGACCACTCCCTCTGCTGCAAACTCTTTTGCCATATGCAGTAACTTACGTTTACGATCATCATTTTTGGTAAAAATAGGACAGGTACAGGGCTTAAGGTAGTTATCAGCAATACCATCAACCATCGCATTAAGATGCCATTCATCTGAAGAGACCATATCATAGAGCATACGATTGGATGAGCAGGTCTCATCGCCTACAATAACCCCACCGGATTCTTCGATAAGCATAGGTATTTTCAAATTGGGGAAAATAGCAGGCGATCCGGTAAAGAGCAATCGTGGGGCCCGTCTCTGTGCTGCAGAATATTTTTCTTCTACACGCTTTTCAAGTTCTACGTTAAGCCTGTTAACCGCTTCAGTCCAGCTTTCAATTTCATCGAAAAAATAAGCATTGGTGACCATGAAAACATCTTTGCCAAGAATAACTGAATTCTTCTGTTTACGTAATTCGTATAATTTCCTATATGCTTTTTGTGCCCTGGATATTTTGGCCATGGCCTCTTTCAAAGAGCTTTTGCTAAGTTTTTTTCCCGTAATCTGTTTAAGTTCACCAGCAAATTTTCTTATAGAGCGCCGCCAGTAAATACGTGCCTCTTCACTCTCTTTAACTGGAGGTACTTCCATATCATAAACAGAGTAACCCATGTCGGCAATCATACTTCCTGCCTTGCGCTTCTGATCGCAGGTAGCAGGCAGTACAATATCATCCAGGCGATTAATAAACGGTAGCGTTGATTTACTATCAAGCATACCGAGCGTAGCCTTGACAAGCGAACACGATTTAGCCGGCATAAAGTCCGCACCATTATGGTCATCAGTGTAAAAACCATTGCATAGCCTTACAGGAACTGCACCCGAGGCATAAATAAGTTCTTCGGGAACCTGTACACACATAGTGCCGACAATTTTCTTATTCTCATGCAGCGATACACCTTCACAATAAACCTTTTTATAAAGATCATAAAAATAGTTCATTGCTTCCGGGTTATCAGGAAAGTCATCTGTAATTGAGCGGAGCATTCTGGTTGCTTCACTTGCCTGATGGGTAAGATTAAAAGGATGTTTTATCTCATCTTTATGATTAGCCATTTTTATTTTCCTTTTCCATCCGTTTGATGTAGCCCTCTACTGTTGCTTCAAAAACTGGTATACCCATAAATTTCACTTCGAGAGCACCTTCTTCAGGACAGGCAGAAACGCATTTTAAACACATGATACAGTCATCCTGTAATATGTTTTTACTTTCAACATCATCGGCAATCTCCTTAATCTGCATATCACAGACGGTGTAGCAATCACCACATTTAGTGCATTTAGAACCATCTTTCTTTAACTTGAGGAAAGCCAGTTTTGAAAGCATGAAGTGCAGAGCACTCATGGGACAGAAAAAACAGAAAAATCGTTTTTTAAAAAAAGAGCCCGCAAGAAAAATACCGGTTATCAACATACCAAGTGTTGTAAGTATCATTTTTGTTTTTGAAGAGAAATCTATTGTCAGTTGTGAAAAGTCACCAGTAAATATCGGGATAAGAGTTCTACCCGGACATATCATGCAAAAAGGGGTGCTCATATCATGTGAAAAGAAACCTGCACCAATGCCCATCGGTATAACAACCATCAGTACAAGCAGAATATATTTGATCTTTTTAAGATGTTTGAACTGTTCCCAGGTATAGCTTGCGTAAGGAATTCCCAGGCGGCTGCGAAGTGATGTAATCCAGTCCTGAATTGTACCTAATGGACAGGCATAGCCACACCACCCCTTGTTAAGCACCAGAAACCAGAGTACAAAATAAGAAAAACCAATTAGTACAGCAATACCCGCCATACTGAACAGTGTCGATGATGATAGTGCCAGTTGGTGCTGCAGCGGTATAAGATAGCATGTCGCTCCCTGCCCTTCGCTATTAAAGCCGCATGCAAAGGTAGGAATATTCTGACCAAGGTTTATAGACAGATAACCGCCATAGACAAATAACAGGAAAAAGAATATCTGTAACCAGAATCTGAAACGCCTTAAATCCCCATTATTGATTTTCTTTCGGATGTTCTTAATCAAGTCGTTGCTCCTGATAAACATTCAGACGTCTTCTGCGATAGAGATACACACTCAGGAATGTTGCAAAGAAAGCAAACAGACCAATTAGCAAGCCGTAGAGATAAGACTGATAATCTTTTGTTGATGGGTAATAACTTCCCGATGCTGTCGCTTTGTAGCTGATCGTATCGTATGTCATATCATCTAATGTGCCTGATTGCGCCTGAACATATTCGACAATAACCAGAAAATTTTCCCGTGTACGTCGTTTGAACTCATGCCACTCTGGGTAGTAGTCACGGATCATCTCAAATGTTACATGACCGTTTTCATCTGTTTTAAGTGTTTTTTTCCAGCCTTTTTGCGTAACCAATGTTACTGAAGCATCCGCTAATGGCTTACCCTTTTGTAATATCCGGTAGCTTACGATATCGCCTGAAGTCACATGGGTATGGAATCTTTCTCTGGGCATGCGTTCACGTATAATATCGACAGGAGCTGCTTCATAAGCGTTAGGAGGCATCTTCTCTTTGATATTGTCATGTCCTTCTCGACAGCTATGGTTAAGAACCTCTTTTTTTGCAGTGATGCTGTACAAGGTATTATCTTCAACAAAACGCTTAATCATAAAAAGATTGTAAAATCCTTCATCGGGCATTTTAAAAATTGCCTCAGCATAGCTTTTGTTTTTGAAAGCAACAGTTTTCAGATTCTTTTTTGCATCAAGCAAAATCAGCGGCGCATCAGCTTCTTTGACATAAGTGGATGTAAGAGGATCTTCACCCTCTCGTAGCCAGAGAAGTTTTGACGTGCCATCACGTCTACTTTTTAGCACTAAGCCATCATGAGATGAGCTCAATTTTTTTGCAAACTCCCTGTCTGGAGGCGTATCTGAAAACCAGTAAGTTTGAGACGCCAATAGTTCGCTATTTAGTAGTAGCCCAAAAGTGAATATCGCAACTATTTTATAATACTTCGAAAATAACAGCATGCTAGAGTTCCTGATTTCTGTCATTATGGATACTTCTGCTGAAAAATATGTAATTTATTAAGATTCACTAAAACATTCTTTTTTTGTATAAGACCATTAACTAAATTAAATTTACTGGTGTCGCTATGAGAATATTAATTCTTCATATACGACAATAGATAATTTCATATCTATTTAAAAATGAATGAGATTCTATCGCTACGAAACAATTTATTAATAAAATATAAATACGACCTAATCACTCACGTATCCATCACTTTTATTTGCCAGAAACTTATACATACCAGGCAATGATCAATTGATAATATAGTAATTATTTTATATTTATATTTATATTGCGCAATGAGTTAAATAACCCATTTTAGTGTGTGATATAACACAATACAGAAGGAAAGAAGGAGAAGATGAAGAAGCGGCAGGAAGCTCTGATATTAATGTCAGCTATATCGCTGAATTAATGAGCATCAACAGATTAGTGACCCTGCCTTTTGGGGTGATGGCAAGCTGACACCCGAGCAGGTAGAGATTGTCGTTTAAACAAGGTTTTTATCTATCAATTCCAGCCAGTGTTTTACCGGTATCTGTGCTTTGCTCGCTATATGCATCTGACAGCCAATATTAGCAGTGGCAATCAGATCAGGCTGTTCGCTTTGCAAAGCTGATAATTTATTGTTCAGTAATTGCTGGGATAATCTGGGCTGTAAGATGGAATAAGTACCTGCCGAGCCGCAGCATAAGTGTGAGTCCTCCACATGAGTGAGCGTGAAGCCCGCATTCTGTAGAATCTGTTCCACCACTCCGTTAATTTTTTGCCCATGTTGTAAGGTACAGGGACTATGAAATGCCACTTTGTCTGTCGATTGTTTTGTAGTGACTGCAGCAAGATTTTCCCCGTGCAATATCTCACTGATGTCTTTGGCCAGCGCGCTCACCTGTCTGGCCTTGTCCGCATAATGGGTATCGTGTTTCAGCAGCTCAGCATAGTCTTTCACCACGGCGCCACAACCGCTGGCAGTGACCACGATCGCTTCCACGCCCTGTTCAATAACTGGCCACCAGGCATCAATATTGCGACGCATGAAGTCCCGTCCTTCTTCAGGCGCCGATAAATGATGACTCACGGCACCACAACAACCTGCCTCTGGTGCGGCAATTAATTCAATATCCAGTTTCTGTAAAATACGTGTAGCCGCCTGATTGGTTTGCGGTGTCACCACCGATTGCACACAACCCTGCAACACCAGCATCTTACGAGCTTTCGAGGCGACTACGATATTACTGGCTGACTGTGGCAATGGCAGTTTGCGTTTTAAAGTCGCGGGCAACACCGGGCGAAATAACAGACCCAGTTTATACAACATGGCAAAGCGTTGTGGATAAGGCACAATTTTACGTAACAGTGTTCGAGACATACGTTGCAGCAAATTACGCGGCACCTGCTGATCAACAATCTCACGACCTATCTCGACCAGCCGGCCATAACGCACACCGGAAGGACAGGTGGTTTCACAGGAACAACAGCTCAGGCAACGATCCAGATGAGTTTGAGTTCGGCTGCTGAGTTCATTTCCTTCGAGCACCTGCTTGATAAGATAAATTCGACCACGCGGCCCATCGAGTTCATCGCCCAGTAACTGGTAAGTCGGACAGGTTGCCGTGCAAAAACCACAATGCACACAGGACCTTAAAATCGACTCCGCGTCTTCGATATCTGGATTAGTTAAAAATTTATGACTGATCGTGGTCTGCATGGGGGATTACAGCTCCGGGTAAAGTTTGCCGGGGTTTAAAATATTATTCGGATCGAACGCCTGTTTTAAATTTTTATGGATGCGCATTAATCCTGGCGTTAAGGGCTGAAAAATAGTCGATTGTTCGCCATCCCGGAACACACCGGCAGGTCGAAATAAACTTGCATGACCATCAAGCTCAGCGACAGCCGCCTGAATGATTTCCGCAGGCACATCACTTTTTAGCCAACGTAAAGCGCCGCCCCACTCATACAGAAAATCATCTTCATCAGTATTTTCTACAATTACAGACTCGACGTCCGATGCCAGGGACAATCGCCACAAATTTTTTTCAGTATTAAAATATTCCAGTCGCTGTTCTTTTAGATCCTGCCAGTATTGATCTGCATTCTCCATAGCATCACCACCTATATGATTGACTGCGGCAATAACGGCTTTACCTGCACCTGAAAGACGAACTCGCAGCATCGAATCGTGAAAACTGGTAGCGGATACGGGCAAAGGCGTTTGCGACCAGCTATGCATTTTGTCGATAGCTTCAGCAGAGGAGCAATGAAACAGCTGCGTGGCTTCTGTTTCAGCTTTTGGTAACACTTTTAATGACACTTCCAGTAACACTCCAAGTGATCCCATGGCGCCCGCCATCAAACGAGAAACATCATAACCGGCAACATTTTTCATCACTTCGCCACCAAAAGTCAGTATCTCACCCTTACCATTAATAATTTTGCAGCCCAAAAGATAATCTCGTGCTGCACCGGCGTAAGCACGACGCGGCCCGGATAAATTGCATGCTATAATGCCGCCGAGGGTTGCGTGTTCGCTAAAGGCTGGCGGTTCAAACGGCAACATCTGGCCTTCATCATCAAGCAATGTTTCAATTTCTTTTAACGGTGTACCTGCACGAACAGTAATCACCAACTCTGTTGGCTCATAATTAAGTACGCCACGATGCTCGGCAACAGACAATGTTTCAGCTGAAACGGGACAGCCATAAAAGGCTTTGCTATTGCCACCAACAATACGTAGTGCAAGCTTTTCTTCAAAGGCGCGCTGTACCTGTTGCTGTAATTGCAGACTTATATCAGCGTTCATGTTTGTTTCCAGAATAATTACTTTTCATTTTAGAGACAGGCCTGTTAAAACCTTTCCAGTTCAGGGAATGGCAATTCACCTTTATGTACATGCATGGCACCAAACTCGGCGCAGCGATGTAATGTCGGTACCGCTTTACCGGGGTTCAACAAACCCAGTGGATCAAATGCTGCTTTCACTGCGTGAAACTGAGTCAGTTCAAGAGAGTTAAACTGCACACACATCTGGTTGATCTTTTCTATCCCCACACCGTGCTCACCGGTAATCGTGCCACCCACTTCGACGCATAACTCGAGAATTTTTCCACCAAATTCTTCGGTTCGCTCCAGCTCTCCTTCAATATTTGCATCATATAAAATCAATGGATGTAAGTTGCCATCACCGGCGTGAAAAACATTGGCCACGGGCAAATCATATTCTTTAGATAAGTCAGCCATGGTCTTCAGCACCCGGGGTAATTGTTTGCGGGGAATGGTACCATCCATGCAATAATAATCAGGTGATAAACGCCCCACTGCTGGAAACGCGGCTTTGCGACCTTTCCAGAATGTAAGTCGCTCCGCTTCATCTTTTGCTGTGCGCACTTCTGTCGCACCATTGTTTTGCAAAACTTCGCGTACTTTCAATACATGTTCTGACACCTCTTCAGTAGTGCCATCCAGTTCACAAAGTAAAATAGCTTCAGCATCCAGGGGATAACCGGCATGCACAAAATCTTCGGCCGCACTGATCGCCAGCTTATCCATCATTTCCAGACCGGCTGGAATAATACCGGCGGCAATAATATTACCTACTGCTTCGCCCGCTTTCACCACATCATCAAAGGCTGCAAGTAAAACCTGAGCACTTTCCGGCCTGGGTAATAATTTAACCGTGACCTCAACAATCACGCCGAGCATACCTTCGGAGCCGGTCATCAATGCCAGTAAATCATAACCTGCACTATCGAGACCGCTACCGCCAATCGTCAGTAGTTCGCCTTCAATAGTAATAATTTTTAACTGTTGAATATTGTGCACCGTTAAACCGTATTTCAGGCAATGCACACCACCGGAATTTTCCGCTACATTACCACCGATGGTGCAGGCAATTTGAGACGAAGGGTCCGGTGCGTAATACAGACCGAACTGATCGACCGCCTGTGAAATAGCCAGGTTACGCACCCCGGGTTGAACGCGAGCAATACGACGTTTTGCATCGATATTAATAATATCTTTAAACTTTGCGAGACTTAACAAAACACCATTGTCTAATGGTAATGCGCCACCTGATAGACCAGTTCCTGCACCACGCGCAACAACAGGCACCTTACGTTCATAACACAAACGAAGAATTGATTGAACTTGATCAACGGTATCTGGCAATACAACGATCATTGGCAAATGCCGATACGCAGATAGCCCATCACATTCATAAGGATGTAAATCTTCGGCCTGGTGTAATACGGCATCTTCAGGCAGGAACTTTAGTAATTCCTTTAGCAATGATACTTTGTTGCCTGATTGCATATTATTATCATTCATATTCATTACACATTATTCTGCCTGTTTATATTTTTAACAGGTAAGTTTGCATAAAGCTCTATTTGTTCAGTAATAAGCTTATGCCACTGTTTTTTCATCAGCTGTTTAAACTGATAAAAATCATTACTTTGCGAAGCGTAGCTCCTGACTTCATCCATGGCCACCTGTAACAATCCTGAAAAATAATTTATTTTTCGTATACCGTTAGTAACAGCATTTTGTATCGCTGCATCTGAAACACCCGTTGCCCCATGCATAACCAGAGGAACATCTATCATGGATGAAATTTCTTTAATAACATCAAAGTTAATATGCGGCTCCGAATGATAAATACCATGAGCAGTACCAACCGCGATCGCTAAAGCATCGACATTAGTTGCAGCAACAAATTGCTGTGCTTCTATCGGGTCGGTATAAGGAATATGTTCTGGACTATCTCGTTGAGTATCAGCAACGCCTTCTTCTCCCGCGATTCCACCTATCTCCCCTTCAACACTTGCATTATAACGATGACTGATTTCAACAACTTTTTGAGTGATGTCAATATTTTCCTCGAACGGCAATAAGGAACCATCAATCATGATACTACTAAAACCCAGATCGAGTGCCTGTTTAATCATGTCAAATTGCTGCGGGGCAGCATGGTCCAGGTGCAGCGCCACCGGTATATCAGTTGATTCGATGGCTTTTAATATAGAGGGAACCAATAAAGGTGCGCGAATGTCATCAAAGTGACGACTCGCAATACCTATTATTGCAGGCGTTTGTAATGCTTCTGCACAATCAATAATGCTAAACGCCATATCGAGGTCAAGAATGTTAAATGAACCCGTTGCAGAAGCAGAGTCATTAGTTAATAACTGGTTAAGATTTTTTTTCATAACATGACCTTAGGCAATAAGTCGCTTGTAAGCGGTTGTTATGCCAGTCTCATCACCGACGTTTCCAGGAAAAATAACCACTGGCATATCAGGATAACGCGGATGATTGTGCGGACAGCGCACCACTGAACAGCCTGCAAGAATTTGCCCAACCACCCGCGAAGTACGTAAGGCCAGACCATCACTCAATACATCATTCGATGTAATGCCGCCCTTGCTTATCAAAAAACCGGTGCTAACAGGTAGATTTCTTACCACGTCCATCAAAAAAGCAGATACCTGCTCACCAAAGGCAAGGCGTGTTTGCTGATCATCAAATTGTAATTCTGTGCGGCTGGTATAAATGACCGGTGTGATATTGTTTGCATGACAATCTTCTGCATTAGCAATAATGTCAGCGAGTAACTGATCACGTTGTCCTGCAATTTTTGCAACATCAATTTCAATGCCATGTATACCGTCCTGTTGCAACAGATGCATTAACTGTTGCGTGGTTTTGGAAACATGTGAGCCCACAATAACTGCACCGGCTCTGTCATCACGCACATACTCACGCATTTTTTCTGCTGCGATGGGTTGTGGTGGCAATTGTGCCAATGCGGTTAACAGGCTTGCGGCACTGCGGAACAGGAAACGTTTCCCTTCTGCTGCCGCCTGCATTAACTGTGAGCAGAAATGATTAAGATCATCCTGTGTCTCGCCATCCACTACACAACATTGATTATCTTTCAGCGTTAATAAACGCGACAAAGAATCAGCGCGCACATCCTGCACAACAAAACGCTCAACCTGTGAAGCCTTAATGCGCCCGCCAGTTTTTTCTTCGACATAATCTGGCAGGTAGCTGTGTGAATAACCGAATACAGAGTCACGAGCAAACTCTGTTTCATGCACGGGCACCGGCTTACCATCCATCATTAGATAATGGATACTATCGATGGTAATACGTCCACCTTCAAAAAATGCGGGGACCATAAAATGCGCATCAAATGGCCCCAGCTCTTCGGCGATGATATCCGTTTCTACCGGATAGTGGCCACGTAAAGTTGAATCCGATCGACTGACCAGCAATGGATTTATGTTATCCCCCTCTGCAGCCAGCTGTTCCAGTGCCTTGCGTAGATTAACGCAAACTTCACGGGTTAAATCAGCCGCATCAGTTGCACTCATACCCCGTGTATTGGTAAGTACAAAAAACAACGGCGCTGCATCGGTTAAACCCTGCTTTAATGTTTCCACATCCCAACGAGTCAACAACAGACAGCTATGTACCGTCTGTGAACCTGTTGGATCATCATCAAGCACAATGATTTTTGTTTTACTCATTAAAAACCCTCCGTTGATTTCACTGTTACTTTAGTAACAGTGAAATCACCCGGTATAATTATGCCGGTTTAATTATGCAGCAGATTTATTTGCCGAAAAAAAACCATTGATAGAGGCCAGCATTGCATCGGCAGTAATGCCATTAAATGCCATGATTTCTGCAGGTGTCGCCGTCGTTTCACCACGTTTCCAGCAGAAAGTATCGCGTTTTGGTGCACGTGTACGAAGTAATACAGGCTCCAGTGCGGCACTCGGGCCACCACTCACCGCCAGTAAGGCATCACCATCAAACAATGCGTTAAACTGGTTATCATCCATAAATTTATTGTCTGGTTGCGACACTGTGTCCCAGGCAATATCAGACGGACGATACAGGCGGCGCGGATTAACGACGGCAACAATGCGTACCTTGTAACCTTCACTTTCCAGTTTATCTTTTGCTTCAAAAACTGGCAGGAAGATCATGTCTCCGGTTACCGCAAACACCACCGTGCCTTTACTACCCGACTCGGACTCGTAAATAGTCGCGGCACCTGCTTCCATCACCTGACGTGATTCTTCAATCGTCATGTATACAGGTAAGGGACTTTTCGACGCAATAATTACCATGCTCTTGTTATAACTGGCCGTGGCATATTCATAAGCTGCCTGTATGCTATTTGCATCACAGGGAAACAGCGGATATGAATTTCCATTACGCATCATCGCGGAGAAATAGTTTTCAATTTCCGGCCGTTGATGGGTCCAGCCATTACGACCCTGCTCTAAGGCACCGGCGGTAAACATACAAACAGTCGACGGTGTTTTACGACGTAACTCAGCCATAGCCTGAGCAACCGTTTGCATAATCGGCCAGCCATTGATCGCGAAAGATTCATACGACAACCAGATAGAACGTGAACCAAACAATGCCAGACCTGCCGCAAAACCGGCACAGGCATCTTCATTCAATGGCTCATACACCTGACCGTCAGGTTGCTGGTTATAGAGCGAATCCTGAGTTGGATGACGAATTTTCAATGCATCGTTAATATTTTTCATTGCCGAGGCTTCGTTACCATCCGCATTGGTTACTACATAACGCGCATCCGATTTACCCACCTGAGCAACCAGTTCGCCCATAGCAGTGGAAGGTACGGCCTTATCACCTTTAGCGAACTCATTCATCTTCAGCTCAGGTAACGGGGTAAATTCCAGTTCACCTTCTGTTACCACGGTTTTCGCAGCTGGACCACCACCGGCACGGTATAAATTATCACGCACCAGTTGCCAGGCTTCAGTCGGCAATGCGCGACGCTTCAAACCTTCAATGATATGTGGCTGATCCAGTGTATCGGCCGGATATAAATTGTGTGACTTGGCACCAACTGTATGCACACCGGTACCTTTTAACTGCTTAATAATGAAAGCGGTCAACTTGCCACCCATGGCTGATTTTGCAGCCGCATCAACACCCTGTAACACTGCTTTGGTAAACGCCAGTCGCTGTGCCAAAGAAAAATAACTGCTGTCGACATAGGCACCTTGCTGATCACTGTCATCAAAGTCTTTGGCATCAATCAAAACCACTTCTTCAAAGCCATGACCTGTCCAGTAATCGATCATTTGCTGATTATCATGCAGAGACACCATAGAATGGTGTTCCTGCGAATAACCATTCCAGATCAAACAGGGTAAAAAATTGGTCACTTCCGGGTAGGCGGTGTGGAAGTGCATCATCGAATTCAATACATAGGGCTCGCCCATGCCGCCATCACCGATGGTCACCGGAAATAATTTATCTCGATGCAGATAAGCACCCGCCATGGCAAAGTGCTGTCCCTGCCCCAGTGGACCCGCTGGCGCTAACAAACCTGGAATCGCACCTGACAGATGCCCCAGCAGACCGTCCTGTTCACGGAAGCGCTGCATCATGTCATCCATGTTATAAATGCCCATGTCTTCCAGCGAGCTGTCGAGGAACATAGAAGAATAAAAGCCGGGGGCGTGATGCCCTACCTCGGTCACAATATTGGTATGCCCAAGCATCATCAGTGAGGCATGGACTTCGGCACTTGAAGCAAAGCCACCTGGATGACCACTTCCCTTAGCACCCGTCACCTGAAGCGTCAGATATCGCAATGCATCGGCCGCCAGTAAGGTCTGATAAACACTGTCGTCGTCAGCACTGTTAGCTATGGCGCTCTGGCCTTCAGCAATGACTGCCTGAGCAGCATGCTTGTCGAAATCAGGCCACTTCTCGCCGAAGTGCTGAATACCCTGACAAAAATCTGGAATATTTGAATTGTTGCTACTCATGGGGAAACCCTCATTTAATTAAATGTCCAAATATTTCATAATGCAATCAATGTTTCACATTATGAAATCTGGATAATCAAAAAAAACGGTGAGCACCTGTTCACCGCTACATATAATACTTGCGCAAACCTTATCCCAGACTTTATAATTTTACAATACATAATCGTTTTCACATTGTGAAATATGGAGCCCCATGTCATCAATACAAGTCATCGATCGCAGTGCCAGCTTACTCGACGCTATTAGCCAATATGAAGACCCCGTTAGCCTGAAAATGCTGTCTGCCGACAGTGGCCTGCATCCATCCACCGCGTTTCGTATTCTGTCCGCGTTAATGGAAGCCGGTTTTGTAGACAAGGATACCGCCGGACATTATATGCTGGGGAATAAGCTGGTTCGCCTTGCGAGCAAAGTCCGGCGCGGTGTTGACCTCAGGGAACTGGCACTGGACATTATGCAAACACTGCGTGATGAAATTCGTGAAACCGTTAATCTCACTGTGCGTGAAGGTGATGAAGTCGTCTATATCGAACGTGTCACAGCCAAGCGCATGATGCGCGTCGAACAGGTTATCGGCAGCCGCGCCCCGTTACATGTCACCGCGGTAGGTAAACTAATGCTGGCTGAACTGGGTGAGCATTTTATTCACGCCTACGCCAGTCGTACCGGACTTAAGTCCTATACACCACACACTGTTACCACCGAAGCTGATTTAATCAATATTGCTCAGCAAGTGCATAACCAGGGTTTTGCGTACGATAATGAAGAAGCCGAAGAAGGCGTCGGCTGTATTGGTGTATTGATTTATGACAGTAGCAACAATGTGGTAGCCGGATTATCGATATCAGCACCGATTGAGCGCCGCAAAGAGGAATGGGTAAAACTGGTGAAAGACGCGGGTAAGAAAATTTCTGAACGACTGGGTGGATGACGCAGTAAACACTTTATTGAAAACTCCCCTGTGAAGCTATGCTGATATACCGCACACTTAAAAGACCGGAAACTGTCTCTTGTAGCACGGGCATTTCTGAACTCTATCCCTGAACAAAGCCATTGTGTGCCAGGTGTAAAATACGAATAATAAAAAAATGAAATATCTATGAAAACCTGTCGATATTGATTTTCATTCATTTACTCACTTAGTACAAAGATACGCGGTCAGGCTGAATGGTTCATATAGTGATTACAGGGTACAATCCAGTTAATAACAAAACAGTTTTTTAAGGGCCAATATAAATGTTCGCCGAAAGTCTGGAACAGTACAGCCTGGGAGAAATCGATTACGAAGATATAAAAACCGTGCTTAACAGCATACTCACCTCCTCACCTGAAATGACTACAGATATAGTAGTTCTGCTAAATGGAGAACAGGCACAGTCATTATTCACCTCTACTGAACGGCAGGAACTTCTTGCTCTGGTCGAAGCAATCAGCAAAAACGGTGATAATTCCAGCACACGCCTTGTTAACCAGACCGATAATGTAGTGCCTGCCACTGAAGCAGAAGAAATATCGGATGACAAGCCAGACTCCGGCGCCACAGTGCTGGCCGAAACAGTAATAGCACCGCCACCCGATCCTTCCACTGTACGCACCATCGGGCAAAAAAGCCCCGACCAGCTCAAACCCGGTGACATAATCAAAGGACGTTTTGTTCTTGAAAGTCTGATCGGCCAGGGTGGTATGGGAATCGTGTTCAAGGCCCGCGACATGCGAAAAGAAGAGGCCATGGATCGTAACCCCTATGTTGCTATCAAAGTTCTGGGGGAGGCATTAAAAGACAGTCCTCAGGCACTGATTGCCCTGCAGCGCGAGTCGCGAAAAGCACAAACCCTCGCCCACCCTAACATTGTAACGGTGTTCGACTTCGATCGTGATGGCGATATCGTCTATATGACCATGGAGTATCTGGAAGGCGACCCACTCGATAAACTCATTAAGAAACACTACCCGAATCCATTTGAAAAGGAACAGGCGCTTAAAATTATTGATGGCATCTGTAACGGCCTTGCCTATGCCCATAGTTTTAACATTATTCACTCGGATCTCAAACCAGGCAATATTTACATTACCAAAAATAACAAGGTAAAAATATTTGATTTTGGTATTGCCCGAGCCATGAAAAAGAAGGAAGGCGATAAAATCGTCGACGAACTGACGGGAGAAACAACACTTTTTGATGCTGGCGATCTGGGCGGCCTGACCCCCGCATATGCCAGTTATGAAATGCTGACAGGAGATGTGCCCGATGTGCGAGATGATATTTATGCGCTGGCCTGCATATCATATGAATTATTAACGGGAAAACACCCCTTTAACAAGCTACCCGCAAACCAGGCAAAAAATCGTAATCTTCTACCGCCGCCTGTTCCCAGTCTTAATCGCAGGCAAGCCCGTGGTTTAAGACAGGCACTGAGTTTTGAACGTAAACGTCGCTGCCCTTCAGTGATTAAATTCCAGAAAGACCTGAGTGGCAAATTTAATTTTTTCAAAGCTTTAATTAGCGCGACTATTGTCGCCTCGATCACGGCCCTGATAATCGCCTCTGTACAACTAATGAACTATCTTGAGCAGCAGAAAATTTCGCATATTGTTAATACGCTTAAAAGCGGGAGCGAACAAACTATCCTGAGAACCCTCGCCTCACTGGAAAACATGGAGGAAGAATTTAGAGAAGGTGTTCTGACAGGTGGTAAAGAAGCCGTCATAAAATATTACGAACAAAAAGTAGAACAGCAAACCGATACTGATAATAATAAATATAATTTCAAAGCAGCCGACTCACTACTTGATGAGGCCAAAAGACTTTATCCGGATTCCGCGCATATTGAATCTATCATCTGGCGCATTAATAATCGCAAAAACATGCTGCTTAACGACATTACCAGTCGCTTTAATCGACACCTCGAAGAAGAAAAACTGATTAGTGACGCAAAGTCCGATGACATCATCGATACACTTTCGGAAGTGGCTCTAATTGATACAGACCATCCCTTGCTGAAAGATCCGCGCATTCCGATCGCCTATACTCAGGCCGCGCAAAAAGCTGCGCGGATCAATAATCTTCGCTATGCAGAACAACTGATAACTACTGGTCTGGCACTGTTCCCTTCTGACGTGAGTCTTATAAACATGCAGGATGCCATTGAGGCAGCAAAAGAAATCAGCACTGACGATGCAAATAAACTCGCAATATTACAGCGGTCGCTGGAAAAATCGATTCCAGCTGAACAACGCAAACAAACCATCGAAAAATTACTGGAAAAACCCTTCAAAGATCGGCAATGGAATGGATCTCTGACTGTTCAGTTCAATTACCTGAAAGAGTCTGTTAAATCCGATGATCCCTGGCTCATCCAGCACAATGACATTATTGCTAACATCTATCTCAAACAGGCACAAACAATGCGTAAGGCAGCTCGCTACACCGAGGCAAGCAATATTATCCGTAACGTAAAAAAAATAATTCCAGCAAATTCATTACTCCTCAGTGAAGAAAAACAAATAATCTCGGCAAAAATGCAATACGAAAAAGAGCAGAAGGAACAAGCCGAAATAGCGCGTATTAAAGGCACAAAACAGACACTACTGACACAGGCACAGGCAAACGATGTAAAGGCCGCCAGGAACAGTTACTTCACACTGCGCAAGGCCCTGCCCGCCAGCGATGTATTTATATCTACAGAAGCGCCCAAAGTTATTGCAGATGCCTATTTAAGACTTGCTCAAACCTCGGCCCGCAGCGGTGATTATAATACAGCAACCGATCTGGTTAAGGCGGGACTGCAAATTTCACCCGATCACACCACTTTACAAATAGCCCTTGATAGTTATGAACCCAAAGTTTCCAGGAGCACGAGCAACGCTGCTTTACACTCGGATGATCCCTGTCAGCTAAGTTTTGCTGGACACGGCAAACATGCGCGAGCCACCTGTAGTGATACCCTGACTGATAATGCCAAAGGCCCGACAATGATCGTCATTCCGCCTGGCTCATCAATCAACAGCGCCTACGCGATTAGCAAATATGAAATATCAATTGCCGACTACAACCTGTATTGCAACCTGAGTAAAAACTGTACGGAAAAAACCGCTAAAAAAGATTTACCCGTTACCGACATCAGTTATTCAGAAGCCGTACAATACAGTCAATGGTTAAGCCAGTCGTCCGGATATATATACAGAATCCCAACCGAATCCGAATGGCTTCATGCGGCCAATGCAGATGGCAAACAGGCACAGAAAGACTTCAACTGTCAGGTATCTCTTGGTGGCAACCTGGTAAAAGGTCTGGCACTGTTGAACATTCACTCAGGCAAAGCTAATGGCTGGGGATTAACTAACTATATCGGTAACGCACAGGAATGGGTACTGGCTGAGCAATCGGTATTAAAAGCCCGTGGGGGTTCGTATAAAGATCCACTTTCCAGTTGCAAAATAACGCTTAGCCGCAACCATAAAGGCACGCCAGATAATTACACGGGTTTTCGTCTGGTGCGTGAACTCAAGGCGGGCACATCGTGAGCAACAGGTTTCAGTGCGCAGAATAAAAAACACTCGTCACTCGCAACTGGCTTATTAAGATATCGAAACATCCGGCAAGCTAATTCCCCGGTGTTTCTTCCTCTTCTAACAACTTCACACCTGCATCAACGACCTCAACAAAACTGATAGTTAAATCAAATAAAGCCGGATCAATAAATCGATCCTGAGATGCCATCGCATTCTGGCTCCGGCTTACATCCTGCGTAACTCTGCCAGCATCAATGATAGAGCCGCTACCTGAAATAACACCTGGATCACCGACATACACGATCCTCGATCCGGCATTTGATAACAATGTAGTGCCTTCTATGTCCAGGGAAATTGCGTTGCCCACCTGTCCAATATCACCAGTACCGCTGACCAGGAAATTGCTGGACTTTATATTTGGATTGACTGCATTACTGTTATCGCCGTTAATCTGGCCGCCATTCCCAAGGTCAAGATCCACTTCATTTTCAGTCCACAATTGCCCAAGCTGTAATTGGCCGCCATTAACATCAAGCGAGATTTTACCCGCCGCCATTACACTTAGTTTGCCTGTTATGGCTAAGGATCCCAGTGAAATATCGTCAACATCCCGTAAGCTGACATTGGCGCCATTGATAGACACATTATTAAAATCATTGCCTGCGCCATCCAGCGTGATGTCATAGCCTGTGGCACTGACCGAGGTCAGACCGCCAACATCAAGGCTGCCATTCTGGGTGACTGCACCGCCGGCGGTTACCGTGAGATTTCTACTTAAGCTTAAGGTCTCAAGTGTCAGCGCACTGGCATCGACAATACTCACATCACGCAAGGTGCCTGTTGCTGCTGTAAACACGACCGCACCATTAAAGTTATTGCCTGCGGTATCGAGCAGAATATCGTCACCGTTGGCACCGGTGAAGCTGGCATTACCGTTAACAGTCAACGCACCGCTATCAGTAATGGCGCCACCCGCTGTGACATTCAACTGACCATTGATAGTGGAGCCGGCAAAATCAATATTGTCATTGTCTCGCAAAGTGACATTGGCACCACTGACAGCGACACTGTGGAAATCATTGCCCACGGCATCCAGGGTGATGTCATATCCGGGTGTACTTACTGTGGCGAGACCATTCACCTGGATAGCATCACTCTGGCTCACCGCGCCGCCACTGGTTAACAGGAAGTTCCCCGTAATCGACGAGGCGCCGAGACTGAGTTCATTGCTGTCCCGTAAGCTGACGTTGGCACCATTGATAGAAACATTATTGAAATCATTGCCTGCGTTATCCAGCGTGATGTCATAGCCTGACGCGGTCACGCTGGTGAGTCCGGCAATATTAAAATTACCAATCTGGGTCACCGCACCACCGGCGGTTAGGGTGAGATTTCTACCCAGATTTAAGGCACCGAGTACCAGGTCACTGTCGTCGGTAATCGTCACATCACGCAAGGTGCCTGAAGCGGCGCTCAAGATCACTATGCCACCAAAGTTATTACCTGCGGTGTCGAGCAGAATGTCATTGCCATCTGCCCCGGTGAAGCTGGCATTGCCGTTTACAGTCAGCACGCCGCTATCGGTTATTGCGCCACCCGCCGTGACGTTTAACTGACCACTGAGCGTGGCACTGGCAAAATCGATATTATCATCGTCGCGCAAAGTAGCATTTGCACCACTGATAGTGACACTGTTGAAATCATTACCCATGGCATCCAGGGTGATGTCATAACCAGCCGCGCTCACTGTGGTGAGGCCATTCACCTGGATTGCATTACTCTGGGTCACTGCTCCGCCACTGGTTAGCAGCAGATTGCCGGTGATCGATGAAGTGCCCAGACTGAGTTCATTGCTATCCCGCAGGCTGACATTGGCAGCGTGAATTGATACGCCGGTGAAATCATTACCCGGATCATCCAGAGTAACATCATAACCGGCTGCGCTTACCGTAGTAAGGCCGCTTACATCTACACTGCCACTTTGTGTAATTGCTCCGCCACTGGTTAGCAGCAGGTTACCCGTGATCGAGGAGATGCCCAGACTGAGTTCATTGCTATCCCGCAGGCTGACATTAGCAGCATTGATTGATACGCCGTTGAAATCATTACCCAGGTCATCCAGATCAACGTCATAACCGGCTGCACTTACCGTGGTAAGTCCACCAATATCAAGACTGCCACTTTGTGTAATCGCTCCGCCACTGATTAGCAGCAGGTTACCCGTGACCGATGAGCTACCCAGGCTGAGTTCGTTGCTGTCCCGCAAGCTGACATTGGCCCCATTGATCGATACGCCATTGAAATCATTACCCATGGCATCCAGATCGATGTCGTAGCCAGCCGCGCTAACGCTGGTGATGCCGGCAATATTCAAATCGCCATTCTGGGTCACCGCACCGCCCGCGTTTATTGTCAGGTCCCGGGTCAGAGTAATTGCCCCCAGTTCCAGCGCGGTATCGTCAGTAATATGCACATCACGCAGGGTTCCGGATGCCGCGGCAAAGTTTACCACTCCACCAAAACTGTTATTGCTGCTATCAAGCAGGATGTCACTGCCCCCGGCCGCGGTAAATGCCACACTGCCGCTGGCATTGATTTCACCACTGTCGGTGATGCTACCGGCCGCTGCAATGGTTAGCGCCGTGGTATTCACCGTACCGAGATCAATGGCATCGGTCAGATTGGTCACGCTGGTGGTCCCCGTGCCATGGGTGGTGACAGACAGGGCACCATCGATATCACTTAACTGATCGAGTATCACCGAGCCGTTGCCCTGGGTGGTGATGAAGCTGGCATCGCCGGCAATGTCGAGCACGCCACTGTCGGTCAGATCACCGCCGGCCCTCACCGTCAGATCCCGGCTCAGAGTAATTGCCCCCAGTTCCAGCGCGGTATCGTCAGTAATATGCACATCTCGCAGGGTCCCGGACACAGCGGCAAAGCTCACTGTGCCACCGAAACTGTTACTGGCGCTATCGAGCAGGATGTCACTGCCCCCGGCTCCGGTAAACGTGGCAGTACCACCAGCATTGATTTCACCACTGTCGGTAATATTTCCCCCGGCAGTGAGGTTCAAAATGCCACCGACATTGACGTTATCAAGATCAATAGCATCGTTCTCCTGCACATAAAGATTACCGCTGACATTGACGACCTCAAGGGATGCGACATCGATATCCACATCATTATTTCCCCCTGAATCACCCACATTGGCCGCGCCTGTAACAATCAAAGTGGTGGCTGAGATATCCGTTGCCTGATCGGTATCCAGGTCCGTAATGTCTCCCCCGGCATTAAGCGTTACCGTACCTGCGCCTACGTCAATAACACCGATTTCCAGATTGCCATCAGCATCATTATTGGACACTGACAAATTCAGAGATAAGCTTGGACCAACGGTAATATCTGTCAGCTCAAGGTCGTCCTCTGGATCATCTATCGAGAATGAGAGGCCGGGCGCTGTGAGGTTATAGGAGTAACTTCCATCGGGATTCAGGCCAAGGGTCAGATCAGTCAGGGTGGTGGTGGAGCTAACATCGAATGAGTCGACCGTATCAATATCAAGACGGGTAAAACTGTTGCCGGCATGGGTAAGCGTCGTATCACCCCCGGTGTTGATAATGCTTAATTCCGTTGTTGTGATAGCCGCGCCCTGGGTCACCGCACCGGCCGCCTGTAGATTGACCGAACCGCCCTGTGCACCCCCGGCACCCGTCGTGTTCAGCCCGCCCAGAATGAGATCACCGCCCAGTGCCTGCAGGGTAATGGTGCCGCCTTCGGTACGAATAACATCATTCGTATCATCGAACTGAATAGCACCTCCGGTTGAGCTTATTGTCAGGCTACCCGCTGCCAGGTCCAGCTCTACCAGGTCATTCGATGTTATGCCGGATCCGGCAGCTCCGGTGATATCGCTGATGGTAATAAGGCCGCTGGCCTCCAGCACCACGTTTGCTGCTGCGCCCAGCGCATCGATGGCGCCCCATGAGACGGTATTGCCGCCGATGTCAACAGCACCTGAAAGTATGTCGGGAAGATCGGCATCATGATCACCGCCTGAAGCCGCATCAACAATCGTCAACGTGGCCGGATCTAATAGCAGGGTTCCAAAGGAACCATTTTGCGCACCAAGATCTACTGTTCCATCAAAATCCAGTATGTCTTTACCCGACACCTCGACAAAGCCGCCATTCCCTGACTCGGCACCGCCCCGAGCACTGATATCGCCATAAAAACCGGTAACCTCATCGGCCCACACGATTACCTTACCGCCATCGCCCGCCTGGGTGGCATCCGCCCGTATGGACGCTTCTGGCCCGATATAAGTACGACTCGCATTTATTACCTCGGGATTAGCACCCTGGTAGTCTCCACCTATCAATACCCGGCCACCGCCGGATGGCCCTGATGCATCAATGCTTGCGTTGCCGATGACGCCAACAACATCCCCCAGCATCGATACCGTACCGCCATCGGTATCGCCCACTCCGGATACATCGATCGAGCCACTGTTTATCACCGGCGCCCCCGTTCCTACCAGACGCACTTTACCGCCACTACGATCGATACGATTTGCCCGGATAATGCCGGCATTGTTAACCGATTGACTAAACACATCCTGCGCCACCGTTGCCGCCATCAGCACCTGCCCACCATCTGCACGAATTTGCCCGGTATTACTAACCGCAGATTCAAGATTTTGCAGGTTTTGCACGATGTCATCACTCACGGCAAAACCAATCAAACCATCGCCATCGAAATCGAGTACTGCTGAACGACCACTACCCAGGTTAACCTGGCCCAGCTCAGCAACAATTACGCCTTCATTGGCCACAGCACCACCGAGCAGATTTATCGATCCGCCGGTTGCCGCCTGCAACAAACCGCGATTCACTACAATGCCGGGTGAATCACCGGCCTCGGTATACAGGCGGTAATCACCGTTCATAAAACTGTCGGGATCTATGTTTAATCCACTGGCCAGAAGACTGCCGACATTCACGATAGAACCTTGACCAAAAATAATGCCATTGGGATTGGCAAGAAACACGCGACCATTGGCGTCGATGCGCCCGAAGATTTCGCTGGGGCTTTGACCTACGATGTGATTGAGAACAGTGGCCGAGGTAGACGGCTGATAAAACCTGACTGCTTCGTCAATGGCAATGTTAAAACTGTCCCAGTCAATGGCAAGCAACCGGCTATGCTGGTTAATCAGCAGCGAGTTATCCGCCTGCTGGATAGCACCCTGGCCACCGACTACGACACCACCCTCGGGTAAAGCCATAACAGGCCCGGTCATGCCGCCTAACAGAAATGCCACCAGACATGATAGAAACACTTTTGTCTGTTTTGTTCGTTTAAGCTTCAACAACAATCGCGCCATGCCAGTGATGGTATTTGACGAAAATAAAGTCTCTTTGTGTTTAACTGGCATCATGACAGCTGTCCTGATATTAATTGGGAGTACATTAGTTAATTATCACAACTTAAAATCCATAATTGAGCCTGAAAAAGACCTGGCTGTCTTTCCCATTGCTCGCTTCTTCATCGCTCAGCGGCCTGGCGATATCGATGTGCGCAGAAAAGTTCTTCACTTTAATTCTGGCACCAATACCCGCGCCACTCACCGAAATTTTGCCGACCTCATTAAGCAGGGGATCATTCAGACGACCACCGGCTGCATCGGCAAATAAAACCAGTTGCAGCACCTGCCCCCAGGTTGAACCAAACACGGGTTTATCGACAATACCCGGTGCTTTAATAATCCACTCCACAGAAGCGAAGTAACCTTTATCCATTAAATATTCAGAAGCAGGATAGGCACGCACACTGCCCGGCCCGCCAATCGGCATCTGTTCAGTAGAGGTAAGCAGATCGCCGGAATACTGGCCATACAAGGACAGCAAAAGCGACTGGTTGGTGGATAAAGTCTGTAAACGATCATAACGCACTTCCAGCCTGCCAAATTCAGAACCTACGTTAACACCGGCACTAGTTTGTCGACTGGAAAGTGGCGCGCTTTCCGCTTCCATAGCGCCGAGCAATCCGCTTAATCCCTGACTGTATTTAATCCAGGCAATATTGACCCCGGAAAAACGAAAATCAAAAGCATCGTAACCATACTCTAACGAGGCAATGGCAAGTTCATCCAGTGACATGAGCGGCTCGCTCAATTCTGCTTTCTTTTGGGTTAGCCTGAATGTTCCGTAGGCATTTTTTGTGCGACTGCGAATAAAAGTATGTTGCCAGGCCAGTGAAGCATTATCACTGGTACCATCCATATTAAAATCGGCAAGACTGGCACCGAGATCGAATGCATTATGGCTGGCTTCGGCAATAATTTTGTTATGGCGGTTAAATACAGGACGCTGGTATTCCAGTGACCAGTAAACACTATTATCCGGTTTATAGTTATGCATTAGCCGGAGATTAATGCTATCGGCGGCACGGCTTAAATTATTATAGGTGTACGATAATTGCGGCCGATATTTCCCGGTATAATCTGAACCGTGATTGTCCAGTTGCAGATCAATCTCGTAGAATTTTTCTTCGCGAACATTCAGCCACAGCTCTGTACTGCCTACCTCTTCGCCAGGGCGAAACACACCATACACTGACAGGCCCGGATAATCTGAGAGTTGCAACAGGCTGCTTTCAATACTGTTTTTGTAGGCGGGTTGCCCCATGCTTTCTACAAATGGCTCTTTGATTAACGCCTCGCTATAGCGCCTGTTATTCTCAACCGTAATGTTGCCGATAATACCTTCCATAATCTGCAGCACGACCTCGCCATCACGCACTTCCTGCGCAGGCAGATAAACCTGTGCAAGAATAAAACCCTTGCGACGATAATAAAGGGAAACCTCGTCTGCAATCCGCTGCAGGTGGCCAATGGTTAACCAGCGTTCCTTCATTTTAAAGCGCAAATCTGAAACCAGTTGTTCGACGATAAACTCTTTGCTGATCTCAAACTTTTCTGGATCATCGATCAGTTTGCGTAAGAATTCCGCACCATATTCAAGCTCTTCTTTGGTAAAGCCGGAAGTGACTTCACTATCCAGTTTCTGACTTTTGAATCGCAGACCCTCGACCAGCTCGCGTACCTCCTGTAATCGGATGCCTGCCTCTGGCCTGTCAATCGCGCCTCGCAGTACAATGGATTTAACAAACAGGCGTTCCCCCTCATCAACGCCCAGGGGACGACTAATGAGTGGAGGAACCATAAAGACTTCGGCGGGTGGCTCAGTAAATTCAGGGCGGGATTCGCGGCCCGGATCTACTGCGCCGGGTAAGGCACTGGCGGGTAAATCAGCAGCGGATACGCCCCATGCCATAACAGAAATATAGCCAGCAAGCACCAGCACAGTACCCAGACGAATGTAATTTCTCACTCTCATTCCCGGCGCTTTGTTCATGAGGCCCCTAAGTTTTTTTACCGACCTGATTTGTATACCATGAAACTAAAAGATGAATATTCATACATATCAAGCACTAAGTCATTTATTGTTTGAAAACTTACTCATTCCTGCTGCTGAAATGGAACATTATAAGCACCCTTATACAAAGCAATGCTTATTGATAAAAATTAACATCTAATCACCTTAATACGATATCATTTTATTTAATATTCAAGGTAAGTTCAGCTATAAATGCTCATATTAGTTTTGCTTATTGGCCGGACTTGCGCCATCGATAGAAGATCACTGATGGGCTTTTTAATAGAGGGATTCCAGATTGGTAATCAAATATTATCTGGCATCCGATTACCATAAAATGACAAAAACCCTGTGCTAATCTTATGCTCCTGAGACGTCATAAAAATCAATATTTGTTACAGGTTCTACTGGTAATGGCCAGTGGATTGATGATTATCATCTCCGGATGTTCGGATGACGCCAGTCAAACCGCAATTGATCAAAAACCGATAATTACTATTCCTTTGCCAGAGCCACCCCAAAGCATTAACACCGTTCCAGCCGACAGCCAGGTGATATTAACCTGGACACATGTTGAGTATGCTAATAGTTACAACCTTTATATGGCAACGGAACCGGGTGTAAATCAACAAACATATGCAACTCTTCCTGGAGGCAGCTATCAGGAGAACATCACCAGCCCCCACATCATCAAAGACCTGCAAAATGGTAAAACCTATTACCTGGTTCTGACCAGCGCGAATGATGCTGGCGAGAGTAAACCTGGCCAGGAAATTTCCGTATCTCCCATTTCGTCAATTCCACCACCAGCCACCCCGGTATTGAAGAAGGCGAGGACCGGCGCGAACAAAGTCACCCTGTCCTGGGATACCGTTCCGGATGCACTGAAATATCACGTTTATATTACTTATCCTGACGATGTCGAACAGAAGCTAAGAGGCAGCACGCAACAATACTCTACAAAAAATAACAGCTATGTCATCAAAGACCTGGAAAATGGAAAAAGCTATTTTTTTGCAGTAAGTGCCGTTAACGAGTCCGGGGAAAGTAGCCTGAGTCAGGTATTGAGCGCCAAACCTGCTCGCCCCATTGTGCGCCCATCACCACCGAGCGGCCTAACTGCAAGCACTGATGATAAAGGCAATATTACGATCAACTGGAAAGTAGAAGACAGCATTATTCAGTACAACCTGTTTATCAGTACTGAACCAGGCCTAAGCTCAGGAAACTATAAGAAACTATCTGGCGGAAAAGTACTGCGCGATATCACACCTCCCTACACCCTCAAAAATCAGTATCCCAACACCTATTACTTTGTGCTTAATGCAAAAAACAGTGATACTACCAGCCGCGACTCTAAAGTCACCAGCATCAAAGTTGTAAAACAAATTGAAAAACCTGAAACACCAGAAGCACCTGTTGTGCAACAGCCTGAACCTCGGACGATAGTAAGCAAAGAAGACAACACCCGACTGCCTTACGAAAAACTTGCTATTGACGGTGAACCACTAAAAGATCAACGGGCCGATTACGACGCACAAGCCTGGCATTGTGTGCGCCATAAAAAAACCGGTAAAGTGTGGGAAATAAAAACACTGGACAATACATTCCGTGACTGGCAAAAAAGTTATCCCTTCCAACGCTCAGAAAATAGTGATTGCCAGAACCCGGTGTGTGACACGCAGGATTATATAGAACAGATAAACCAGATGCGCCTGTGTAGCTTCAATGACTGGCGCCTGCCAACGCGGGAAGAATTATCATCGTTGCTGGACAAAAAACAGCGATATCCCAATCCAAAAGTCAACAACGATTTTTTTCCCAATACCGGCAATCATTATTACTGGACCGGAACCTCATATAAATACAATAACGACCTGGCATGGTTTGTTTATTTTTCCAGCGGCTATGTGTACTTTGATATCAAGACAAATCCCATGCATATTCGGCTAGTCAGGGATTAAAAATAAATAGACATTCCAATAAAAAAGTGAGAACCCACTTTATTATCGAGGGCGTTTATAATTCCGTGCTCGCATAAATAGAAACATTCCTGAACTATAACTACCAGTTCTGAATACAGGATGGATTCAATATAGCTCTTCCCACAAGCGTGCTCTCTATTTCTGTCATTCCGTCATCGTCACACACTTCTGACCAATGATCATGTATGACGGAAATTAGAGATTCAATTATTTCTTTTGCATTATGTTTATTATTTTAAAACATCGATGCGATGGATAAAAAACTGGTTAGCGTAGAGTGATTTCCTTTAATACCTCCAGAGGCCATTGCCTGCGTTGCCTCTAATCCTGTTCTTAATTGTGGGCAGATGTCATATGCGGTCGTTTGTATTAATTCTTTTCCATGCTAAAGCCTCATTGGAAGCATGGCACGAAGAAATTAGTGAAGCTAGCTGGGGGAACCCCTCAACAAGTTAAAGGTCAACATTAGAAATGCCAGTATCTTCAAAAATAGTCGTGTTGTATTTAATATTAATGGCAGCCATTATCGATTGATCGCTAAGTTTAACTATCCATACAAAGCTCTATATATTCGCTTTATAGGTACTCATCAACAATATGGTGAGATAGATGTGTAGACAGTTTAATGAATATCAAAGCCATTAAGTGCGAAGCAGATTATATGGCAAAGGGTTTAAATTTCAGCAAAATTAATTACCCAAAGCTAATTTTCATCAACAAGTTCCCGAGACTTACGCTGTTTTAAAGCCAGATAAAATAAATATGGCGCTACCGCTGATATTAAATGCTTTAAGCTATGTCCCGAAACAATACCCACTGTATCAAATACAAGCTGATCTGCCATTTCGAAACCCTTGGCTAATACATAACAGCCAATTATTAATGCAAAATAATAGCCATGAGTAAATCGAGTTGAAAACAACCTTAGTATAATTGGAATTAAAATAACCGGTAAAAATTGCACCAGGATATATAAACGTAAATCGCCCTCCCCAATCGTTTCGCTCCAGTACCAATAAATTACCGAAGCCATGCCTAATAACAATAAAGGAAAATAGAGTTGGCTAGCGGCTTTTTTATGGATATATTCGCCAATAATAACGGTAAAAAAAGACATGAACGCCAGGCTCATAGGTAAACGATCCCAGAATAATGTGCTGTTGTCTGGATTTAAATGATAGTAAACAGACCCCATGAACACCAAAATGACTCCCATAAAAAACATCAAATAGACGATTTTTAGTGATTTTATGATTACAAGCTGGGACTCTTTGAATATGAGAAAACACCCAAATAATCCAAATACCAGGTATGGAATATTTGAAATAACATTTAAAAAGTTCGGAATACCAAACATTGCACGTTGATCAGCAAATTCATGATAACTTGCTTCCTGTGGAATAGCAGGAAAAAGCAACATCGTTATTACTGCAGCCATGCTAATAGTTAACAAAATTAAATATTTTTTTCTTAGCATTAATTTTCCCGAAAAAATGAGATCTGCTCACCCTCTTCCTGGCGCTATAAATACAAAAATAATTAAACATTTAAGCAAAATAAATTCGTAATTAATTCGTAGTCAACAAGGATCAGGGCCGGAGATAAATAACATAATTATTTCAATTACTTAAAATCCTTAATTCGCATAAAATACTCTATTTCGCAGTAAAATTATTGATCAATAATACAGCCTACGCCAACTAAAGAAAAAGCGGCTTTTCATCTTTATCAATCATGAGTTAATTTTTATGCAGCTTGATGGTTGTTATTAAGAGACGACAGTTTTTCAAGAGTATCGGGATACTGTCTCACCATCATGATAAGTGCCGCTGCTTGTGCATTAGGTCTAGCTCTACCTTGTTCCCAGTTTTCTAATGTTCGAGTAGATACTCTGAGGCGACGAGCAAATACAGCTCGTGATACGTGTAAATGTTCACGAGTTTCACGAATTGTTTCGGCATCAATTACTAATGGCGGAAGATGATCTACTTCATGTGTACGCAAAGTAATTTTGCCTTTGCGTTGCTGCTCCATAGAATCAACACCATCCATTAATTCATCAAATAATTTACGTTTCTTAGTCATTGCCTTTTCCCCTCGAAGCCAGCTCTTTTTCGAGCGCCCTTTTTAACACCTTCTTCTCTTCAGAAGTTAAATCAATTGCTTCGTTTTTTTCATAGATAGTAAAAAACCAAATTTGATGATCAGTAGTCAGGTAATAATAAATAACCCTAAGACCACCTCTTTTACCTTTAGCTCGTTTGGAGTCACTCCAACGAACTGTTTTGAAACCTCCTGTTCCTGGCATCATATCGCCTAGCCTGGGGTTTTCCATTAAGGCCGTTTGCAATGCGCTATATTCCGGATCATTTAAATAATCCGGTAGCATCTTTAGTGAATATCGGGGTTTCAAAAAAGACCAGTTTCATATGTAATTCACTGTACGTTATTAACGTATAACAAGCAAATCATCTGCTTATTTCTAGTTAAAATAAGACAAAACAAAAAGAAACTTAAGTTATTGATTTTTTAGATATAAATAGTTATAAGACGATAGAATATCGATTAAAATACTGTAACTTATTAATTGTTACATTTAAAAATGGTGCCCAGTAGACTTTCCAGGTTGCATCACAGTTTTTGCATGAAGGTTTTCCATTAATATTCTCCTGTACTCACATCTATAGATGCAGGTATGAAAGTAATATCTTCTGATTATTGGGCTTTAGGCTAAATAGCTAACATGCCTTAATGCCAGATTTTGTTGTTTGAAAGACTGCGCCGGCCTGTTTATATAAGCTATCAGATTTCGAGAAAAATAATAAAAGCTGTTGTTAGCAGCCCTGTTAAAGCCGTTAATATCCATTTGATTGATGAGAATACTTTGTTACTCATAATGTAATCTCCTGGGTTGATCAATGAGCAATATTGCTCAGACCTGACTTTGAAGCCAACAACATTGACGATGGGGGGGGGTAAGGGCAGTACAAATTAAGATTGCTCGGGATAGAAACACCTCGGCTAAAAATTACTATAGGCTGATCAAACTAGAATAGATTGTTATATTATTTACAATTAACCACTGTTTTTATAACAGTACTTTTTGAGTTACGTGGAGGACACATCCCCTTCCTTTCGTATTAAATTTATTAATGCTAATAAACACGAATATTCGCCTTCAGCTATGCTCTCAAACAATACCTGGTGCCTTGCCTATCAATTAATATGATTAGCTATTCATCCACAATAGGCCTATAGTGATTTTCTAACCTTCGCCACATTCTATGCGTCTATCTGGCAAACCATTAAAGAATGAAGCTTCCGCAGGGAATTACGCATAACGCATAATCTTACAAGCGGCAGGCGATGCGTCATAGGAGAACACCATGTTTACTCCACTCAAAACCCCCAACTTACAACATTTCGACTGGCGAGCGACAGAAACCCTCCAACGTGACAAGGAACAAAGCCATCTTTTACATGAGCCCAGGTTTCGTATCATGACCACTGACCCCATTACAGGAAATGATGTCGAAAACTATATGGATCACTGCTCTTTGCTGGATGGAAATCTGAGCATTTATTTCGAGACAGAAGAAAATTGTAAGAAATACCAGAATATGGAGTTTAATCATCCAAATCTGCGTCTGCCTTTCCCCGCGACTAATGATGATGATCGTGGCGGCTGATAGCCAGCTTATGCCTTTAAACTAACTGTAAACTGTGCGGGTTAATGGTTTTATATAACCCGCAAGCCCAGCATCATTACTTTTCATAAAACGTATATACGTTTTAACGAGGTTTGCAGTAGCATTTTAATGGAACCTTAACTTATCCAAAAAATGAAGCATTAACGAAAACAGATAAGGTCAATACCATGAAACAATACATAATTAATGCACAGGATTCCGAAACATTCAGTTTAAACATTGATGAGCGTCGATCTGAACTGGTTAACCAAAACTGGAATCGTGACAAATCTCAGAAACTCGCTGCATCTGAGGGCTTAACCTTTAATGATGAACACTGGGTGGTAATTAATTACCTGCGTGATTACTACCTGGAGCAAGGTGTACCAAGATATGCACGGTCGCTTGCCAGAGACCTTAAGAAAAATTTTTCTACACAAGGTGGAAACAAATATCTTCGCAACCTGTTCCCAGGTGGAGCAGTTACGCAGGGTTGTCGCCTTGCTAACCTGCGGACACCGGCAAACGCCACTGATGTTTCGTTTGGAACCAGTTACTAAAGAGTATAGATTGCTTTAATTAATGAACGACAGATCACGATGTTTTCCTATATTGGCAATGCTTTCTCTCTGATCGTGTTCAATATGGGGCTTTTATTATTTAAATAATAATTGAAGTCGTGAATTGTGGTCTTTTATGAATGATATGGCAATCATGCCAATATTTTACGGAAGCTTATTATGAACAAGACAGAAAAAGAACGAATGACAGAATACGGCATTACCTGCAAGGAAAAGACCGTTTATTCCTACAAACAACATAACTATGAGAATCTCAGCGATGCCCTAAAATACGCTGAAATTGACTTGAGTCGTTGTCGAGAGGCCAGCCCACATTTTCCCGAAGAGAGTGATATTGTTTCCAGCTAACATCATGTCTGCTAATGATGACTGAAACGGCCGCCGTTGCACTGGCCACTTTTTTTGCAACGATTGGTCCATTCGATATTGCTGCAATGTTTGTTGTCCTGACGGCAAATAATACTAAACAATACCGACGTTTGATGGCAATACGAGGCACCATAATAGCTGCAGTGGTTCTTTTGATATTTGCCTTATTTGGAAGCACTCTATTGTCGAGTATGGGAATATCGCTGGCAGCATTGAGTGCAGCTGGTGGTATTCTATTATTGCTCATTGGTATTGAAATGGTATTTGCGCGAGAACCTAGCGGGACCAAACCGACCAGCGAAGAAGAGCTTGAAGCTGCATCGAAACAGGATATTTCTGTTTTCCCTATAGCATCCCCTCTTATTGCCGGCCCAGGTACCATGGGCGCAGTAATTTTGTTGATGGCAAATGCAGATGGTGATTTGGGACGTCAGATTATTGTTATTGGGTCGTTGCTGATTATTTTGTTCGTGACTTTTTTATCGCTGCTGTTAGCAAGTCAAATTCAGGGGCTTTTTGGTGTGACAGGTATGCGTGTTATCAGTCGAGTGATGGGTATCCTGTTATGCGCCCTGGCGATCCAGTTTTTATTTGACGGTATTGCACTCAGTGGTTTACTTAAAGCTTGAGTGATATTGGCTATTTCTTAGCTGGACTCACATCGCAGCCGCGCGTTAGAGTTGACCACACCATGTCTTAATTGAGTGCTATTAAAACGACTGAAATTGTAAATGCAGAAAACAACAATACAAGCTGTTTACTGCTATACCACGAAACTATAATGATGGATAAAAAAACAATGGTTCGCAATACGAAATATCTCCAACAATTATACTGCTGATTGAGATAACACATAGAATCAAAGAATTGAGAAGCATTATAGCCGAGGGCGTTCGCTTTTCGAATATATATAATAATGTTTTCATATATCACCCTTGAAAGTAATATAGCTGATGCACCCTATTACTTAATTTAACCCATTTTTAGACATCGTGCTGAGTGATTAGCTAATCTAGTTCAATCAGTATTTTAGTGGTGAAAATTAAGCGCTCAAACAATGACTTAAATTTTACCGCGTTAGTGTCTTATGGCATTTCGATAATAAAGGCATCTTCTCCCATCGATGTATGGTACCCTATTAATATCAGTGTATCTGAGCGCTGTTTTCATCTGCTCACCTCATTTCCGGTATATTTCCCCAGACATTGCCTGCTAGCTGATTAATCTTCAAATTTTTCCATAGTCTTTCTCTTTCAAACAGACCTGGACTAGTTCTTCGTTTTTTACTCTGTTGCCTGTAGTGTGCCCTGGATGTTTATACATCAGGTGTTTGTCATTCATACAATTTAAATACAGAGCCCAAGGAAACACCAATGAATATAGAAATAATTACTACACCTAATGACGCGTTAAAAGAAAGCGGTTTCGGATCGCTAAAGGCCTGTAAAAGCGTTCTTGCTGCCATTCAGAAGATGGGCTATAAGGTCAGACTCAATGTTTGCAAGGCTCGTAGCGACCTGGAAGCCATCGTTGCAAGGAGGCCTGATCTGGTTGTTCTGGCTGTAAAGTACATTCCCCGAGAACAGGGAAATAATACTCTAAATGATAATATCTGGTTATCTGAATATTTTTCGGAACATGATATCAATTTCACCGGTTCATCAAGAGAAGTTCTCGAATTTGATTCTAATAAAGTGCTTGCCAAAGTACATTTGAATAATAAAGGTATAAATACAGCAAAATATTTCTTAGCCATTCCGGGCGAGTATAAAACTGAAAGCGAATTACCCGTTTCTTTCCCACTTTTTTTAAAACCTCTGGATGCAGCGAACGGCAACGGAATTGATGATTTGTCTTTTGTAACAGATTTTTCCGGTTATGAACGGAAAATTGCATCACTATTTAACTCGTTCAATCAACCTGTTTTAGTGGAAGAGTATCTGGATGGTCGTGAGTTTACCGTTGCCGTTTTTAAACCAGAGAACCAGGCTTTAATCGTATCGGCCGTTGAAGTTGTACCACCGACATCGACTCATGGCCTGCGAATTTTAGGCAAAAAAACTAAAATAGATGATTCAGAAAATATCATAGAAATCATAGATGACGAAGTAAAAAACAGAGTAAAATTACTCGCTATAGACGCTTTTTATACTCTGGGTGCCAGGGACTTTGGTCGCATCGATATTAAAACGAACAATCATGGGAAATGCTTCTTTATGGAAGCAAACCTGGTTCCTGGCATGACCCGGGGTTCGAGTTATTTTCCTGAGGCCTGTAATATAGAAAATGCCTTTACCTACGATAGAGTAATTGAGTTACTGTTAGCCGGCGGACTTGCCAGAGCATCGGCAACTGTACCACCTCTCATCCACTCAGATACGAACCGCAAACATCTTGTGGCTCTGCCAAATATGCATTGATGATCTGGATAAGACTGTTAAACTTGAAACAGATTTATTAAACATTCCACTCATCTAGAATGATGTTCGATTGTATGGTTAACGCCCAGCATTCATCCGAATACGATCGGACTTAAGAGTTCCCGCTACATGTCTTATGAACTTTTTGTTGATGTAACACGTAATGGTGTTGTAGAAAGTCGCCATTTTGGTGCCGCCGTCGTTAGTAATTATAACGGTCATGTTTTAGAAAGCTGGGGAACCATTGACCAGTTAATCTTCCCACGCTCAGCCCTTAAACCGATGCAGGCAATCCAGCTGGTTGAAAGTGGTGCCAGTGTCTCATACGCATTAAACGATGCCGAGTTATCCATGGCATGTTCATCTCATCAGGGTGAACAAATACATCAGGATCTAGTGGCCTCATGGCTAACACGCCTTGGATTAACAGTGGATCATCTGGCCTGTGGACCCGTACTACCTGAGCATACAGAGAGTGCTCATCAGCTGCTAGCCTCCGGGCAGAAAGGCTGTCGAATTCATCACAATTGCTCTGGTAAACACTGCGGATTTTTAACAACGGCACTGCACCTTAATATGTCCCTAGATGACTATCACCATCTGGAACATCCTCTACAACAACTATCCCTGGAAACACTTTCCGATCTGGCTGATTGTGACCTGACACAATACCCAATTGGCATTGATGGTTGTGGACTACCTGCACCCACAATGCCATTACGACAACTCGGGCATGCCATGGCCCGTTTTGCTAATCCTGTAGATTTGTCAGACTTGCGTGCACAGGCCATTTACCGTCTTCATAAAGCCATTACCAATGAACCTCTCTATATAGCAGGGCATGGAACAATGGTGAGTGAATTAAATGAAGTCACCAAAGGTGCCGTGCTCGCTAAAACCGGCGCCGAGGGCATCGTTACAGCAGCCATCCCGGATCGAGGACTGGGTATAGCAATAAAAATAGCCGATGGCAGTGCCCGCGCACGCTCTGTAGCTTTGTTGGCAATCCTTGACCATTTAGATGTTCTATCTGATGAACATAAAGACAAACTTCAGGCATATATCTGTCCGCCAGTAATAAATTCCAGTGGTCTTAAGGTAGGCGAAATTCGCCCTGCTGCATCCTGGCTGTGATGACGCAATAATTTTTGAGCTGAATGTACGTCGAAGAAATTTAAACTTAAAGAATTGATGTGCAACGATCCTATAAAATCAATGCTAGCAACACCTGAAAGACAGGTGAACATGTAAACTATCGGAAAATCTTTATTTATTTTTCCTGACACAGAGGTTCAGTCCTCTCCGTTTAATTAAAAAGCAGCTACTTAAATACTTATCGAAGTACACAAAACTTTTCTACTATGTAAATCCTGCTATTTTTTAGAAGTTTAGCAACAAGTAAACTCAAGGAAGTATCTGTCTCTCGTTGAATCGAATCAATTATTTTACACTTATATACTCATTAAACTATTTGTATAGTTGTTCACTATCAACTTCTTGTTTTCGCTGCGGTTTCAACTGGTCGATGCAACACATTGATTAAATCGCTCGCCGGTGTTTCATAGTTTAGCGTCTTCCTGGGTCGTTCGTTGAGTCTTCTTGCCACAGCATTGAGCTTTGCTTGTGAGTATACAGATAGGTCAGTGCCCTTGGGAAAGTATTGCCTCAGGAGTCCATTGGTATTTTCATTTGAGCCGCGTTGCCAGGGATTCTGTGGATCACAAAAAAAGACTTTGATATCTGTCGCCAGGGTAAATCGTTTGTGTTCCGCCATTTCTTTACCTCTATCCCAGGTTAACGATTTATATAATTCACGTGGTAGTTTATGCGCCTGTTTAATTAACGCATCAATCACTGTCTTACTGTCTTTGCCATTAACTTTAGCTAATAAAACATAACGCGTATTTCGTTCTACCAATGTTGCTATCTGGCTATTGTTACTTACCATTACTAAATCGTCTTCCCAATGACCAGGTACCGCACGATCTTCTGCAGATGCTGGACGCTCACTAATGGAGATGGCTTCTGTGATTTGACCGTGATCAGGTGTTTTCTGCGTATGGTGACGTGTACGGCGCATGACACGAGTTCGTCTTATATGCTGCAATAATTCCTTTTTCAAAGCCCCGCGAGCTTGTATATAAAGGCTGTGATAGATCGTCTCGTGTGACACCTGATAGTTCTCATCATCCGGATAAGCCTGTTTAAGCCACCCGGCAATTTGCTCGGGTGACCACTCCAACTGGAGTTTTCTTGCCACAATACGCGCAAGTGACCGGTGCTCAACGAGTTTACAGGTTTTAGGACGATGTGCACGATCCCAGGCGGCTTTATCAGCCTGACTGGCCCTGTATTTATCCAAGCCACCATTACGGCCGATTTCTCGACTGATGGTTGATGGTGCTCGATTCAATGAAGTTGCAATCGATCGGAGTGAGTGGCCTATGGCAATACCACGTGTTATTTCTTCACGTTCCGTTAACGATAAACACCGCGATGATCGACAGCGAGGTGCGGGTCTGATACCACCTGACTCAGCGATAATGCGTTGAATCGA
>JAPHRO010000038.1 GCA_026195895.1 Gammaproteobacteria bacterium
ACTAACCCTTAACTTCTATGGCATATTTAACGTACACTACCAATTACTACAATTTTAATCAGCCCACTGGGTTAGCAGCCCATTAGTTAGGCGTTATGTTTAAAAGAAATTAGCTAAACCCAATATGACAACTACATTCACAATAATTGCAGGAATTTGCGGTCTCTTTGCATTTACTCTTCATAGAGAAGAGTACGTTGATGCTAGTCGCATATTTGCACTTTTCTCTGTCATAGCATTTTTATTCGCCTTATATTTCAATTTAAACTCAAGAAAAAAAGACTCAAATACCGAAGAGCGTAAAATATTATTTAGTAATGCCCTTGAAACAATCAGTGCAAGAACTCGCCTTACTATAGAAATAGTTAGTGAGTTCAAGGAAACATGCAAAAAATATAAATACACAATGACTAGTGAACAAAAAGAATATATAGGTAATTTGCTTTCTGCACTAGGCGATGTTCGCATAATAGACGAAGAATTAAAGGGCATTGAAAAGCACAACTCAAAAAGAGAAGAATTAATCACTAGCAGAAGAGAATTACTTAATAAAATTGAAGATTCAAAAAGTGTTATTGATGAATTCCTAAATGAAAGCACATAACAAAACGTTATGTTTAAAAAGAGAAGAATATGACCCCACTTTGCCCTAAGAATAAAAACAAATCCTTTATTATTTTTATTTCAATATTCATGTTTGTTACACCCAATGCATATTCATTAGAAATACAAGAATCCGCACTTGGTATGACTCGAATAGTTGGAAAAATTGAAAAAGGGGACAAAGAAAAAATATCTCGCTATTTATTAAATCAATCTAGACCTATTCCACCATATCTTTTTATAGAATCACCAGGTGGTGATGTAATTGAATCTATAAAAATAGGAAAAATGCTTCACAGTATGCGAGCAACAGTATTTGCTGAAAATCAATGTAATAGCGCATGCTTTTTTGTCTTGTCTGGCGCAATAAGACGCATTGCAGGCGTGGACATTGGCTTACATCGTCCCTTCTATGAAAAATCATATTTCTCTTCACTATCATCAAAAGATGCAGAAATTAAATATAAGAACCTAGATTTAAAAGTTAAAGAATACTTAATAGAAATGGAAATACCACTAAATATAATAGAAACCATGATGAGTACGCCATCTTCACAAGTTACATATTTATCACCTGATTATTTTGAAAAAAACATACCAGAAACACCATCAGCTTATTCAGAATGGCTGCATGCAAAATGCGGAAGCCTCACAAAAGATGAAAAAGAAGATTTCAAAAAAATATCCTCCACTGAATCCCTTGATATCAATAACCTACCCGACATTATCCCTCAACAAGATAAAAATTATATTATTGATACAGCGAACTACGTTTCAAAATTACCAAACGGTTATAAGAGCTACCTTAATACTAAAGGAAATAATATTAATAAATGCATAACAAATATTAAAAAAAATGAGTGGCTTGAAACTCAGAAAAAATATAAAACATAACAAGTCGTTTAACTCTGACAATTTTACAACGCGACTTTTTGTGTTACGCTTCGCGTAGTATCACACAAAAAACCACGTTGTAAAATCGTAGGTTAACTGGGCGTTATACGTAAATATGAAAACATTGAATAAATGGTTGTTAGAAGTTAAGGAGTCTTTATCTAAAGCACTTGGTATAGCCAATGATTCTTCAATGCCAACATATAATTTATATATGTTGGCACCAATAATTTACGCAGAAAGACAGAAAACTAATAACGAAGCATTACTTCAAGAAATGATTGACGCCAATGATAAACAGGTATCACATGACTGGGCTATTGATGAAGAATCCAGGTCTCGTTTTATATTTCATTTCGTTTCTTCTTATCTATACTGTTTTGTAGTTGCGGACAAAATAGATGAATTGAAATATGATGAAATAATGGAGTATGTAAATGATAATATGGACCTTTTTCCTGATAAATAACTTATATAAACAATTGAATAACAATGCGTTCCAGTGGATACGCAATTGCATCAGCGTAATGTGGCACAGGAGCCCGTCATGAATGCTGGAATGATCGGTGGGATTTTAGGTGCCATTATTGGTATTGCTGGCGGACTAATAGGCACCTATTTCAGTATAAGAAATACAAAGGGGCCACTTGAACGTGCATTCATGATTAAAGCTTCCGTAATAGCATGGATTAGCATAACCGTATTCCTGGTTCTGATGTTAGTGATTCCAAATCCCTACCGACTATGGTTATGGGTGCCATACGGAATTTTATTACCCCTGGGCATTATCAAATTAAATAAAAAAGTGGCTGAAATACGAGAGATTGAAAATGCCACATAACACGGGCATGCAGACGAACTGAGTTACTCTACTAATTTCTACAATTTCAAACCTGGCTACGGGGTTGGCAGCCCCTAACCTGAGCTAGTAGTTAATAAAAAAAGGAGCTTACTGTGATACAACCAAATAGTTCATTTTTAGTACTTATTGTGAAAGACCTTGAAAAGGCAAAATCATTTTACTTTAATAACTTTGGTTTCAGTATAGCCTTTCAAAATGAATGGTATTTACATATGGTTTCTGAATCAGGAATCCAAGTGGCTTTTATGTTGCCAAACCAACCTACTCAGCCAGAGATATTTAAGAAACAATACGATGGCAACGGTTTCATCTTAAGCCTTGAAGTTGATGATGTAGACCAGGCTTATTCACACGCAAAAAACAACTCTCTTGATATTGCCTTAGACCTTAAATCTGAAGAATGGGGCCAGCGCCATTTCGCTATCAAAGACCCAAATGGAATTCATGTAGATGTTGTTCAAGCTATAGAGCCTACTGAAGAATATAAACCTGGTTATGAGGCATAAGAGCCTGCAAGGCGTTCGTTCGGAACAAACTACGCTGTGCTCCGATTGCGCCGCACAGCTTTAGGGTTATACGAGCTAACCCAGAATCGTATAAAAATATTAGAGAGCATAGCTCGTGCTGAAACGGTTATATTAGAAAATCGCACACTCACCCAGGCTGAGGCAAAAGAAAAAATGAGAAAATGGCTCAAATAATCTGGACAGAGCCAGCGCTACAAGATTTCAACGAAATTGCTGAATATATAGCCCTTGATAAAATTAGCGCTGTAATCAAACTAGTTCAATAAATATTTTCAAGTACTGAACGACTAGAGAAATTCCCTGAATCAGGCCACAAACCTCCTGAGCTTACTAAGTCACGTTATTTAGAATTAATTGTAAACCCTTGCAAAATTTTATATCGAATTGAAGAAGAAAAAATATATATACTTTACGTAATGCGAAGCGAAATAAAATTACGTAATTATTTACTGGAAGCAGGTGCTACAAAAAACAGCTAACGAGCGAGTCACGTAGCCCAACAAACGCGGACGAGAACCTCTCTAAACGTTCAGCCCTTTACCCTAATTGTTGCGGCTGTAGAAAAAACCAAGTTGACATGTCATTCAATTATGAGACGATATAAGCGGTAAAAGTTTTTTAGCCTGAACATGAACAAATCTTTTATTGTTTGTACGGCATTTACAACCACATTAGGGTTACGCAATACTGTTGCATATGAGTAGACTTTCTTACAATTTCAATTCAAAAACATAAAACCGCTAATTTATGAGTTTTTCTACATTCTCGTTAGTAACAAGACTAATTCATCTGGCACCTGAAATCGGCGCGAATGATTTATGACGCCAGGTGCGAAAAAATTGAAATACTTTAGATCTTCTATACAAGCAGTACAGGAAATATCAGGAAATATCAGGAAATATCAGGAAATTTTTTAACAAATTAAGCAGGAATTAAATGATGCATTTAAAAATAACCATCTGGTACAGGATAATTCTCCTTTTTACGGTGTATTTATTTTCGTCACAGGCACTTGCTAGCTGTAATAACGCCTGCGTACTGGAGCGCAGCAACTGCCAACAATCCTCAGCAGAACAAAATACACGCTGCGATGAACAATTCGGTATTTGCACCCTGCGTTGCAACCGCCATAACACCATGGGTTGCGTCTTCCTGGGCTTTAAAAACCATGAAGGAATAGCCAGCAGGGAACAGGAACTCAACGAAATCACGGGGGGATTTGTACGTGTTACAGAAGAAGATAGACCGAATTTTGCTGGTTTGTGCCGCAACAATAATATGAGATGCGAATACGTACTAGATTGGGACAGAACCATGTACTCCTGTGGTGGAGAAAAGCGGGAACCCACACGTGTTGCCTGCTGCTTTTAGATATATTTTCAGGCGCTAGAAATCGGATCAAACATTCGATCTATATGTAATGAATAAAACAAAGCCCGGAATGACAGGCAGTAACTTCAAACCGTGCTGAAATGCATCAGATTTATTCAGAACTTCCATATCTAGCTGCACTTCGCTATATTAATAATATTGCTATTAAAAATTTGATAACATGGCGGTTAACGGACCTGACAATTCATTCAAATCGATACCAGATGACAGTATGATTTAGTTCAAACGTTTAGGTAATATTTATAAACAATAATGATTAATTTAATAAAAGTTACCAGAGATCACAGAATATGACAGACAATAAAAATGATAAGTATACTTTCTATACTAAAATAGCATGGGCTATTTATAGCCTGATAACTATTACCATTATTGCTGTATTAGTGCTATTTGTTGCTCAGGACAATGAAGAAATGTTTTTCTACACATTAATGCCTGCAGCAGCAGCTTATGTTTTTCGCCCAATGAATAAACCCTTTAGCAAACTCATTTTTAAGTTCACTGGCGTTTCTCATCCCACCGAGGAAAAATAAGCGGCACATACCGTACAAGCGCATTAACTCTCCTATTAACCCATAGCTTCTATGGATTTTTTCGTACCCTCACTGAGTGTATTATCATCTTTTATAGGCGTACGGAAAAACGGGAGCATCCTCCGCTGCCACCATTACGCGTATTTTTGCCACAAAACCGCACAGTGTTACCGTCAGCCAGGCGTAGCATTTAGTGCTTATATCAATCTCTCTAAAAATTAAGTTTATTTAATTAACAAAAACCCGCAAACTAAGTTTCTTTAATCAAGAAAAACCGCCATGTTTATCAGTGTATTAGAGCTATTTAAAATAGGCATTGGCCCCTCGAGTTCACATACCCTTGGCCCCATGGTTGCCGCTAATGATTTCATTGCTCGTATAAAAGAACTGAAATTAAATAATTCGAATATAGAGAATGCATTTATACGTTGCTCTCTTAAGGGTTCTCTGGCATTTACCGGCAAAGGACATTCTACAGATCGCGCAGTTGCTTTAGGTTTGCATGGCCATCTACCCGCCAGCTTAATCGATAAAGATGTGGTCAGTCTGGTCAACCAGATCTGGCAAAGCGATCATATTTGTATAGATAAAAATATCAATATTTCATTTAAGCCAGACCTTCACATTGTTTTTGATAAGGGCGAGACCCTGGCTGAGCATCCTAATGGAATGGTTTTTGATCTTATAAATCACAACGATAAAAAACTACACTCAGAAACTTATTTTTCTATTGGTGGCGGTTTTATTAATACCCTGGCAGAAATCAATCAACTGCAGGCGCCACTGAAAATGGCGCCTTCTTCTTCATGCCAATATCCGTTTGATTCAGCAGACGCTATGTTACAGATGGCAAAGACGAATGACATGTCTATAGCGCAGATGAAGTTGATTAACGAACTTGAACAAACAACTGAAGCAGCCCTGCTTGAAGGTATGGATAAAATATGGCAATCCATGCAAGCATGCATTGAAAAGGGGCTGCAAACCGACGGCACATTACCCGGTGGTCTGGGCATCGCACGGCGCGCCAGAAACCTTTATCATAATCTAAAAAGCAATCCTGCTAATGCAAATATAAATGACTGGTTATGTGCCTATGCCATGGCTGTAAATGAAGAAAATGCGGCCGGTAATATGGTAGTCACCGCACCAACTAATGGGGCCGCCGGCGTTATTCCCGCTGTTATCTATTATTTCATCAACCATGAACACGGCACAAAAGAACAGGTGAGAGAGTTTCTTCTTACCGCCAGCGCCATTGGTGGTTTAATCAAGTATCGCAGCTCTATTTCCGGCGCCGAAGTAGGCTGCCAGGGGGAAGTTGGTTCCGCAGCAGCAATGGCCGCAGCAGGCTTATGTTCGATTCGCGGCGGTACCGCTCAACAGGTGGAAAATGCTGCCGAAATAGCGCTTGAACATCACCTTGGCATGACGTGTGACCCGGTTAATGGCCTCGTTCAGGTACCGTGCATAGAACGCAATGGTTTTGGCGCAATTAAAGCATATACAGCTGCATCTCTTGCCCTTCGAGGCAATGGCGTCCACTTCATGCCACTGGATAACTGTATCGAAGCGATGAAACAGACTGGACTGGAAATGTCGCACAAATATAAGGAAACCTCTCTGGGTGGACTGGCAGTAAGTCTTACTGAGTGCTGAGGCTCGAGATATAACAAATCATCATAGCAAGCAGCATCCTATGCTGGGTGCATGAGTAAAACATATCTCCGGTATTGTTAAGGCTTGCAAATCCCATGCGTGCTGTGCCATAAACATACTGCAACAGTTATGCATAACATCAGGCTATAAAATGAAATTAAGTTTTAATTTTGAAGATGCCAGCCAGGTTGCTATTGGTGCATTTGCGCTGGCAGTTCCAATATCATTTTCAGAAGAGGCATGGAAACTGGGTGAATCACTCCCCCTGACCAACCTGGCAATGGTATTTACTCTTTCAATTTTATTTCTGGGACTTTTTGCCTATGAAGGTGTATTCCAGGGAAATATAAAATACAGGGTACCGGTTTTTCTATGGCGTATAGCTATTGCTTATATTATTACAGCAATAATTGTTGCGCTGGTACTGGCTTCACTGGATAAGTTTCCGTTGTTTACAGACACGCTGATCGCACTCAAACGTCTGATTGTAATATCCATGCCGGCATCGATGGGCGCCATCATTGTGGATAGCTTTGACAAGGAATAAACACTGTGCGTGAATTAGCATTATATCTATCATTACTGCAATAATAATATTAATCCGATATAAAGCTAGCATCATGACCTTAAATCCAACACCTGCATTATTAGACAGCCTTTACTGGATCACTCTGCTGGCGGTAATCGTTTCTTCAACCTCAGGGGTTCTGAAGGCAGGCTTTAAACAGCTCGACCTGTTTGGTGTGATTATTATTGCTGTCGCTACCGGATTGGGTGGTGGATCATTGCGCGACATGTTGCTGGATCGCGAAGTTTTCTGGATACGTGATCAGGTGTTTTTTATAGCATCACTAGCCAGCGCCATTATCATATTTATAACCGCGCGCCTGGTGGTAATTTCGCCACGTTTTTTTCTGATTCCGGATGCGGCAGGTCTGGCGACCTTTGGTATTGCCGGCACCCTCGTCTCCATGATGGTGGGCGCACCCTGGCTGATTGCCAGTTTTATGGGCGTGATGACAGGTACTATGGGTGGTATTTTTCGTGACATACTGAGCAACGAACAGCCAGTAGTATTTCAGAGCCCGCTCTATGCCACCGTATCCTGGGCCGGTTCGCTTATGTTTATCGCCCTGCTGTATATTCAGGTGGACGTTACACTGGCTGCCATTATTGCCGGCCTGAGTATTTTTATTGCACGACTGCTGGCGCTTTATTTTAACATCAGCCTGCCAAGGTTCCGCTTTAAGACCTGAGCAATAGTCACCATTTTCGATTTGCACAGAGAATGTTATTTAGTTAAATAATATTTCAGTAACCAGTAGTTGTTGGTGGGTACTCCATAGAAACGAGTTGAGTGCCGACTGACAATATAAAACATACTCCCCATCATTTCCCCATGTTTAATGGCATAACGCCCATTTTGGTTATCCGCAAATAATCTCATAGTGTATAGTGGAGTTTCAATTTAAAACGCAGCATTAATGTCCGAGTTATTCTGCAACTTTATGCTTAATGGTTACGAACGTATGATTTCACACTATCTCATTGATATCATTATTTTACTGTTGGCGGCTGTCGTGATAGTGCCTGCTGCACAAATGGTTAGACTTGGTGCAGTTCCCGGTTTTTTAATTGCAGGCGTTCTTGTTGGCCCCTATGGCCTGGGTTTAATTAACAAGATCAGCGAAATTAGCAATCTCGCGGAAATTGGTGTTGTACTGCTGCTGTTCGTCATTGGCATTGAACTTAAACCTTCCCGCCTCTGGTTGATGAAACGCATGGTGTTCGGCCTCGGCACATTCCAGTTGATAGTGACTGGCAGCGTACTTGCCGCAGCAGGGTATTTCATTTTCGATGTTCCTTTGCGGGCAACCATTCTGGTAGGCGCAGCTTTAGCGCTTTCCTCTACCGCTTTTGTACTCCAGCTACTGACTGAACAAAATTTACTTACCTCCCTGTATGGCAGAACCTCTATTGCCGTGTTACTGCTACAGGATCTGGCGGTTGTGCCACTGCTCGCATTGATACCTTTATTAGCCATGCCCGAAATGAGCATCGGCACAGATATCGGCATCGCCCTTGTTGAATCTCTGGCGATTCTTATACTGATTATATTATCAGGACGTTTTCTATTACATCCATTATTGCACCGGGTGGCACTTTCTCGTAATCCCGAGATATTTACTGCATCGGCTTTATTAATTGTACTTGGCACCGCACTGATAACTGAACACATTGGGCTGTCTATGGCCATGGGCGCTTTTCTGGCTGGACTACTGATATCTGATTCCGCCTATCGGCATCAGGTACTGGCTGAGATACAACCCTTCCGTGGACTTTTGCTGGGTTTATTTTTTATGTCAATGGGCATGTCGCTTAACCTGGAGCTGTTATTTAATCAACCCATCCCGGCCATTGCCCTGGTGGGTTTACTCATGACACTGAAAATTCTACTGCTCATTCCGTTGACTTACTGGTTCGGACTGAAGATAAAAAATGCGCTGGCGGTATCTTTGCTACTGGCACAGAGCGGTGAATTTGCACTGGTATTATTTTCTCTGGCTTTCCAGGCAAAAGTTTTATCCCATTATTTATTTCAACATCTATTACTCATTGTATTACTAAGCATGCTTGCCACACCTGTGCTGGCGCATTTTGCACAACGTCTGGTGAAACAACAGAGCAACAAAAAAGAGAAAAACCTTGATATGCCAGACAACCCACCTGTTGTGCTTGCAGGCTTTGGCCGCGTTGGCCACAGAATCGGTGACATTCTGTCGCTGGCAAATGAAAACTATGTAGCACTGGATGCAGATGCCGCCATAGTTGAACAGCAACGCGCAAATGGCTACCCGGTGTTTTATGGTGATGTACGCCAGCCCGAAACCATGCGAGCCGCCGGCGCATCTAATGCACGAATTATTATCGTTACACTGAATGACCCGGAGGCAACCGAAAAAGTAGTCACTTCACTTCGAAAAACTTTTCCTGACACGCCAATTTATGCTCGCGGCCACAGTTTAACTCAGTGCCAGGAATTACGTCAGCTAGGTGCTTCCGGGGTAGTATCAGAAAACATTGAAGCCAGCCTGGAACTGGCGCGAATGACATTAAAAACGCTTGGCATGGAACAGGAGAAACAGGATACTTTGCTGGGCGATTTTCGAATTGCTTACCATAATCAAATAGACAGGGCCGTTACATCCAGCCTGCCCAGGCATTAATTATTGGAAAATAAAACAAATGAGAAAAACATCATGTACAAGGGCAGTTGTCTCTGCGGCAAAGTAACATTCGAAATACACGAGCAAATTAAAAATATTGTTTACTGCCATTGTTCCTTATGTAGAAAAGCTCAGGGCAGCGCTTTTGCAGCTAATGGTAACGTAAGCAGAGATGGCTTTAGTTTTAAATCGGGGCAACAGGCGTTAACCGAATACCAGGCCAGTCCAGGACATAGTAAATTTTTCTGCAAACATTGCGGCTCACCGATCATGAGCACAAACTCAGCGACGCCAGATAAAATAAGAGTTCGCCTGGGCACTATTGAATCGGACATCAAGGAACGCCCTATGGCACATATTTTTGCCAGCTCTAAAGCGAACTGGGAAAACATCTGCGATGATCTGCCACAGTACGAGTTTTATGAACCCGAGCGATAAATGTGCAGACCCTGTACTTTTGGTCGGTTTGATGAGACGCTTGATATCATTCCATAAGGGGCATATTGTTTTTCTATGGATATCCCTTCTGCCAAATATTATCAACGACAAAACACTTTGCACTCATTGTTGTTACTGAGCGCCATGCTGGGATTGCTTGCGTTGATTGGCTGGCTGGTCGCCGGATCAGATGGTCTGTTACTGGCATTTGCTGTGGGCATAGTGATCATTATTAGCGGCCCCAGAATTTCGCCTTTTTTTATTTTACAGCTTTATCGTGCACAGCCGATTTCTTCACAGCAGGCACCTCAACTCTACGCCATTCTGTACCAGTTAGCCGACAGAGCCAAACTTGAACATTTGCCGGCACTTTATTATTTTCCCAGTCAGGTAATGAATGCCTTTACCCTCGGTTTAAAAAAAGACACCTGCATCGTTATTAGCGACGGCATGCTGCGACAACTTAACCACCGCGAACTGACCGCCGTGCTGGCCCATGAGGTCAGTCATATTCGCAATCGCGATCTCCGGGTAATGCTTATAGCAGATGTGCTGAGTCGCCTGACCAGCCTGCTGGCTTTAGCGGGTTATTTATTAATTTTGCTTTATCTTCCTGTGCTGATTATCTCACAACAACCGATTCCCTGGTTATTGCTGCTCATGTTAGTGCTCGCGCCCAATATCAGTGCACTACTACAGCTTGCCCTGTCACGCACTCGGGAATACAGCGCCGATCTTGTCGCCAGTCAGTTAACCGGCGACCCCGCCGGACTCGCCGCGGCATTAATTAAAATCGAACACTACCAGAATGGCTGGATAGAACGTTTAATAGCGCCCGGCCGCCGGCTGCCTGATCCTTCCCTGTTACGATCACACCCGGCAACTCAACAGCGAATATACCGACTGAAAAAACTGGCGACTGATGCTGCACATAAGCCGCTAACAAAAAGCCATGATGTTCTGAAAAACTGGCGCCCATCCATACCAGTAGACAAACCCAGACGACGCATTTCAGGTTTGTGGTATTAACCAGCATCTGATACAACAAGGCCCATGCACCAGACATCTGAAATTATCCTGATAATGGGAGGCATTTTATTACTTGGCCTGGCCACGGATTATCTTGGCCGACACAGCCCTCTACCCCGCGTAAGCTTGCTAATTATTTTCGGCATGCTCATCGGTCCGCACGCACTGAATCTAATTCCTGCTGCCATTAGCACTAATTTCGATCTGATAACGAATATGGCACTGCTCATGGTCGGTTTTCTACTTGGTGGAAAAATCAGCGGCGATTTACTACGCAGTAGCGGCAATCAACTCTGGTGGATCTCACTTGGCGCTGCCCTGACGACCTGTCTGCTCGTTACCCTGGGTCTTAGTGCTATTGGCACATCCCCAGAACTCGCCATACTATTAGGTTGCATTGCTGCGGCGACTGCGCCGGCTGCCACCATGGATGTAGTCGTTGAATCCAGTTTAAATAATCCATTTTCCAGATTACTGCTATCCATTGTCGCCATAGATGATGTCTGGGCGCTAGTTTTGTTCAGTATCGGTCTGGCAATCGTATCTGCGATGAATGGACTCGATGGCTTTTTCAGCCCGCTGCTGTCTGGGTTCTGGGAAATTGGCGGCGCTATTTTACTTGGCCTGATCATTGGTTTACCCGGCACCTACCTGACCGGGCGCGTTCGCCCCGGACAGCCCACCCTGCTGGAAGCACTTGGCCTGGTGTTCGTCTGTGGCGGCACTGCTATCTGGCTGGAAGTTTCCTTTTTAATTGCTGTCATAACCATGGGCATGATTATCGTGAATTTCGCCAAACATCATGAATATCCATTTCACGAAATCGAAAATATTGAATCCCCGTTTATGATCATATTTTTTGTCCTGGCCGGTGCATCGCTAGATTTTGGCAGTCTCAAAACTCTTGGCCTGGTGGGTACGATTTATATTGTTTGCCGCATCGCCGGGAAAATAACTGGCGCGCGCCTGGGTGCGATCATCAGTGGAGCCGATCAGCCAGTCAAAAACTGGATGGGATTGGCACTGTTACCCCAGGCCGGGGTCGCTATCGGCATGGCACTACTGGCAGCCAGTAAATTTCCCGCATATCAGCAAACATTACTGTCAGTTATTATCGGCAGCACTGTATTATTTGAAATTACTGGTCCAGTTCTGGCACGTACAGCCCTGCAAAAAAGCCAGCAAAATCATTAGGCCGTGTTAATAAAATACAGGGGATCCAGCAAAGCGACCAAAGACTGGCGTATGATAGCGTCGGTAAACATGCAACAAAGATGATAAAGGCCAGATTTTGAACAAATCAACCAGAAGAGAATGCCAGCCCTGTACTGGCTGCTGTGACGGCTGGGTGCAAATGGTTATCGGTGATATTGAGGTTTATCCCGGACATCCCTGCCCCCATAGCACGGGCAAAGGATGTGACGACTATGCCAACCGCCCCATCGATCCCTGTGATAATTTCAACTGCGGCTGGGCCATGGACAACAGCCCCCTGCCTGACTGGCTGAAACCCAGCAACTCAAAAGCAATTGTGATATTTAACAAGATAAACTGGCAAACTTATCCGGTCGATCTGGCTGTTCCCGTGGGTAAAAAAATTCCTCCCAGAACCCTCAACTGGTTGAAGGCTTTTTCTGAACAGCATGGCCGTCCGCTGTTGTATACCGAACAGCTCAAGCAAGCGGGACAATTTCAGAAACAGCAGCTGGTATTTGCCTATGGCCCGGAGGCTTTTCAACAGGATGTACTAAAGTGGCAGGAAGAAGGACGTAAACTCTGGTGATGCAGCGATCCTGTACGCCTTAGATCGCAACATTTCGCATAGAAAAAACACCTGTCAGGTGGTAAGCCGCTGCTGCCGACGCTGATCATCGATGCAATGACGCTCAACACTGAACTCCATATAGAGCATAATAGCGCCACCACCAACAACCAGAGCAAATGCAGATGCCCCAAACACAATATTCGGCGGCAGCCCTGCTACCGTCATCGCGACCCAGGTCAAAATAGCTGCAAAAACTGCAAATGGTATAGCGATTAAATAAGGCAGGTTTTTCTTTCGACACTCTGCTGCTTTGGTACAACTTTTACATCTTTTCATTGTAAGCCCAACATTATTACTTAAAATTAAAGATACTTTATTTTTATAATTAACCTATTATATTTATACCACTATACCGGGTTAAATCAACGCTTAATTATAATATAAAATACGAGAATATGAGCTTACACAGGGCCTGTATTGCTGATTTTCAGAAATCCCTATTTAACCCGCTTTATCGAACAGATTGGTAAATAATCAAATAACCTGCACCTGGAGGCAACATGGCCAATACTAGCGAACGACGAACTGAAACCAGAATTAACTGCATGGGGGAACCGGTTGACAATGCACAGCTAGTGGCCCATAGCCTGATCGTCGATGTCACCTGCAAAGGCGCTGGACTGCTGGTTCTCAAGGAGCACCAGGCACTTACCGGGAATATCTGTTTAAAAGTACTGCATCCTGATTTTTCTACTATCGATGCTTTTGATGTTAACGCCGAGGTTATCTGGGTTGACGAAGACTATTCCAGCGATCACCGAAAAGTAGGCATTCAGTTTTGCGATATTAATGATGACCTGAACAAGCATATCGATGGGCTGGTGAGATGGCTGAATGAAAAAGATCATTATTTTCTACACTGTGAAGTGGTTCAACTTTAGTTAGTCACTCCGTGGCTCAACACGCGTTGCTTGCAGCCGAATACCCATTGGACCTCTGGGTAACATAACATTCACTAACTCCCCGTCACGCAATATATTGACCGTAACATAGTCCGTCAATTCACCCTGACTGGTCGCCTGACGAATATCGCTGTAATGCAAGATGCTTTGGCTACCATAACTCAGCACGATATCATCGGGCTGAATACCTGCCAGTTCAGCAGGTGAACCCTGCATCACAGACGCCACCTGAATCCGATTATTTTGACCGGTTGCGTATAAATAACGATCATAAACTGTATCCCCCAGTTCATCCCTGAGGGAAATAGACTGATTATTTAATTCACGCAACTGGCGATAATATTCTGGTTTATTCAGGTAGCCATCACGAATCGCACGGTCACGTAATTCGAGTTTTTTATATTCCTGTTCACTGCTGCGCCGCATAATATCTTCGGCAATTTCTGCGCGGACACCGACGCTTTTCAGCATATCGGCACTCATCGATTTAAATATCGGCGCCGCTCCGGCTGCTACTGTACTGGTTTCATTTTTGTGCTCGCCATCCTGCTCATTCCCATGGCTGACCATAGCCTCAAGTTCGTTGAGGCGTAATTTCAATTCGGCAATTTCATTTTCCAGTCGTAGTATTTTATCTCCATCTGTTTCGCTTGCTGTTCTGAAGAGGCGAGTATCTGACTCATTTACATTGCGCCGTTGCGCAGAATCACCGGGCATGATTTTATTACTTTTTTCAACTTCGCCGATAAACAGACTTAGTATAACTATCAGAACTATTGCAGTTAACAGCAGTAATAAAAATCGTTTCATTTACTTAATCCACGCTGACTATTCGTTGATTGCGGCCGACAACCATATTAGTTTTCCTTCACGCAATATTTTCACATATAACTTATCGTGCTTGACCAGCAGATTAAACCGCTCGCGTAATTTATTTCGATAATCGCCATGTAATGGCACATCAAGAATTTCAAGAATAACATCGCCACCCAGAATCATATCTCGCCCCTCGATTTTCCCCGATACGGCACCTGCTCTTAATCCCAGTCGATGGGCGACAGAATTTTTAGCCACTTTCTCCACTAACAAACCACCGGGCTGCGGCAAATTAAATACGGCTGCCAGCGCCTGATCTAGGTGATAGACCTGGAATCCCGTCCATATACCATGGCCGGACAACACCAGTTCTTTGACTGTATTCGATGTGACTGCAAAGCCGATACCTTCAAAGCCGCCCGAGTGGCTGAGTATTTGACTGACAATACCAACCACCTGACCTTTCATATTAAATACCGGCCCACCAGAATTGCCCATATTTATAGCCGCGTCCGTTTGAAACAGGTCACCCAGTGGAATCTGGTTATTAATATCGACTGCTGCATGACGCGCACTAATGATACCTGCGGTGACTGAATGCCTGATACCATAAGGCGCACCCACCAGAAAAATATCTTCACCTGTCTCAGTATCGTCCGAGTCGGCTAATTCTGCGATTACTGGCTCGGCGGGCATGGCTGATAATTCCAGCAGTGCAAGATCTGCTGCCGGCTCGCTCACCAATACCCTGGCTTTTATTTTCTCGCCGCTAACAAACTCTACGATAACTCGATCAGCCGTATGCACAACATGTGCTGCGGTGACAACTTTGCCATCATCCGAAATCAGCACGCCTGAACCGGTACTCTGGGTGGCCACCGCATGCCGGTCACCAGGTATGCCGCTGATCTCACGCTGCTCAGCCCTGATTAACACTACCGACGAATCAACCTGTTTAAACAGTGTTTGTAATGAACGCGCATCGGCCGGTGAAATAACTGCCAACAGAATGAAAACTATAATCATAACTATTTTTATAATCGGCATTGCTAACGCATTCATGGAAAATTTCCTTATCTGTTGCAACTAATGATCATATACTATTGTTGTACTCATTGACGAAACAACGACATGTTCTCAACAGCATTAAGTCAACAATGGCCATGGAATAAAATTTATTTGCGGCTCTACCTAATACTGTTCTCGCTGCTGGCTATTATTTTTACTGTTGCACTTTATCCATCACTGGGATTAAACGCACTGTACTTTTTACTGGGCATTCCGACAGGCTTTTTCATTCGCTTGCATCATGCACGAACAGGCTCAAAAGTTAATACCCTGATGAACTGCAAATCTGCACAAAACGGCGAAGTTGTTGAAAGCTTATTATCAATTGGACAGCATCAGTCACCCGGGGTTGCCATCTTGCGAGACGACGTGCTGATCCTGATCCCGATTGTCGGACGACGACGCAAAATCCAGCTCAATAATATTAATTCAGTAAAGCAATCATCCTGGCTGGCAGGAAAATACCTCTGGGGCAAAACAGCATTGCTACTGGAGACGAATAGCTCAACGCAACTGGCATTGGCTCTGCCCAGGACAATAGCGACACGCTGGCAGCAGCAAATCACCGATTGATAAACGTCAGACAGATAATGTCTCAGGCGAGAATATCGGGAATCAACTGATCTTCAATTCTTACGATACGCTCTTTCAGACGAAGCTTGCGTTTCTTCAGCCGCTGCAACTGCATCTGCTCCATACTGCCAGTCATTTGCAGGCGATGAATGACGTCATCCAGATCACGATGCTCAATAATAAGTTCTTCCAGCTCACGTTTCAGGGCGTCCAGGTCCTGCTCTGTTTCTGCCATAGCTCTACCTCGCTGATATGCTGACAGTAGCATAAACCTTAAGTAAAAAACCATTGACTCACAGGATTTTGAGTTCTATGTTTCGAAATATATTAGTGAAACCATCGAGAAGCTGGCCAACGCTTTCAAGGCACTGGCCAATCCGAATCGCCTGCAACTGTAGCTGCTGCACCCCGAGCACAGAATGCCCGATCGAAGCAGCACACAGCTACTGCGTCGGCGAGCCGGGCAAGAATCTCGATATTGACCGGTATTAGCTTTCATATTGCTGATATCAATTAATACAAAATTTACCCCACCAGCTAAAATTGAAAATAAGGGATATATAAACTCCCAAATGACCCGGACGCAAAAAGGAGAAACACTTGAATCGGTGGCGTGATATTCCCCAACGTAGCGACCTCCTGTTGCAATATCTGATCGATATTCAACAGCGTGATTCCTGTATATCCACAGAATCCATACAGAAATTAAGCACCGAACTAGCTATCCCCGCAGCGCAGATTAAGAGTGTCATAGAATTTTATTCCTTCCTGCACACCACACCCCGTGGTCATTTTAATATCCTGTTTAGCGACAACATCACCGACCAGATGGCGGGCAGCCGTGCCCTGATGCGACAACTCTGCCAGCAGCTTAATGTCCGGCAGGGCGACCCGCGCGCCGATGGCCGGGTCACGGTTGATACCACCTCCTGTACCGGCATGTGTGATCAGGGGCCAGCGCTACTGATAAATAATTTCCCGATCACCCGGCTGGATAGCAAACGCATTGAGCTGATTGCCCAGTTGATTGAACAGGACACTCCCCTGGAACAATGGCCCGCAGAATTTTTTGAAATCAACGACAACGTGCATCGTGCCGACATCTTGCTTACCCATAACACCGAAGATGGCGACGCCCTGCGGGCCTTGCTGGAAGAAGGCGCCGAGACACTGTTACAGCGAATCGGTGATGCGGAACTCCGCGGCCGCGGTGGCGCCGGATTCAAAACCGCGACCAAATGGCGGCTATGTAAACAGGCAGACGCGGCGCAACGCATAGTGGTGTGCAACGCCGATGAAGGCGAACCAGGCACCTTCAAGGATCGGGTTTTATTGCAGTCTTATGCTGCACAGGTGATCGAGGGCATGACCTTATGCGCCGGTATTATTGGCGCCAGCAAGGGATTCATCTATCTGCGCGGTGAATACCGCTACCTGCTCGATTCACTGGAAAAAGAACTGCAGCGCCGACGCGATGCGAAGCTGCTGGGCAACAACATTCTTGACCAGCAGGGTTTCAATTTTAATATTGAAATTCATCTGGGTGCAGGCGCCTATATCTGCGGCGAAGAATCCGCATTGCTCGAATCACTGGCCGGCCACCGGGGTATCCCGCAAAAACGCCCTCCCTTTCCAGTGACCCGTGGCTACCTGGGACTTCCCACCGTGGTCAACAATGTCGAAACCCTGATGACCGCCTGCCAGATTGCCAGCCATGGCAGCGACTGGTTTACCGATAAAGGCACCCGCCAGTCGGCAGGCACCAAGCTGTTAAGTATTTCCGGCGACTGTCAACAACCGGGCATATATGAATACCCCATGGGCACCTCGGTGTCGGATATCCTGATCGACTGTGGCGCCGATGGCCCACAGGCCGTACAGATCGCCGGCGCTGCCGGACAGACCCTGTGCCACCGCGAATTCAAGCGAAAAATTGCCATCGAGGATGCCTCCACCGGCGGCTCATTCATGGTGTTCAATCGGCACCGCGACATGCTCGACATGGTACAGAATTTCGCCCATTTCTTTGCCCATGAGAGCTGCGGTTTCTGCACCCCCTGCCGGGTTGGCAGTACGCTGATTTCCAATCTGGTAGATAAACTCTATACCAGCCACGCCACCCAGAACGATCTGCGTGATATCGAACGCATTGCCCTGGTGATGCGTCACGCCAGTCATTGCGGACTCGGCACCACGGCATCGAATCACATACTGGACACCTTCAATAATTTCCCCGATGCCTACCAGCGTCGGCTACGCTCCACCGAATATACGCCAGCCTTCGATCTGGATCTGGCCGTTTGCGAGGCTCGCGCCATTACCGGCAGGGATGACGACGACGCACACATTGTGTGTCCACCCCAGGAAGGATTCAAACCATGAGCAATTCACGTTTCGTTATCGATGGCAAAGACATTCCGTTCCGGCCTGGTCAGACGATTATGGATGCCGCCATGGCCGCCGGCGTCTATATTCCGCACCTGTGTCACAACCCGGACTACGCTTCCACCGGCAACTGCCGACTGTGCCTGGTGAAGCTCAATGGCCGTTATGTATCTGCCTGTACCCAGCCAGCCATAGCCGACAGCCAGGTGGACAATCAGATCGATGAAATTAACCAGCAGCGTAAAACCCTGCTGCAAATGCTGTTTGTCGAGGGCAATCACCAGTGTCCCGGCTGTGAAAAAAGCGGCCGCTGTCAGCTACAGGCGGTGGCCTATTATGTCGGCATGCTGTCACCCTATTTCACCCATTTTTATCCCCGCCGCGAGCTGGATGCCAGCCATCCGGAAATGGTGCTCGATTTCAACCGTTGCATACTTTGTGGACTGTGCGTACGCGCCAGTCACAGCGCCGATAAAAAAAATATTTTCGCCATCAGCGGTCGCGGCATGGATAGCCGTCTGGTGATTAATTCCACTTCGGGCAAACTGGGCGACAGCAATTTCAGCGCCCATGATGCCGCGGCCAGTGTCTGCCCGGTGGGGGTTTTTCTGCCAAAACACAAAGGCTACGAGGTACCCATCGGCCAACGGCTGTACGACCGTGAACCGATCGCGCAGGTGGGCGACGTGGCACATCCAAATCACCAGCGAGATAAAAAATGAGTCATAAAATACGCGTCGCCACCACCTCGCTGGCCGGTTGTTTTGGCTGCCACATGTCGTTGCTGGATATCGATGAACGCCTGCTCGAGCTGATCACCCTGGTGGAGTTTGAACGCTCGCCGATAAACGACATCAAACAACTGGAACCGGTTGATGTGGGCATTATCGAAGGCGGCGTTGCCAATACCGACAATGTCGAAGTATTGAGAGAGTTTCGACGGCAAAGCAAGATTCTGGTCGCCATTGGTGCCTGCGCCATTAACGGTGGTATCCCCGCCATGCGTAATCATTTTGAATTGAAAGAATGCCTGGAAGAATCCTATCTTGATGGCATCGGGGTGGTAAATCCGATGATTCCCAACGACCCGGAAATCCCACTACTGTTGAACAAGGTGCATCCGATTCACGAGGTGGTGAAGGTGGATTACGTGCTACCGGGTTGCCCACCGTCGGGTGACACCATCTGGACCTTTCTCACCGAATTACTGGAAGGACGCCCAATACACTTCCCCTATAGCGAGATTCACTATGACTAACAAACTCGAAACTGCGAGCAATCCAGAGCAGTTAAAACGGGTGGTGATCGAGCCTTTAACCCGGGTCGAAGGCCACGGCAAAGTGACTTTGCTGGTTGATGAAGATCAGCAGATTCAACAGGCGCGCCTGCACATTGTTGAATTCCGCGGCTTTGAAAAATTTATTCAGGGCCGCCCCTACTGGGAATTGCCGGTACTGGTACAGAGACTCTGCGGTATCTGTCCGGTGAGCCATCATCTGGCGGCGGCCAAAGCGACGGATATGCTGGTCGGCGCCACCGAGTTAAGCCCTGCCGCCGAAAAAATCCGCCGCCTGATGCACTTCGGCCAGACACTGCAATCCCATGCGCTGCATTTTTTTCACCTGTCATCACCGGATCTATTGTTCGGCTACGATGATGCCGTGCGCCATCGCAATATTATTGGCGTCATCGAAGACCATCCCGAACTGGCCAAAAAAGGTATCATGCTGCGTAAATACGGCCAGGAAGTCATTCGGGTAACCGCCGGTAAACGGGTACATGGTACAGGCGCTATTCCCGGCGGCGTCAATAAATCATTAAGCAGTGAAGATCGGGATTATCTATTAAAAGACATCAAACAAATCATTGCCTGGGCGCAAGATGCCGTCGAACTGATTAAAACCATTTACCTGGAACAACTGACATACCATCGCGAGTTTGCCAGCGTGGCCAGCAATAGCATGAGCCTGATCACCGCCTCGGGTGAGCACGAACTTTACCACGGCGGTTTACGCGCTAAAGATGCCCAGGGCCATACCCTATTCGATCATGCTGACTGCACACATTATGAAGATTATTTACGGGAAGCGGTGAAACCCTGGAGTTATATGAAGTTTCCATTCATTGAAACCCTGGGGCTGGATAAGGGCTGGTACCGGGTCGGCCCGCTGGCACGCATCAATAATTGCGATCGCATAGCAACGCCGATGGCCGAGCAACGTCGCCAGGAATTTATGCAACTGGAAAATGGCCAACCCGTACATGCCACTCTGGCCACCCACTGGGCGCGCATGATCGAATTGCTGCACTGTACTGAAGCCATTGAGCAATTGCTGGCCGATAAAGATCTTCAGGGTAGCGATCTGTTGCACACAGGCGATATGCAGCATCGCGGTATCGGCGTTATCGAAGCGCCCCGCGGCACCCTGTTTCACCACTATGAAATCGATGATGATGGCGTGGTCGAAAAAGCCAACTTAATAGTATCCACCACCCATAATAATCAGGCGATGAACGAATCCATCCGCCAGGTCGCTACCAATTATTTATCGGGACATGAACTCACCGAACCATTGCTCAATCAGATTGAAGTGGCCATCCGCGCCTATGATCCCTGCCTGTCCTGCGCCACCCACGCATTGGGCAAAATGCCACTGGAAATCGAACTGGTCGCAGCCGATGGCAGTACACTTAGCCGGATCAGCAAACGTGCTACCGGTGAAATATGCTCGACCCGTTAGAAAACACCAGGCCCATTCTGGTTTTTGCTTACGGCAATCCATCGCGGGGAGACGATGCCCTGGGTCCTGAACTACTGCAACGCTTAGACAAAAAATTACCCGGCAGCAGTCTTAAAAATAAAATTGAATTACAAACGGATTTTCAATTACAGATCGAACACACGCTGGATATGAAAAACCGTCAGCTGGTGATTTTTGTTGATGCCAGCCTGAAACCAGAAAACGCCTTTCATTTCAGCCAGCTAAGCAGTGAGAAAGATGACAGTTATACATCCCATGCGATGAGCCCCGCTGCACTATTAAATCTATTTGAACAAATACATCCAGACGATAACCCGGCAGTTTATCTGCTGGCCATTCGGGGCTATCAATTTGAACTGGGCAAGGCCATCAGCAAGACCGCAGAAAACAATTTGCAACAGGCACTGGAATATCTGCATGGCTGGCTCACAACACCGGTAAATATCTAACCGGTTTTATCTTGATCTATTTAAAAGTCTGAATTCTATTTGCGTTGTATACATAATAAAGATGCTAACAAAGGAGCATGTTATGAGCACACTAGACCAACTTCGCCACGGACTGAATCACGCCTGGCACAATATCGCAGAAGGCTGGCAACAACTAAGCGAACGCACAGCTCAGGCACTCACCCGTTTCAATCCCATACATCGAGCCGATGAATCTGACAGTCTGCCAGTACAGGTTGAGCGCAATGCCTCGCGCTGGGGATTACTCGCTGCTGAAATGCACGAAGATGATGACAACGTTTACGTCAGGATTGAAGCCCCTGGAATGGATGCCCAAAACTTTGATATTCAGATTCTGGATAATGTTCTGGTAGTGCGTGGTGAAAAACGCGTACAAAGCGAAAAAAGTGAAGGCCGGTATCACTTGATGGAATGTGCTTATGGCAGTTTTGAACGCGCCATGAACATCCCGACTCATGTCAGCGAAAACGACACAACGGCCAGTTATAAAAAAGGCGTACTTACCATTACCTTACCAAAAACCAGCCAGAAAAAATCCAGTCGCATCAGCGTTAGTTAAGGCAATTTAATGTAAAGTACTTTTACCAGTGATTGCAGAAAGTTGCAGCTTACTAATTAAATAAATGTTAAAGGGATAATAGAAAATGGCCAGGCAGGAACCTGCCTGGCCATAAAACACCGGCAACATAATCTGAAACAGATGAGGCATCCTTCGCTTTACAGTTAATCAGTTTTTTCTTCTTTTAATTTATTTCCTAACCAGCGCAATTCAAACAACTCATCTCGTCGATCTCTGGAATTGGTAACCGAACCCTCATACCGGAGTTGCATCAGTTTATCCAGATCGAGGTCCGCAATAAGGGCCATTTCTGTATTAGGTGTGCTTTCTGCCATGATGGCATCATGGGGAAAAGCAAAATCTGAGGGCGAGTACACGGCAGACTGGGCATACTGAATATCCACGTTTTCGACCTGCGGTAGATTGCCGACGCTCCCCCCTATGGCAACATAACATTCATTTTCAATAGCACGTGCCTGAGCGCAACGCTGTACTCGCAGGAAACCATTTTTGGTATCGGTCCAGAAAGGCACAAATAATATTTCCATATCTTCCTTGCTCAGCAGACGCGACAGTTCAGGAAACTCCACATCGTAACAAATCAGTATGCCGATACGGCCCGCATCAGTATCAAACACCTGTAAACTGTCGCCACCTTCGATGACCCAGTCACGTCGCTCATGGGGAGTGATATGGATTTTTGGCTGCACACCAACGGTACCATCACGACGACACAAATAAGCATTGTTGTATAAATTATCACCCGACATGGCAGGCATGCTGCCAGCAATGATATTGATGTTATAGGTCACCGCAAATTGCGATATTGATTCGACAATGCGATCGGCATAGGTAGCCAGAAAACGTATGGCATCGTATTGATTGTGTTGATCGCCTATGCCCATCAGTGGCACGTTAAAAAACTCAGGAAACAATACAAAATCGGACTGATAAGCCGACATGGAATCAACAAAATATTCTACCTGATTCAACCAGGTCTCGAAAGAATCCGTCAGTCGCATTTGCCATTGCACAATACCGATACGAACGGCGGTTTTACGAATAGCATCTACAGTACCAACTTCTGGTTCATACAGAATATTATTCCATTCAAGCAAGGTGGCATAACCCAGTGACTTTTTGTCTTCCGGCATATAGCCTTTCATTAAACGCTTTACTTCAAAATCATTGGCGAGCTGAAAGCTGAGAATAGGATCGTGAATTTCACGCCGGCGTACAGCCTGTATATAGTCGGCTGGTGCCATCTCAGCATGTTCGTGATAGCGGACAATTCGACCACCGGCCAGGATGGCGCGCAAATTAAGATTTCGACATAACTCCTTGCGTGCATCATACAATCGCCGCCCCAGACGTAGATCACGATATTGCTTGCTGACAAACAAATCCATGCCATACAGCGCATCGCCATTTTCATCATGCTGTATACGATCGCGGCGACCAATTAAATCATCATAGGTATGGGTACGGCTGAATCGGTCGTAACTGCATTTTACGGTAAGAGCAACCGCTATGATTTTGCCATTGTCTTCGATCACAATCTGACCTTCAGGAAAATCCTTGATCAGGGCAGACAATGAACTTTGCGACCAGGATCCGCCAATATCGTGATAGATATCTTCCATGAGCACGGATATCTGCGGGTAGTCCTGGATTTCCAGATTGCGGAGTTTAAGATGTAGCTCAGAAGATTTCTGGGTAGTCATGTTGTTGCTTTATTAGTCCTGGCTGTTTGCTAAACGCTCAGATCAATAATAACGTATGTCGCTTCAATAGTAACAGACTATGTTTTAATTCAGTTAACAACATTAATGAGAACAGGCTATCTCAATATAAATAAAAAATAATATTTGCGTCACTACAGCTTTATGCATAAAAATCAAAATGATAATGCATTGGGATTTGTTATACATATTAAATTAACTGCACTGAATAATTTTAGAAATCAGGCGAGTTTGCAAGACAGGCAGAGATTATTTATCTGCTTTAAAATCCAGTGAAGCAGAGTTAATGCAATAGCGCAAACCGGTGGGCGGCGGCCCATCCTCAAACACATGCCCAAGATGGGCATCGCAGGCAGCACAACGCACTTCAACCCGCTTCATACCATGGCTGGTATCAACGACTTCTTTTATACACTGCTCATTGAGCGGCTGCCAGTAACTTGGCCAGCCACTGCCCGAATCATATTTTTCAGTCGAATTAAATAACCGTTCGCCGCAACAAATACAGTGGTATATACCCGGTTCTTTATTATTGTAATATTCACCGGTAAACGGGCGCTCGGTGCCGCTCTGCCGGGCAACCCGGTATTGTTCATCGGTTAACTGCTGCTGCCATTCTGCTGCTGATTTGACTGTTTTTTTCATATTTAATATCACCGCGCCAGTTAGCACTGTTCCCAGGGTAATCCATGAAATCGCCAGCCACCGACCGTGCTGCGATGATGGCTATCATCCAGTTCACCTTCGAAGCCTTCAGTAACATGGCAGACATGATGCAGGCCTGCTTCGAGCAATGCATTGCCCGCATCAATGGTGCGTTTACCACTGCGACAGATAAGCACAATCGGCGGATCTTTCTCGCCATGCTCACTGACGCCACCTAACAGTAACTGCCGAATTTCTCTGACAAAATCTGGATTAACAACCCAGTCAGGCTCATCGATCCAGGGCACATGAATAGCGCCTTTGGGATGACCGACAAAGAGATATTCCATATTGGAGCGCACATCAATCAGAACCGCTTTGACGTTCTCCTGCAACAGCTCATGAGCTTCAACCGGTGTCAGCGGATTTAACGCATCTTCTTTGAGTGATTTCAATGATTTTATCCTGGCGTGATAAAGACGGGTTCTCTATAGTACTCGATTAATACGTCTGCTCAGATTAAATCGTCAGACGTTGCCTGTTTGCGCATTTGCTGAAAAACTTTCTTAAAAATATCCACCCAGTAGGCACTGAATTGAGTATCCGAGTGTTTACCGATTTCCATAGCGGCTCTTAACAATGGCCGTTTTAACAACGTACTATGGGCACGTTCATGGGTACGTGCATCAATCGCATCAACAATGGCCAGTATTTTTGCGCCTTCGCAAATTTCATCGTTTTTAAGCTGATATGGATAACCTGTACCATCAACTCGCTCATGGTGCTGCAATACGATATTGGCCGCTTCTCGCCATTGCTTCATATAGCGTAATAACTCATAACCAATCAATGGGTGCTGTTTGATTTGTTCGATATCTTCATCTCGAAGACTGCCGTCGGCATTAATAATATCCATCGGCAATAATGCCATGCCCGCATCATGCATATAAACCGCTGCCGCCAGCTGATTTGGATCAACGGGACGCCCGGCATGCTCATTCATTTTTAATGCCAGTCGCAACATACGCTGACTTCTACCACGCCAGTAATGGGCACGCGACTCGAGCGGCTCCGACAAACCCCGAAAAAATATGAAATCTTCATTTTCTTCTACACCGTAGGCGACCAGTTCTTCTTCATCAGGTCCTGCTTCTTCAAACAGATTAACCAGTGACGCCTGTTCGGTAATTGTAGATTCAATAATTTCCGTCGATGGATCCAGTAGTAACAGGGTATCCTTGATAACACTGTCCTGATACAACTGATCTGCGTTCTTGATATTGACGATGGCTTCACAGACTCGTGGCATGCGTTGCAATAAAACACAGCGCGTATCACCGTCGATTATTTTTTCGAGGATGGTACGAATATCATTAACTGCCAGCAATATAATATCGCTGAGCACGGTCTGAAAATCGAGTTCTTTATGCTGGATGGTCTGTAGCATTTCACCCAGGCTTTCGGTTAATGCAAGCAGTTCATCGAAACCGATATTTTGTAGCGCACGCTGGATTTGTTGAACAGCCTGTATTAAATCCCCAATGAGCTGCTCATCATCGGGTTCAATTTCCAGAAGTAACAGGGACTGCTCGATCTTGCGGTAGGCAGAAGAATATTGATCAAAGAATTCTGACAGGGCACCCACGCCAACAGTATCAACTTTATAAGCCATGTTCTGTTTTGACATTTACTGCCTCCTGGGCAGAATTAAATCATCTATTGCCAATTATAGGAAAACAGCCCTAAAAGACCCTAATATTCTGACTAACGGATGATTTTTCTAGCCCAGTGCTTCCAGTTCTTCAGCGACCTGCAGCCAGCTTTCTTCTAGCCCATCCAGTTCCCTGATAATCACTGTCTGTTGCTGGGTCAGCTCCTGTAATCGCGACTTATTTTCGACCTCATACAATTCAGGGTTCGCCAGCTCCTGCTCCATTTGCTGTTTCTGCACATTCAGTGCCTCCATCCGCTGCTCCAGTTTTTTTTGCTGGTTTTTCAATGGCTGCAATTGTCGTCGTTTTTCTGCCTGCTGCTGCCGCTGTTGTTTTTTCGACAGGTTATCTTTTGGCTGCTCCACCGGCTCTGAACTGGTCGGCGCCTGCTCTCTGGGCTGTAGCAGCCATTGGCGATAACTATCCAGATCGCCGTCAAAAGGCGTGGCTTTACCACCATCAACCAGGATGAACTGATCGGTGACAGAGCGCAGCATATGCCGATCGTGCGATACCAGCACCACGGCACCCTGATAATCCTGCAATGCCAGACTCAGCGCATGGCGCATTTCCAGATCCAGATGATTAGTGGGCTCATCGAGCAGCAGCAAATTCGGCTTCTGATAGATCAGCAAGGCCAGCACCAGACGGGCTTTCTCGCCGCCCGAGAATGGCGCCACCGGCTCCAGTACCCGATCACCATGAAAATTAAAGCCACCAAGATAATTGCGAATTTCCTGCTCGGTAATGCGGGGATCCAGCCGCTGCAGATGCAGCATGGCACTGGCCTCGGCATCTAGCTGCTCAAGTTGATGCTGGGCAAAATAACCAGTTTTCAATTCCCGAGAGGGATCCTGCTCACCCTGCATCGCCGCTATTTCACCGGCCAGTAATTTGATCAGCGTCGATTTACCGGCGCCATTGTGGCCGAGCAAACCAATACGATCACCGGGCACCAGGGTCAGGTTTAAATCATCGAGTATTTTTAACTCACCATAACCAGCTGAAATTTCTTCCAGTTTAGTTAGTGGATGCGGTAATTTTTCGGGTTTATAAAATTGAAAATTAAAAGGTGAATCAACATGGGCCTGCGCAATCAGCTCCATGCGCTCCAATGCCTTGACCCGACCCTGCGCCTGTTTGGCTTTGCTCGCCTTGGCTTTAAAGCGACGAATAAAACTTTCGATATGCGCAATTTCACGCTGCTGTTTTTCATACATTCCCTGTTGCTGTGCCAGTTGTTCGGCACGACGTTTTTCAAACTCAGTATAGTTGCCGCTATAGAGTTTTATTCCATGATGTTCGATGTGAGCAATATGACTGGTAACGCGATCGAGAAAATCACGGTCGTGGGAAATTAATAACAAAGTGCCCGCATAGTTTAATAGCCATTGTTCAAGCCAGATGACCGCATCCAGATCAAGGTGATTGGTAGGCTCGTCTAGCAACAATAAATCCGAACGACACATTAACGCCTGTGCCAGATTTAACCGCATACGCCAGCCACCAGAAAACTGGGCGACTTTATTTTCCAGCTCTGTGGGTTTAAAGCCTAAACCCTGCAGAAGTTTTCCGGCTCTTGCGTTTGCCGTATAGGCATCAATGACTTCAAGCTGATGATGTAATTCAGCTAACATCTCGCCATCATCCGCCTGTTCGGCGACTTCAAGTTGTTGCTGAATATTTCGTAATTCCGCATCACCATCGAGCACATAATCAAGTGCAGATTTATTGACTGCGGGTGTTTCCTGAGCAACATGGGCGATGGATATTTTAGGCGGAAAACTTATCTCACCCTCATCACTGTGCAACTCATTTAGCAGCAGAGCAAACAGACTCGACTTGCCACAGCCATTCGCCCCTGTTATGCCTACCTTGTTACCCTGATGAATCGTGAAATTCGCATTACTGAATAACTGGCGAGCCCCACGGCGAATAGCAAGATTCGAAAATTTAAGCATGGATAATTTTTATCTTTTAAATGCTTGCGTCAGCGCATCAGCCATGGCTGAATTCCCTACCGACGCGGTTGCTTTCGGTCGAGTTTTATTTGACCTGTTTTTCCGTGGCGCCTCCTTTTTGATTTCAGCAACCTGGTCGCGAGCCTCATCATCCAGCCGCATAGTTAATGCAATGCGTTTGCGTTTTACATCTACATCCATCACCTTAACTTTTACCACATCACCCGCTTTAACGACTTCACGGGGATCTTTTACAAAGTTATTCGACAGGGCAGAAATATGCACCAGCCCATCCTGGTGCACACCGATATCAACAAAGGCGCCAAAATTAGTAACATTACTTATAACACCTTCCAGAATCATATCGATTTTTAAATCTTTTATTTCTTCGACACCATCCATAAATTCGGCGGTTTTAAATTCAGGCCTCGGATCACGACCGGGTTTTTCCAGCTCTTTTAAAATATCCGTAACAGTCGGCAGGCCAAACTGATCGCTGGTGTAATCTCTGGCGTTTAATTGTTTCAGAAATCCAGCATCACCGATAATTGATTTAATAGCTTTTTTATTCTGCTCGATTATTTTCTCAACCACGGGATAGGCTTCTGGATGTACCGATGATTGATCCAGCGGATTGTCGCCATTCATAATGCGCAAAAAACCCGCCGCCTGCTCAAATGCTTTTGGACCCAGGCGCGGCACACCCAGAAGTTGCTGGCGATTTTTAAACGCACCGTTTGCATTTCTAAATTCGACTATATTATCTGCCATGGTCACACTTAATCCAGACACCTGCGACAATAGCGGTGTTGATGCCATATTTACATCAACACCGACGGCATTTACACAATCCTCAACCACAGCATCCAGCGAACGCGCCAATTGGGTCTGGCTAACATCATGTTGATACTGGCCGACACCAATCGCCCTGGGTTCGATTTTAACCAGTTCAGCCAGCGGATCCTGTAGACGGCGCGCAATGGATACCGCACCACGAATGGTCACATCCAGATCCGGAAATTCTTTGGCAGCAAACTCAGACGCCGAATACACAGAAGCACCTGCCTCAGAAACCACAATGGCATTTAATCCCAGTTCAGGATATTTTTTAATCACTTCTTTAGCCAGTCTGTCGGTTTCCCTGGAAGCCGTACCGTTGCCAATAGAGAGCAATTTAACATTATGTTTTTTCGATAATGCAGCAATTACTGCAATGGACTGGTCCCATTGATTTTTGGGTGCGTGCGGGTAAATAACCGCCTGATCAACGAACTTACCGGTTTCATCTACTACCGCTATTTTTACACCCGTCCGCAATCCCGGATCCAGGCCCAGAACCGCCTTAGGACCAGCCGGTGCAGCCAACAATAAATCATTTAAATTCGACGCAAAAACCTTAATCGCTTCTTCTTCTGCGGCCTCCTTGAGTTTCATTTTCAGTTCCACATCAAGATGGGTAAATATTTTTATTTTCCACGCCCAGCGTACCGTATCCTGCAACCATTTATCCGCTGGCTGATTTTTATTTTCGATAGCAAAATGGCGGGCAATAATTTGTTCACAGGGGTGACTGTCCAGCTCGTCTTCACCGGCGACTTTTAAACTCATCTGCAACACCGATTCGTTGCGTCCACGGAACAAAGCTAAAGCACGATGCGAAGGTATTTTATTTATGGCTTCGTCATATTCAAAATAGTCAGCAAATTTAGCACCTTCCGTTTCTTTGCCATCAATGACTCGTGATTCGATAATCCCGTTAGCCCACAGATATTCCCGTAATTGCTGTAACAAATCCGCATTTTCTGCAAACTGTTCCATCAGAATTTGCCGCGCCCCATCGAGTGCGGCTTTAATGTCAGCTACGCCTTTTTTAGCATCAACAAAAGCTGCGGCTTCCTGCTCCGGATTTAACTGGTGATTCTCAAACAGGATTGTGGCGAGGGGTTCCAGCCCCGCTTCACGCGCTATCTGCGCTTTGGTGCGACGTTTCTGCTTATACGGCAAATAAAGATCTTCCAGGCGATTTTTTGTATCTGCCTGGAGAATAGATTTTTCAAGTTCGGGAGTTAGTTTATTTTGTTCCTTGATACTTTTCAGAATTGTTGCACGTCGATCATCAAGTTCACGCATATAACGCAAGCGTTCTTCCAGCGTGCGCAATTGGCCATCATCGAGCCCGCCGGTTACTTCTTTGCGGTAGCGTGAAATAAAGGGCACCGTTGCACCTTCATCGAGCAACTCGACTGCTGCACTAACCTGGGATTCTTTTATGGATAATTCTTCAGCTATGCGCTGGGGGATGGAAATCATGAAACGTTGCGCCTTTGAAAATAAAGGCGCTATTGTAGCGAATTGGCTACGGTAAATCTCAACAAATTCACCGATCCAACCAGCAGAGAAGTTATGGTTTTAATTTATTTTTCAAATGCAAAATAACCTTGCTTAACCCGAGCTTTAGCTGCTGATCTGCCTGCACCATTATTGGCAATAGTTTACGCATTGCCGACGCCAGTTGCTGCTGGCTCACGCTACTGTCTTCTTTGGCCAGTTGCTGAACCAGCTTATCTAAATTCACCTCCACTTCGGACAAATCGGCTGAAGCAGCCGCTGGCGTCGTGGCAGACTGATAGCGAACCATCTGACCACCACCCAGATCTATCGCCTGTTTAAGTGACGATTCCGCCTGTTCGACCAGGTGGTTAAAAGTAATATCATCTGCAGACAGGTCAGGCGATGTAATACCGGTACTAAATCGGATATGGAAAACATCACTACCTAGTTTAAGTTTAAGCTTTGCAACACGATCACGAATCCGAGTAATCACCTGAATGGCACCCGCTGGATCAGAGCAGGGCAACAATAATGCAAAACGCGAAACACCGAGTCGTGCCCCGGTATCTTCGGTGCGCATACCTTCACGAATAAATGAAGCGACTTTAGCCAGTATCTGTTCCGCGACATCTTTACCATGTTTGACAAACAGCTCGGCAAAATGGTCGATATCAAACCGCACCACGGTGACTTGCGTGCAATGCCGCCTGGCATATGCCAGCGCCTGTTCACCCTGTTGCAGAAAACTTGTTTCGGTAAGCAATCCAGTCAGCCTGTCGGTCGCCGCACGTTTTTCCAGCGATTGAACTTCATTGCGATAATTTATATGCGCTGATGCGCGCGACTTTAAAGATACGGAATCAAATGGCTTGCTGATAAAATCGGTTGCGCCAAGCTCCAGCACTTCTTCCCGGGCGCCTTCGGATTCCTCAGCACCAGTAATGATAATAACGGGCATACTTGCCAGGGCGGGATCATCAGCATTGCGAATTTTTTCCAGCAGCTCAAACCCATCCATATTGGGCATGCCCAGATCAGTAAAAACTACGGAAATATTTTTGTTTTGCTGCAATTCGTCCCAGGCATCTTCACCATCTTCGGCTTCGATAACATCAAATTCTTTTTGTAAAATTTTAACTGCCGCACGACGAATAACCCGAGAGTCATCGACGACCAGAACCTGCGATTCATTTTTTTCTTCAGACACAGAAAGCCCATCCGCTAAAAAACTATTTAAATCCAAACAACTATCGATAAGTTATTGTTATTTAAGGATTCTAGTTGATATCAGGTTTTATGCAATTGACCTGAAAAGGGAATATATCAGGAAGATCAGGCCCCCGAGGGAAACGCGGGAGCCTGATTAATGAAAACTTAACTGGCCTTGGGCGCTCGTGATGCACGCTTACGTTCATTCTCGGTCAGCAGCTTTTTACGGGTACGGATGTGATTCGGTGTTACTTCAACCAGTTCATCATCATCGATAAACTCCAACGCCTGCTCCAGCGTCATACGAATTGGCGGCGTCAGAATGAGCGCTTCATCGGTACCTGATGCACGTACATTGGTTAGCTGCTTGCCCTTAAGCGGATTCACCACCAGGTCATTATCGCGCGCATGAATGCCCACCAGCATGCCTTCGTAGACTTCATCGCCATGGGACAGGAACATGCTGCCACGCTCCTGCAGGTTATAAATGGAGTAGGACAGGGCTTTACCCGCGCCGTTGGAAATCAACACGCCTTTACTGCGCTGGCCAATAACCGCATCGATTTTGGGGCCATAACTGTCAAACACGTTATACATCAAACCGTTACCCGCGGTGGCCGTTAAAAACTCGGTACGGAAACCGATCAAGCCACGGGTTGGAATGATGTAATCCAGCCGCACACGACCTTTGCCATCGGGCACCATGTCTTTCAGCTCGCCTTTACGTATGCCGAGCTTTTCCATCACCGCACCCTGTGAATCTTCGGGCACGTCCACAGTGAGCTGCTCATAAGGCTCACACAATTTGCCGTCAACTTCTTTGACCACAACTTCGGGACGCCCCACACACAGCTCGAAACCTTCGCGACGCATGGATTCGATCAGGACCGACAAATGCAGTTCACCACGACCGGAAACGCGGAACTTGTCACCGGTATCACCCTGTTCTACGCGCAGCGCCACGTTATGTATCAGTTCCTGATCCAGACGATCTGAAATATTTCGTGAGGTCACGAATTTGCCATCCTGCCCCGCGAGCGGACCATTGTTTACCTGGAAAGTCATACTCAGGGTTGGCTCATCAACAGACAGGGCTGGCATGGCTTCAACATGCTCTGGATCACAGATGGTGTCTGAAATATTCAGCTTGTCGATACCATTAAAGCAAATAATGTCGCCAGCCTGCGCTTCTTCAACTTCCACTCGTTCCAGACCGTGAAAGCCGAGTATCTGCTGCATGCGAAGACCATTGCGAACCTTACCTTCGCGATCAATCAGGCTTAACGGCTGATTACGCTTAACTTTGCCCTGTTTGATACGACCGATACCGATTACACCCACATAACTGTTGTAATCCAGCGAGCTCACCTGCATCTTGAAGGGCGCATCGGCATCGACATCCGGTGCTGGCACATGCTCAATAATGGCGTCCAGCAAAGGAATCATGTCGCCTTCACGAGCCGTATCGTCAAGGCTGGCAAAGCCGCCCAGACCAGAGGCATAAATAATGGGGAAATCCAGCTGCTCGTCAGTCGCGCCCAGGCGATCGAACAGTTCAAACGTTTGATCCAGCGCCCAGTCGGCACGTGCTGCAGGCTTATCAACTTTGTTGATGACCACAATCGGCTTAAAGCCCATGTTGAATGCTTTCTGGGTCACAAAACGGGTTTGCGGCATAGGGCCTTCCTGGGCATCGACCAGTAGCAGGACGCTATCAACCATCGACAGTACGCGCTCAACCTCGCCACCAAAGTCAGCATGTCCCGGTGTGTCAACAATATTGATACGATAGTCATTCCACTTGATGGCCGTGTTCTTGGAAAGAATAGTGATGCCGCGTTCTTTTTCCTGATCGTTGGAATCCATTACGCAGGTTTCCAGCTCGCCGCGAGTATCAATTGTTCCTGACTGCTTCAGCAGTTCATCAACCAGGGTGGTTTTACCGTGGTCAACGTGCGCAATAATTGCGATATTACGTAGTTTCATGTTCGCTTCGAGCTCCTGGCCAAATAGCAAGATATATGGGCCAGTCATTCCGGCCAATCAAAAAGGTGGCATATTATACAGGTATTAGCGAAGACTGATGTGTGTAAAATAGCGGCTTTTCCAACTTTCGTCTGAAAAATATGCAAAACCCCCGCCATGACCGCATGGACGGCAGACAAACTGTTCAATCGTTTTTTATGATTTGATGGATGATCTGGAAGCAGCTTTTTATAAAACCGCCGATTTTATGCGCAATAGATAGCCTGAAAGAAAAATCTGATAAAAATCAGATACTGAATCATCCCCTCAGCGGAAATCATTACAGCTCATACATAATGTGATCCCCGACACAAAAATCACCCTGTAATGCACTATACAAAGTACCCAGTACAGCGAATACTGCACCCACATTTATATCTCTATGCGAAAGGGCAAAAAATGGAAAACCGTACTTACATTATTGGCCGCCAGGGCCACATCCGTTTATTTGACAAAACCACCAGCTCAAAGCACGCAGAACTGGTGATCCTGGATAATGCCCTTTATCTGACTGACCTTGATTCCACCAATGGCACCTTTCTAATGGAGCAGGGCCGACGTAAACGCTTTAGCGAAGGCTATATTGATATGAACCAGACGCTGGCATTTGGCGAACATGTTTGCTCGGTACGCGAACTGGTCGCACGGGCCCAGATTGTATAATAAGTCTCTCTGATATTCGTCTGTCGCCATACTCCCACCAATAACATGGGCATTAAACACCCCGCTAGACTTTTGTCTAGTTGTGCTGAATCATAATTTAGACTAAAAAGATCCCGCTGATTAGTTAAAATCCCTGGAAAACGAGACTATTCTCGCGCATCAATTATAATCTGTTATGCAGATGTATACTGACTGCTTATGCATCCCCGCACGCTAAACCAACAGGGAAGCAATAAATCTACAGGAACACAAATAAATGACAAAAAAACCGGAAGACCTCGTAAAAGGCGTTATCAAACTGATTTCCCTGCCTGAAATCTTTATCCGGGTAAATCAGGTGATGGAAAACCCGAATCACAACGCCAAACAACTTGGGGATGTCATCGGGCACGATCCTGCACTTACTGCACGTATCCTGCGCATCGTAAATAGCGCCTATTACTCTCTGGTCGCCAAAGTTGAACTGGTCAGTCGCGCAGTATCTGTCATTGGCGAAGATGATCTGAAAAATCTGGTGCTGGCCACATCGGCAGTAGACACTTTCAAGCGCATGCCCAATCAACTGGTCGATATCGACCTTTTCTGGCGGCACAGCATACACACTGGCATCGTTTCCCGCCTGTTATCCAGGCATTGCAATATTCTCCACGGAGAGCGCCTTTTTGTAGCCGGCATGCTGCATGATATTGGTAAGTTGATCCTGTACTTCAAGGAACCAGAGCTATCTCAGGAAGTGCTGCTAAAAGCGGCTGAAAGCGACGGCGTCCTGTATCGCGCGGAAAAAGAAATTATTGGCTTTACCCATGCGGATGTCGGCGCAGCGCTGATTGAGGCATGGCAACTGGCTGATACGCTGAAGGATGTAATCGGCCATCACCACACGCCATTGAAAGCCAAAAAATATCCCACTGAGACCGCCATTGTGCACATCGCTAACTGTGTCGTAAATGCTATCGGCCCTGATACAGAAATCAACGAACATCTGCTGGATAATTACCCGGCATTCGAACCGGAAACCCTGAATATAACCGGCCTGAATTTAAACATTCTGCCTGAGATCATGGATAAAGCCTGGGAACAGGCAGGCGATGTCCTCGATATCATCTGTCCCAAAATTTAATCCTGGTGGATATATGCCCCAGACATTTAAACCTGAGGACGAGATGACTAAACTGGCCGCCCCGCTCATGCATGGGTCCGCAAAATCAATTGTGTGAACCAGTTCTCATCAATGACTCGTTCGAGTGGCTAATCTTATAAGCCACTATCCAGTTAATGTCATTGTTTTAAAGACATAGACTAATCAAATGTTCAAAGCATCCGGCAGATTCCTTATCTGCATAAGAGAAGATGCGCACGCTTGCCTGCGAATATATGGAAATACCGGGCAGAGATAAGCCTCCAAAGCAGTGCCCATCATGTAATTAATCGTCCAACACGTGGGACTAAATACATGAGCGCCAAGATTCATTCGCTTGATTCAAATCATCGATTACAAAACGACAAATACAAGCCTTTAATCGATGACATCAAAAGCTGCTTGAACGAACAGCTATCCGCCCTGCTAACCCACATGTTTACCAGTGCCGATGATGTACTGTTCCAACTCGCTGAAAATGCTGATTCAAACGAAGATCAGAACGCCTATTTCGACACCATGAGATTACTGCGTCTGGAAAAAAAGAATATCGCCCAGACATTTGCTGTGGAATTAAGGGAATATCTAAAGCCTATTAGTCTAACGGAAAATGCAGATAAAACTGATCCATTCGATGTCGATGAACTGACGCTGGTAGACCAGGAAGAAATGGAAGAAATGGTTGCTATTTCAACCATGCATTCCAAAGCCATGAACTTATTCGGCGATTCTATTGGTCACCTCGAAGCTCGCCTCGAATTTCTGGCAATGAAAACTTCAAGGATTTTCGCAAAAGATGCGCTAGTACCAAAACACATTTGCGAAGCCTTTCAAAAGGCACTTAAACCAGTAGAAATAAATACAAATAACAAACTTATTTTATTTAAAATGTTTGATCAACAGGTAAGCTCACAACTGGGCGACCTGTATAAAGCAATCAATAAAATACTTATTGCCGAAGACATTTTACCTCAAATAAAACTAAGCAATTCTTCACCTAAAAGAACACAGCACGAACCAACACCCGCACCGTCTCTACAGGAAAATGGCCTGATTACGGAAGAGGCTAGCGAACAACAATACACATCAGGCCATGCAGGTGGCCATCAAACAACTCACCATTCTCAATCACAACCTGCGATTCATCAGGTAGTCAGTCAATTTATTTCAGGCGACATGACGGCAACCGGCCCTGGCATACCAGCTTCTTTTGCAACCCCCGCATCAGCAATGACATCAGGCGGCACAAAATTTTATAATCGCCGCGATGTAATGCAGGCCCTGTCGAATATGCAAAACAATGTTCGCCAATCTCAGGCCGAAGAAGCGCAGGTCAATGCCGCCGACTTCAAGCGTTCATTAATGGCGGACATGGGCACCAGGCAGGGCGGCACCATAAACAAACAGGTAAACCAGGTCGATGAAAAAACTATCGACTTTATCGAAATGTTGTTCGAAGCCATCGCTGAAGATGGCAGTATTTCTGAAATCGTTACCAATCTGCTATTACGCCTTCAAATACCTATTATTAAAGTTGCCATGCTGGAGCAAGACTTCTTCATCGATGGTGATCACCCTGCGCGCAAGGTATTAAACCTGATTCCGCAGGTCGGCAAAGGTCTTGCTGAAAAAACCGAAAAACTGTTTATCAAACTAGAAACGATAGTTAATACGTTGCTAGAAGAATTTGATGTTGACATCGTCAGCTTTCAACTGGCAGTTAACGAACTCAATAAACTCATTGAGAAAGAACAGGAAAAAACACAGGATAACGAAAAGAAAACTCAAAGACAGATTTTACAGGAACATGCGCGACAGGTTGTTCTGGCCGAATTGCAGTATCACGCGATGAATAAAGAGCTGCCGAAAACCGTGCATCCTCTTATTTTAAAACACTGGTCTACCCTGATGTTTCATCGCTACATTCGTCACGGCAAAGACAGTGCCGAATGGAATGACTCCATCAACTTATTAAAATTAATGATCAATAGCCTGCAGCCTGCAAAGTGTTACAGCGACTGGATGGCCATCAAAAACAACTATGTCGAACTCGTTGACACAATAAAAAATGAACTTTATGAAACCAGGCAAAATAAAGAAGACATAGATTCATCGATTGAAACTTTACATCAGGCATTTGAAGATTTAATACAGCGCGTATCATTCAGTGATGAAATAATAGCAGAAGCTGAGAACAATAATAAAGCAGAGATTATCGAACTCGACTCCAGTGAAGACGAGAATATTTTTGATAAACTACCTGAAGTCGAAGCCGAACCTGAAGCAGTCACGCCAATGGACATTGAGGCGGAAATAGCCAGAGATAAAATAGCCCAATTACCTCAGAATGTACGTCCGGGCGCCTGGTTTGAAATATACAATGGCGATGATCGAGCCGTTCGCAGATTAAAACTATCTGTGATCATTATGGAAGAAGCAAAACTGATTTTTGTTGATAGATTAGGCGTAAAGGTAATAGAAAAAGACGCCGCCGCCTTTACCGAAGAACTGGAAAACAATAAATCTAACTTTATAGCAGATCACTCTGCTTTCGATCATGCATTAAGCAGAGTCATTACATCGCTGACAGCTACTGCCTGAATCATCATCGATAAATAGCCATAGATTTCTAATTGCAGTATTTTTTAATGCTTGTACTTAATTTTTTAGTGGCTTGCTGTCGTTCATCTTTTGACAAAAACACTCTGTTGCCTTCTTTATCTAAATCATAAAGGCTGCCTGCGCGTTCATATCTACGCAGCCTGTCTTTAGCATTTGCACAGCGTGCTTTTTGCCTGGATTTTTGTTTGTTTAATTTCGCCTCTTTGTTTTTCTTTTCCAGCCGGTCTTCATCCATGGCCTGCAGAAGTTTCTGGCGGCGGTCTTCGCGACTTTGCTTGGGTAAATTGCCAGTTTTGGCAGCGGCTTTAGTTACATCAATTTGCTGCCCATCCGGAGTTGGCTTATCGCCGTAGTGCACATTGCCTTTGTCATCTACCCATTTATATATTTCAGCATAAACGATTTTCATACTCATCGCAGCGTACAACATGAATAGCAGAGTAAGCATCTGTTTTGGCAAGGTCGATTTATCCATTAACAATTTATCCATTAAATTATAAATTCAATAAGCAGATAATTTGAAACTATAACATAGCCTTAGCCACACATAAAAAAGGCCGGGCAAAAGCCCGGCCTAACCACGATACCAGCAGGAGTCCTCTACTGGAAAAAACTCATAATTACTTGGTTGTGAACTCTGGATATGCTTCCATACCACAATCCACCAGATCCATGCCTTCGTATTCATCTTCTTCGTTTACACGAATACCCATGATGGCTTTCAGCACAAACCAGACTGCGAAGCTGACACCAAACACCCAGATAAAAATGGTTGCGGCACCCAGGATCTGACCTGCGAAAGTTGAACCAGAGTTGGTAACAGGTACCAGCAGCAGACCTAACAGGCCACAGGTACCATGCACCGAAATTGCACCCACTGGATCATCAATCTTCAGTTTATCCAGAGTAATAATACTAAACACCACCAGCACACCACCCATTGCACCAAACAAAGTTGCCTGCAGCGCAGTTGGCGTTGATGGTTCAGCAGTGATAGCAACCAGACCTGCCAGCGCACCATTTAACAGCATAGTTAAATCAGCTTTACCGAACAGTAAACGTGCTGTAATCAGCGCCGCGATCGCACCGCCAGCAGCGGCAGTGTTTGTGTTCAGGAACACCATAGCCACCGAATTGGCACTCGCAATATCACCTAATTTCAGCACCGAGCCACCATTGAAGCCGAACCAGCCCATCCACAAAATAAAAGTACCCAGGGTTGCTAAAGGCAGATTGGCGCCGGGGATCGCATTGATCTCACCATTGGCACCATATTTACCTTTACGCGCACCCAGCAATAGAACACCTGCTAAAGCTGCAGTGGCACCTGCCATGTGAACGATACCTGAGCCCGCGAAGTCAGAGAAACCTTCTTCGCTCAACTTGAACATACCAAATACTTCAGTATCACCCCAGGTCCACATGCCTTCCATTGGATAGATGAAACCGGTCATGACAACAGCAAATGCCAGAAATACCCACAGTTTCATCCGTTCAGCGACAGCACCTGATACGATTGACATGGCTGTTGCTACGAATACCACCTGGAAGAAGAAATCAGACGCATTCGAATAAACTGAACCACCATCAAAACCCGCTTCTTTCGACTCAGCCAATACAGTACTGGTTATTGAATCGACATCAGTGGCACCATCTAACATAATTCCTGTTAAGAAATAGCTATCCCCGTACATAATTGCGTAACCCGATACCAGGTACATCATGCAGGAAATCGCAAACAGCGCCATATTCTTGGTTAAAATTTCAGTCGTGTTTTTAGAACGGACCAGACCCGCTTCAAGCATTGCAAAACCTGCGGCCATCCACATAACTAATGCGCCGCACACCAGAAAGTAAAAGGTATCCATCGCATATTGAAGTTCAAAAATTTGATTTTCCACTTATTTATCTCCCGTAATTACAGCGCTTCAACGCCGCTTTCACCTGTGCGAATACGAACCACCTGCTCAACTGGATAAACAAAAATTTTGCCATCCCCAATCTTGCCGGTATTCGCTGCGCCACGAACAGATTCAATTACCTGATCAACAATGCCGTCATCGACAGCTACTTCGATTTTTACTTTAGGCAGAAAATCCACTACGTATTCAGCCCCACGATATAATTCCGTGTGACCTTTCTGACGACCAAAGCCTTTCACTTCAGTCACAGTAATACCCTGTACGCCAATGTCTGATAATGCTTCACGCACATCATCCAGTTTGAAGGGTTTAATTATTGCGGTTATTAATTTCATCTATGTTTACCTCGATCTCCATCATGACCAGTTACATACCTGCAACTGACCATGATGAATAAAATTTCACATTGAATGATTACAGGTCGAACGCATAACCTACCGAGAACACCATCGCTGTTCCGTCAGTTACAATATTGTTCTTGCCTGCAGTTGTCGTTGCATCACCATTGATGATTGACACACCAAGGTCGATATCGCTAACGGTTGTGCCATACGCCAGTTCCAGATAATCACCATCCATGTCATCGCCCCAGCTACCAAAAGTCAGCGACAAATCTTTGTATTCACCCGTGATGGCCATAAATGTAAAATCAGCATCCTGCGTGCTTACATTGCTATCGTCTTCGTGAGTACCGGTGGCGAATTCAACTGTTACCGGGCCATAACCTGCTGAAAGATAAAGCTCGCCATAGTAAGTATCGAAATCACCTGTGTAGTTATAAGTGTTATAAGCAACAGTGTAAGCAACACCTGAAGCCTCACCGCTATAACCCGCATAAATATCGTATTCAATACCGGCAGATGCTGAAGCTGCACCATGACCACCTACATCTGCAGCCCAGACACCAACAAAAGCACCGCTGTCATGCTCATAATCCAGACCTGCAGAAGCCGTTGCATCTGACTGAACGGCACCACGGAAATAGTAATCAGATACAAAACCGATATTTGCACTTGCACCCGCAACAGCCGTACCACTAACACCAGCCAATGAACCCGCAACCGCTGCAGTTAAAGCAAGAAGTTTTATTTTTTTCATCAGGAGTTCCCCTACTATGTTTGTTTGTTAATTAGTTGATAAATCGTGTTAGCTGCTAAATGCACTAGCTGTGCCAATACATTTAACCAGCTAAAAATCAAACACTTAAAACATTTTTGAAGCTTATTTCATGAAAAAATCAGTCTTAATTACGCACCTGTTTCGTGCATCACAAAGAAGCGTGCACCAAAATAGTCCGCTCATTTGCACAAAGCAGGTGCGCGATTTTTCAGGTAATATTTGCCCTTGCCAATAAGAGATTCAGGATATGATCGACAATCAGACACTCGACGAACTCGCCAGTCGTATTTCAGCGGCGTTGCCTGATGGCATAAAGCTTTTACAGCAGGATGCAGAAAAGAATATTCGTGCCGTGCTGGAATCAACACTGAGTAAAATGAACCTGGTCAGCCGGGAAGAATTTGATATACAGACAGCGGTACTGGAACGCACCCGAGAAAAACTCAAACAGCTTGAAACACTCATCACTGAATTAGAAAAACGAAAATAGCGCAACAATCACATGAAATGGAAAGGACGCCATGACACTCGCAACCATACACACCCAGGCACTTAGCGGCATCAACGCACTACCCGTCGATGTCGAAGTGCATATCGCCAACGGCTTACCCGCATTCACCATCGTCGGCCTGCCGGAAGCCGCAGTAAGAGAAAGCAAAGACCGGGTTCGGGCAGCCATTATCAACTCACGATTCGAGTTTCCCGCCAGGCGCATTACCGTGAATCTTGCCCCCGCTGATTTACCCAAAGAAGGCGGCCGGTATGACCTTCCGATAGCACTGGGCATTCTGTCCGCCTCGGGTCAGATACCGTCTGAGGGTCTTGATAACTTTGAATTCCATGGTGAGTTAGCACTCAGCGGCGAACTGCGACCGGTAACTGGAGCTCTACCCGTTGCCATTGGTACGCGCAACTTGAATCGCTACCTGGTATTGCCTCGACAAAGTGCTGAAGAGGCGATACTGGTAGAGGGTGCTAAAGTTTTTCAGGCCAGCCATTTACTCGACATTTGTCGGCACCTGCATCAGCAAGGCACGCTGGAAACACCTGAGGTTTTAGTACCATCAAACCAGAATCCCAACCACCAGGATCTCAGCGATGTGCGCGGCCAGCACCGCGCCAAACGCGCGCTGGAAGTCGCTGCGGCAGGCCGCCACAACATGATCAAGGTGTAGCATATTATATAATATATGCTATAAACAGAATATGAAAACTGCATACAGCTACATCCGAATGTCAACGCCGCAGCAGCTGCGAGGCGATTCGCTCAGACGACAACTACAGTCTAGTAGACTGTGGTGTGAAAAAAACGGATATGAGCTAGATGACAGTTTACGAGATATTGGAATTTCAGCGTTTCACGGTTTAAATAAACTGACTGGCTCGCTGGGAAAATTTATTGAGCTAGCAAAATCTGGAAAAATTGAATCGGGTAGCGTGCTGCTGCTGGAATCGCTCGATCGATTATCTCGCCAAGAGGTTTTGGAATCGCTGGGAACGTTTACTGAGATTTTAGCTACGGGAGTTGAAATTGTAACGCTAGCGGATAATCAGCGTTACACGAGCCAAAATCTGAATAATATCGGAAATCTGATAATCTCGTTGGTGATTTTAAGCCGTGCCCACGAGGAATCAAAAATTAAATCGGAGCGAATGGCTGCTAGCTGGGCTAACAAACGCAAAAACGCATTAAAAAAACCTGTTACTGCAATAATGCCTGCCTGGCTTCGACTAGATAAAAAAACAAATTGTATTAATGAAATACCAGAACGGGTTTTAATCGTTCGTGAAATATTTGAAAAAACAATAGCGGGTTACGGCCGGCAAAAATTGGTCAGTTATTTAAACGAACAAAAAATTGAAACCTGGGGTCGCTCGAAATTCTGGCAACCCTCGTATATTTCAAAAATTTTGGATAATAGAGCTGTGCTAGGTGAATACCAACCTCATCGGGGCAGCGGTAGTGACCGAACCCCGGCTGGCGACGCAATCAAAAATTACTACCCAGCAGTGATTGATGAACTGACATTTTACCGAGCAAAAAACGCTCGGTCTGCACGAAAAAACCAGGGCGGACGGCGTGGTCGTAAATTTTCGAATTTGTTTACAGGATTATTGTTTTGTATGCACTGCAATTCTTCGATGGCATATATCGATAAATGCAGCAAAAAATCTGGAAAAAACGGAGGACGGCGGCTAGTTTGTTCTGGTTACAGAAACCGGTCTGGTTGCTCAAATAATATACATTATATATATGACCACGTTGAACACATTTTTTTGCAACAGTTTGCGCATGAATTTCGCTGGCACGATTTGCTGTTATCAGACACTAGCGAAACTAAAAAAACGGGAGAAAAAATTGATGCACTAACCGCACAAATTGAAGAGCAGAAAAAATATATTGATGAACTTCGATTAATCGTTAATGCCTCAAGAAATAAACCTGCTGCTGTTCGTGAAATATGTAGAGCGGATTATTTGACTGGTGCGGAAAAACTAGTTGAGCTGGAAACTGAGCTGGAAGCTGCAAAACAGAAAACGGTCGATACAGTTTCTAATCACGATTTTAGTACTGCTTTAAAAAACGTACTGCTGCTGAATACTGATGATGATGATAAATACGCAGCCAGGGCAGCACTAAACCAAATACTGAAAAAATATATAGATAAAATCGAGTTTAATTTGGATTATACGATTTTATGTCAAATGAAAAACGGAGACGATTATTTATTAACAACTAACAAACTGGATTTTAATAGCACGGCGGAGTTATCTTTTGATTTTTCAAAAATGCTGCTAAATCCTGAGGAGTAAATTATGCGTGATGCAATCGATGTAAATCCAGCGACTGGGCTTCCAATGCTTGATGACGGTGCTGTTGATGTTTGCGGAAATGTTTTTGGAGACGACTCGTTTAGTTCTTTTGATGATTCATTCAGCTCTGACGACAGTTTTGGCTTTGATGACTGTTTTAGTAGCTTCGACGACGATTTTTAAATTAATCCCCCTTTTCTGCATATCTATTCGCTATATTAAATGTAGTAATTTTAAGAGGAATCTATTATGCACGAAGAAACTGATTTTTTTGAAATGGACACTGGTGAGGTGATGCAATGCTATCTGGAATATCTGGATTTTTTAGAATCCAACCGTGATTTTGCAGAACACCTGGAGCAATTTTATTTGCAAACAGAGCAGTAATTTTTTGACCTGACCTAATTACCTAATTACCAACTGACAGACACAGACCTCTCTTGATTTGCCCTGGTTTTTGCCAGGGCTTTTTTTTGCCAAAAATAAATAAAAATAATTTCAAAAAACCGCCTAAATCTGCCATCCCGGTAGCTATATTATATAACAACAATTTAAATGCACACGGAGCACAAACACAATGAACACTTTATTTATTTCACTAATTCGCCAGGTTTTGATTTTGGATAATGCTATTAATACATCGCTATTTTCCTTGCAGCTTATTCACGATTATGATTTAGCGCTTACAGCGCTGGAACAGTATATCGACTCTGATGACGCTACTGACCAGGAGCTTATTGTTTATACCGACCTGCTATTTATGCTGGACGAGCTGAGCGTGCGCGCTGATTCCGATTACACAATTAAACCCCGGCAGTTTTTTATTAGCTTAGTTAGCGAATCAGTTGAATTCATTCAGCCAGCTACTGTAAATAAATTAAAAATAATTTCAAAAAACCGCCTAAATCTACCATCTCGGTCGCTATACATATTAACAGCAAATGAATTTTTGCATTTTATTAACACTAACACTAATACGGATACACTAAAATCATGAAAACTTTTTTATTGGGCTACGAGCACGTAGCCGGAACCTCGAAAAATACTGGTGAAGCATATGACTTTGCTACTCTGCACGTTGCGGTTGAAAATGAAAAACGCAGCAATCACGTAGCGGTTGGCGGCTTGACCCCGTCGAAAATTAATGTCGACCCTGCTTTGTTCAAATCTCTGAAAAATTGCAGTTTTCCCTGCGAAGCCGAGATTGTTATGGAACAACGCCTGACTGGTCGTGGTCCCCGCGCAGTAATCACTGATGTTAAACCAATTTAAAGAGTTGTGTGCATGCCGGTAATTTTCTCCTACCGGCCGGTGGGGGGCGTAGTGAACCCCCCGCCTTTTTTTTAATTAATTGACGCTGTGACTGAAACTGATGATGCAACAATCGACATTTTTAACGTGCAAGTACAGCGCTGGAACGCCAGCGAACACATTTTGCCCAGCGGATTATGAGCTGGAATATGTTGTAGGGTATTTGCCGGATAATGCGAGCGTTGAATACGACCAAGCAGCCGCCTGGGATTTTTGGAATACAGGTTTTGTGGTTGCGTTGTCACTTTTTGTAACGGCACGTGCGCTAGCAATTATTTTGCGATTTATACGCAGCGCCTAGATTTAGCAGCATTTGCTGCAACGTGAATTCAGCACACGTTTTTTTGCTGAAAAATGAAATAGGAGTTCCGTTATGGACCTTTCTGCTCTGGAAACTGCTGTTGCTGGCATTAGCGTTGTTGGCGCTACTTTGCTGGCTATTGCTGCGACTTTTATTGGTATCCGTCTGGTACCAAAAGCCATTGCATTCGTTAAACAAGCGATGCATCGCGGCTAATCCTGCTGGCTAGACCCCCGGCAAGGGGGTCTTTTAAGGGTTTTAAGGGGTTTTTATTATGCCTGTTACTTTCACTGAATTACTGTACATCTGTTGGTTTTTGCTGGGTTTGCTTTGTGCATACGCGGTTATAGCTGGTTTTGGTAGCGATTTATAATGCACAATTTCCGAACATTTTTTCTAATATTTTTATTAACATTTACTACTGCTGCAAATGCGGTTGCACCTGTTGTTATTACTGCTGCAACGGTTTTGGCGAATTTGGTTGGCAGTTCCGCGATTTATTTTGCGGTTGAGGACGCAATGCAAAACGAGGAGGGTAGCTGGATTGATGTAATTTTTGTTGCAGATGACGACGCTGTAACCGATGCTGAAATTAATGCGGCTTATGAAGATTACCAGGTTCCCGCACACCCGGAACCGTTTATTCGCTGGCCTATCGCGTACACTATCCCGGAAAACACATATAACACCTCTGGCGCTCCGCATACAATTACTGCTGGAACCCCCGTCGATTTTTTGCAAGCGATGGCGTATTTGCCATCGGATGTTGCGCAATATATGACTGCGGAAAACAACTACAAGGGGAACGTTTCCGCGCTGTTTTTAGCGGAAAATATTGCAAATTTTGAATACGTTGAGCCGTATAAAATTAGCACTAATTTTTACGCACGTTTTGTGTGGTCCAGCGGGGCACATTTAGTTCCAGTTTCCGTTGATTGCCCTGCTGGTTATATTTTAAATAATGCTACTGCTGTTTGTGACGTTGTGGATTTAGATGCGGCGAGAGCAGCGGATGAACCCGACACGTGCATAGTTCGGCAAGGCGTTGTCGATGTAGTTAGTGAAGCGTGCATAATGCTGGAGGATGCGGGCATATTAGCGCATTCTACAAACCCAGAGACAGGTGAAACTGCGGTAACTGCTGTTGCTGATAATAGCGCAATTTTTACGATGTCTGAATCCCAGGCTGGCGACCGCACAATTTCAGTTACCAAATCAATTCCTGAGGACCTTGGCGGCGGCCACACTCGGGAGGATTCTTTTATCGACGAAAACGGCACAATCGGGCCGGCTGTTACAACATTTTACCCCGCCGCACCGCCCCCGCTGTTTCCAGGCGATACGGGCAGTACAATACCTAGTTCTGCATTTCCAAACCCTGGCGATTCTGGAACCTCGGTTGCGGTTGACACGGGCGGCATAGAAACGCGGCTGGATACCGTAAACAATTCAATTTCTGATTTAACTACCACGCTAACGGCTGAGGGTGATACCCCGACCGATGCTAGCGAGGGTGATGTAACTGCGGCTGGAGGCGAGCTAACCGGGCAATATGATGCACTTAAAAACCGTCTGGATTTTTCGGGAGCTAGTTTTTCGCTGGGCACTGCTGGCTGCCCGCCAATTTCGCTGCATTTTGACATATTTGGCACGCCTTTTGACTATGAAAGCATGGCGATGTGCGAATTGATTGAGGGTTCTGGAACTACTGCGGGTATACGCCCGATTCTGGAGCCTGTTCTTCTTTTAATGTGGTTGCTGTTAGCAATCAGAATTGTGCTGGAGGCATAAAATGGGAGCAATAGCTGGATGGATTGTAACTGCGCTGAAATGGCTGATGGGGTCTGCAACTACCAAGGTCGCAGCGCTGGGAACATTGACGGTTGTTTTAGCACTTGCACTAACGTATTTAACGGATTTACTGCCTAGCTGGCTGTCTGCTGCGGAATTAACCGCAAGATTTTCTGCAATTCCTGCCAGCGGTCATTTAATTTACGCCTGGAATTTATTCCAGATTCCGCAAGGTCTTGCTTTAATTCTTAGTGCTTTAGTCATCAGATTTTTAATTCGCAGACTGCCTGCGGTCGGGTGATTTATGGCTATTAATTTATACACCGGAAGAATGGGCGGCGGCAAATCCTACGAAGTTGTCGCAAATCCAATCTTAAACGCAATTAAAAACGGCAGAAACGTTGCTACGAACGTTGCGGGTTTGAATTATGAAAATATCGTTGCGTATTTAACAAAAAAACATCCAGATTGGAATCCAGAAACGGCTGGAAAAATAACAACACTAACGACCGACGAATTGCTGGAACAAGGGTCGCTACCGATTTATGTCGAGGATTCTCCCGCAATTCCTGGAAAATACGTAAAACCGGGCGACTTGCTGGTTTTAGATGAGGTTTGGCGGATATGGCCCGCTGGTGCGCTGTCAGAAATATCTGATGAGCATAAAAGTTTTCTTAGGATGCATCGACACATAACACGCGATGATGGTTTAAGCAGCGATATTATTTGCATAACGCAGCATAAACGTGACGTGAATCGTTTCGTTTTGTCTGTTGTTGAAAGCATTTTTAAAATGACCAAACTGACCAGCGTGGGGCGAAAAAACAGTTACAGAATCGATATTTTTCCCGGCAATGCAAACCCCGACCGAGCTGCCCCAGACCGCCGAATTTTTAAAAATTATGACGCTGAGATTTTCCCGTTATATAAAAGTTTTTCCGGCGGCAGCGGTGAAGGCAAAGAAGAAACCATCGACGGTCGTACGAATTTGTTGGCTGGCGGCTGGATGATAAAGTTGGGTTTACCGCTGGCAATTATTTTTATCGTGGGCGGCATTTGGTATACAGTCAATTTTTTTACTGACAATCCGCTTTTAAATAACGCAAAAAATACCGAAAATACCGATTTAGTAGCTATAGGTAGTAGCAATCCTGCTAATTTAAAAAATGATGGTGTTATTATGAATACTACTACTACTAAACAAAAAAATACTGGCTATGGCAATGAACGTTTGGTTGCAATGTATACGCTTAATGCGTTTACTGTTTCTGTTTTAGCTACCCCGGACGGACGTTATCGCTATATCGCTGTTCCCGCCGAAGTTTCCCGGTCTGGCCCCGAAATTGAAATTGTTGATGACAATGTTCGCTACGCGCCCTGGTCGGGCGCTGCAAAAAATAGCGAACGGGAGTTAAATTAATGCTTCGATTATCTGTTTTACTGCTAGCATTAGCTAGCACGCCCGCTGTTGCATTAAATCAGCCCGTCTCTGCCTCAATTTCTGTCGACACATTTGAGCCGATGCCGATTTCAGAAGTCGTGCGGATTGTCGTCGGGGATTTAGAACGTCGCAGTTACGTTTTAGCCCCCGAGATTTTGACCGATACCCGCCTGGTTCGTTTTTCTCTGCAACAGTTAACTGTTCCAGATGCTCGCAAAACGCTGGATACGGTTTTAGCGTCGATGGGTTATAAAATTCGAGACGCCGGAGCAGTTAGCATTGTTGAAAAAACAACTGAGTCGGTTGCTGTCGTAAAAAATAAAATTCTAGTTTATGAACCCAGGAATCGTTCTGTTTTGGAGTTGCGAGATGCTGTTCGAGCGGTAGTTCCTTCTGCAAAACCGCTGACGCAAGGCAGTATCCGTTCGCCTGGAAATAGACCTGCTTCTGAAAAAGATGACTCTGTTAGCGCCAGAATTGAAAGTTCTGCTCGGGATATTTTGGTGATGTCGGTTCCTTCGGATGTTTACGCTAGGGTTTTAACCGTGCTAAAAAATGTAGATATTGCTCGAGATGTTTATACGGTTCGTGCTGCTGTTGTTCGCGTTTTAGATAGCAAAACTGACAGTTTTAGCGTCGCTTTGCAATCCACAAATTTTTCAGTTTTAGGTAGCAGCGCTACGTCTGGTGTTGTTGCATCGCTATCTTCAAATTCGCTAAAATTAGCTCTTTCTGCTGTTGAATCTGATAGTTCGGTAAAGGTTGTTTCAATGCCGTCAGTTCGGGTTTCGGATGGCGAGCAAGCAAAATTATCTTCTGGCGGTCGCGTTCCAATTCGAAAAGCCGTGGTTCGAGACGGCACAGTTTCAGAAGAATATGCATATGAAGATGTTGGTGCTCGACTAATGGTTACGCCTAACTTTTTCCGTGATGTAACAAAAATGCAGATTCAGTACCAGGATGATGCGGTTGCGGGATTGATGGGGGATGCCCCGGTTTTTCGCAGTCTGGATTTATCTACGACGGTCGACATTAAAAAAGGCCAGGCCGTGCTGCTCGGCGGTTTAAAATCTGCATCAACGGACGTTTCAGATGAATCGCTTTTCGGTATTACGCTTGCGAGCAATGATGCGAGCGAAAACGAGCTGGTTTGGGTTGCTGTTTGGCTGGAAAAATCTGATGCGCAGTTTGACCCGATTGCTGCATCGAATGCTGCACTAAAAACTGCATCAACTGATGCACCAGAAACTTGCGACATTTTTTGCTATGATGAATAGCGAACTCGCACACGCATAGCACCCGCCGCACGCCCGCCCGCCCAACCGGACGGACGGACGTACGAAGGGGCGTAATGCGCGCGAGAACCCGCACTATTTAATGCACTAAAATTCGGTTGTTGATTGCTGCCAATAATGCAGTTTTTGCTGCACGCAAAGCATTATTTTTTCGCCTGGTGGCTGCACTGCAATATTGCCCCGCTGGGGCAGAGACTCACCGGCTACCGCCGTTGATTTGATTAGGAGGGTAGAGACTTACTGCTTTGCGTTTTGAAAAAACGCAAAATTGTAAGCTCTGCGCAATGTTTTGCTTGATTTTTTCCAGTAATTTTTGTTCAAAAAGTTTCTTCCAAAAACTCTACTTTTTCGCTGTCTGAACGCCTGCTCAAAATCGCTGCTGCGACACCCCAAATCAAATCAACGGCTGTAGCCGTTCGTCTGGGGCATGGCCCCCCATCATTTAACCGTTGTCTAGGAACAACTATTTAAACTAAGGGTTTAAATTTAAATTCTGGCTCCCCCAGACTCGGTTCTGGACGCCCCGAGTCGGGTTTCACCCCCAATTTTTCATCAAAATCGGTTCCCCCAGAGGCTCGAAGAGCCTCTCTTGGACCATTGGGATTAACTATAACCAC
>JAPHRO010000073.1 GCA_026195895.1 Gammaproteobacteria bacterium
ATGATGCAGTCATGGGGTTCGGCAAAAGTTGGACCATCATGAACCAGTTTCATCTCGTCACCCGATATATCGATCAACTGATCATTTTCCGGACGTAAAATACCGGTGGGCAGGAAGCGATCCTTGGAGAATTTACATAAGGCCACCAGCCATTTACCGTCTGCATCGCGGGTTTCGCCCATACTGGTATGGTTATGCCCCGGCTGATACTGAACGTCGAGTTTCTGCCGGATGTAATTGACCTGCTTGCCCTGATAGGACTGGATGGCTTCTTCGATATTCCATTTCACCATCTGGCTGTCAATAAACAGAGTGGTGTAGGCGTTGCCGCGTCCGTCAAAGGCGGTGTGCAAGGGACCCAGTCCCAGTTCAGGTTCACCGACCACGGTGTCACGTGGTTTTTTCAGTTTACTGGCGAACCAGTCATCGAGCTTTTTGATGGAGATAATGGTTACCGTGGGTGACAGCTTGCCATTGGCGACAAAATATTTACCGTCCGGAGTAGTGTTCAGTCCATGGGGGCTCTTCGGTACGGGCACATAGAGGGTCAGATCGGAACCGTGGCGTCCGTCAACCACGGGCACTTTGGAGTCACCGATGGTGGTGAACTTGCCGGCCTTAACCGCCGCCTCGATGCGCGGAATATTGAAGACCACGGCCCAGTCACGCTCATTGCGCATGGTTTCGGCCAGCGTCACCCCTTCTTCCGAGTTGTAACAGGTGGAGCAGGCGTAGTTGCCATCATAATCGGCATCGGTATTGTCCAGATTGCCGTCCACCAGCACCTGCCAGCTCACTTCCATGGTTTCGGCATCGACTGCACTGAACAGGGTATGGTATTTGGTCACGTCATTCAGGTCGCGGCCATCGTTGGGATGTGGCACGCGAAATTCGCCGTTGCAGAACACGTATTTGGTGTGCGGTACTTTTTGAACACGTAGACCATGGGTTGAGGATACATTGGGCAGGGTGATGATTTTGTCGGTCTGCATGATGTCGCAACGGATGCGGGCCACGCGGCTGTTGGCCTTGTCATTAATAAACAGGTATTTGCCGTCGTAGCGACCGTCGGTCATGCTCATGTGTGGATGATGGGTGTCGCCGGTGCGGTAACGCACACCGTCTTCACCGAGAATGCGTTTACTTTCGTTGGTGATGCCCCAGCCGGTGGCGCAATCGATATTGAACACCGGGATGCGCATCAGTTCTCGCATCGAGGGTACACCGAGTACGCGTACTTCCCCGGACTGACCGCCGCTCCAGAAACCGTAGTATTCATCCAGATCCCCTGGCGCTACATGAATCGGATTGTCCTCGTGCTTGTTTGAGGACGCCAGTGATGCGCCCGGCAACATGCCCGTTGCCAGACCGGCACCGGCTACGCCGGATAGAACGGATGCGCCAAGAAAGGTACGGCGTGAAAATTTGCCATTATCGTTGTCGTTACTCATTGCTTTTCCTCAATAATATTAATTTTGTTAACTGTAGGGTGTGAGCTAACAATGGTGTCCAGTTTTGATGTCCCTTTGGGTTTTACCACGCGTCGCTTGCGTTTTTGTACCAGTGGCGGACATCGGTGGTTATTCCAGTAAGTGGCCTGACAGTCGAGACAGAAATGACACTCGTTAGCATTAATCTCGCCAGTCGGGTGTATTGCCTGAACCTCACACTCAACGGCGCATAGCTGGCACTGTTTGCCGCATTCCTTGCGCCGCCGCAGCCACCAGTCAAACAGTCGTAACCGGGCCGGCACCGCCAGCGCCGCACCCAGTGGACAGATGTATTTGCAATAAAACTTACGATTAACGATGGAGATCAACAGCAGGATTACTGCATAGAACACGTATCCCCATTCGCGCTGGAACCGCAGCATGGTGGTAGTTTTAAACGGTTCAATCTCGGCGAAGCGTTCTGCTTCGCCAATGGACTGCAGGGAGATGCCGAACAGGATCACCAGAATGATGTATTTCACCGCCCATAACCGTTCATGCACCAGGGTTGGCAGGTTGTACTGCCAGACCCCGAAGTATCGAGCCACCTTGTTAATCAGTTCCTGCAGGGCACCGAAAGGACACAACCAGCCACAATAAACACCTCGCCCCCAGAGCAGCAAGGTCAGCGCCACAAAGCCCCAGAGAATGAAAATCAACGGTTCATTGAGGAAGGTCTCCCAGCGAAAGCCGTGGAATACCGCATCGGTAAAGGTCAGCACATTGACGATCGATAATTGTGCCAGGGAATACCAGCCGATAAACACCACGGTAAACAGCAGGAAGCTATTACGCACCCACCAGAACAGCCTTGCCTGCCGTACCAGCCAGTCCTGGAAAAACAGCACCAGGGTTAGCAAACCGAGTGCCGCCACCAGCACGCTGACCTGGAAAGTTTTGCCTTTCCAGATGGCAACCCACATTGGCAATTCTTCGTCAGCCACTACTGGCGGCGGTGCGGGACGATCCACATAGGCATCCAGCAGTCGATATTCACCACCAAAGCTGGTAAAGACCCGATCCAGC
>JAPHRO010000008.1 GCA_026195895.1 Gammaproteobacteria bacterium
CCAAAATTACGACGCATCGTAGGATGCATGTATTGGAAACCGTCTGGACATCCAGACTCGATGGGCGGACGCATATCTGCCATTGCCATGATTATTTCCTCAAAATTATAAATTTAAACTTCTAAAAGCAACCGGGGATCACCCCGATTGCACAATCAATACGACTCAGCCTTATGCTTCAGCTTTACGCTCGAACCATTTAATAGCTTCGTCATCCCATCCGTCCATACGAACGTAAGAGCTTTGGCGAGTGTTGCTAACCATGTTTGGATCAACATCGATATCGATACCTTCCAGGAAGTTAACCAGACCGATACGCTCGATCATTTCACCACAACGCTCATGCTCCAGGCCGTTTTCTGCCCAGAAATCAATGATTTCTTCAGCCAGCTCAACCAGTTCTTCGTAATCGTCAGTCGTATCCAGTTTCTTAAATGGGATAATAACAGTACCCATCAGGTCACCGATTTTCAGTGTGCGTTTGCCACCGACCAGAATAGTAACGCCTTTGTCTGTACCTGTACGCAGTGCTTTAGGCATTACGTTGATGCAGTGCATGCAGCGAACACAGTTGCGGTTATCAACAGCAATAGTGTCATCGTCATTTAGCGCAAGCGCCTGAGTTGGACAACGAGTGATCACGTTGTCGATGATGTATTGACGGCCTTTAGCTTCAACGTAGTTTTTGAATTCAGCCTGGTCAACACGCATGTCATCACGCCATGTGCCGATAATAGCCATGTCAGCACGTTCGATAGAGTTCTGACAGTCGTTAGGGCAACCCGATACTTTGAATTTGAATTTGTATGGCAGGGCAGGACGATGAACGTCATCAGTGAAGTTATTTACCAGCCAACGCTGAATAGCATGCTCGTTACAGTTAGACATTTCGCAACGCGCCGCGCCTACACATGACATAGCAGTACGTACACATGGGCCAGCACCACCAAGGTCCCAGCCGTACTCATTGATTTCGTCGAAGAAAGTCTGAGTTTTTTCAGTAGTCGTACCGATGAACATGATGTTACCCGTCTGGCCGTGGAAAGTAACAAGGCCAGAACCGTGTTTTTCCCAGTCGTCAGCTAGCTGGTTCAGCATGTCTGTAGTGTAGTAATTACCTGGGCTAGGCTGTACACGCAGTGTATGGAATTCTTTAGATTCAGGGAAAGCATCTGCTACTTCAGAGAAACGTGGAATGATACCGCCGCCATATCCGTATACAGATACGGTGCCGCCTTTCCAGTAACCTTTGCGAGTTTCATAAGAGTGTTCTAGCTGACCTAACAGAGAACTAGTTACATCATTGATGAATTGGTTTTCATGGTTATCACGCAGAGCTTTAATACCAGAAATGAATGAGGGCCAGGGACCTTCTTCAAGTACGTCAAGCATCGGTGTTTCATAGATCTTTTTTGCTGCCATGGCGATCTCCGTAGTAGGGACGACAGGTTTATCAAGGGGGGGGCTTAATGCCTGGTCCCTTTGTGTCTTTAATGTAATGGCCGAAGCCATACGGTTTATAAATCTTTCTGAGTTAACAACAGCCGGACTGTCGTTACCCCTTATTCAGTGCGGTGCATTCTAGGACTACTGGTCAAGTCAGAACATCCTACCCTTGGGAGGGGAGGGTATATTCCGAATACCCCTAATGGGATATGTACTTGTAAGGGAATCAAGTCTGATTCCATGTCCTTGAAATTGCAATACAAAAAAATTAGGGGTCGTTAATATAGCACAAAATAACCATAACGTGACTAATCCAGGGATAAATTCGACTTAGCGGCTAAATACCCATTAACTGATGTGGTTTAAATGCGTGGGGCATAAGAGATACTCTATATAATATGTGTTTTTAATGAGTGGGGAAGGTTTGTTGTCAGATACGTTTTTCTTAACCGCTAATAATGCGGCATATCAAAAATGGCGGGCCAGTAAGTTATCAGCTTACCCTGTTGAAATCGAAGATGTGACGGTAGACATTGATGGGCCTTTCCCGACGGTGGGTGAACTAAGATCTATCAGCCAGTTGACCGAGAAGACTAATTTTGCCATTTATCGCTTACGAAAACCGGAGGATGGCACTAAGGGATTTGTGCGTAGTCTGGGAGAAAAACTTGGCCTGGCTGATATCGACGATAATTTATGTGCTGACGAAGATAGCGTGACCTCACTGCAGGTGATGGATACGGGTCGTCATACCGGCTACATTCCTTATACCAGTCGAAGGCTGAGCTGGCATACCGATGGCTATTACAACACACCAGAACAGCAGGTCAGAGGTGTTGTTCTGCATTGCGTACGACCGGCGGCTGAGGGTGGAGAAAATCTGCTGCTCGATCATGAAATTGCCTATTTGCAATTACGCGATGAAAACCCTGACTATATAAAGGTGTTAATGCGAAATAACGCCATGACTATTCCGCCAAATATCGAAAATGGTCAGCAAATCCGCGGCGAGCAGACGGGACCGGTATTTTCCATTGAAAAAACTAACGGTCATCTCCATATGAGATATTCAGCACGAACTCGAAATATCGTATGGTTCGACGATGAGCTGACCCGTGAAGCGGTGGCCTGTCTGAATAGCCTGCTCACCGAAAATAACCCCTATGTTTTTAGCTACAGGATGCAGGCTGGTGAAGGTATAATTAGCAACAATGTATTGCATAATCGTACGAGCTTCAAAGATAGCGAGCAGGAAGGTCAGGGGCGACTACTTTATAGAGCGCGCTACTTCAATAGAGTAAAAGGTTAATGTTAAAGAAATGTTTTATCTAAGTGATGTTTTAAAGCAGGAGCATGAAATCGATAATTTTCAGGATTTTCTGGAAGTGTTACGCGTAAAGGCGCGCCAGGGTGAAATCCATATGAATATTGATGTAAGGCCGCCCTTTAAAGATACGCCGAAAGACTGGGAGAATGTCGTAGAAGTGGCGTTTACCTTTCCCAATCGCTCCTGAATCCTGTTTTTTATTGCGTAGGTGTTTGTTATTTAAAGAATTATTAGAGTAAATAAAATGTTGTGGGAAGAAGATAAAAAGCAGAAAGCCTTTGTAGTGCCTGATGATGTGGCTGACCTGTCATTCAAGCTTGACTGTAAGCGCATAGCGCTGGATCACGCTTATGATTTGTTCCAGGCATTGTCTGCAGCATTGCCCTGGTTAGCCAGTGAAGACCGGGCCGGAGTGCATCTGGTTCATGGCGCCTCCACCGGTAATGGCTGGCAAAGACCGGAAGAGACCGATGGAGAGAATTTTATCTACTTATCCCGTAGATCCCGTATGCATCTCCGTCTACCCAAAGAGCGTTATGAGGATGCTAAGCAACTGATTGGTCAAACGCTGGATATTGGTGGTTATGAATTGACGGTGGGTGAGTACCAGATTAAGCCTTTGACTTCACAGGGTACTTTGTTTTCACGTTATATTTTACTGGCAGACAATGAGACCGAAGACCAGATGGTTGAGCGTGTTGCCGAAGAAATGAAAACCATGGGTATTAACCTGAAAAAGGCGCTGGCAGGTATTGATAATGAATTCGCCTCACCCAATGGCAAGATGCGTACCATGAGTTTGATGGTAGCCGATCTGGATCCGGATGAAGCTGTGACCTTGCAGCAAAAAGGTGTCGGTGAAGGTCGTAAAATGGGTTTTGGATTGTTTATTCCCCATAAAGGCATCAGGCCAGTGGGTGATATGTCTGAGCAGTCTCACTTTAGCGGTGCTAAGTAACTTATTGATAAATAATGAGTTTACGGCTTAAAGTGTTTTGTTAAGTCGAGTTTCGCCTATCTATTTTGTATCAACCTTATATAACCAATGGGATAAGTGACATTTAGCTTCGATTATGGGAGAGTATGCGCCCAATAATTTCCATTGATTACAAACAACCGAGATCGAGGCAGAATTATGGGACTTGAGTCAGTCGAAAGAACAGAAGAAGGCTACCTGGTAAATTCAGGTGATTGGAACGAAGAAATTGGCGCGGCGGTTTTCGCTGAAGAAGGTATCGAGCCAACTCAGGAACACTGGGATGTAGTTAAGTATGTTCGTGAGGAAACACTGGGCGGCAACGAGCCTAACGAGCGCAGCATCATGAAAGCGATGGGCAAAATCTGGGGGCGTAAAGTATCGTCCAAGGAAATGTATGAGATGTTTCCTGGCATGCCGTCCAAGCAGGGCCTGAAAATTGGCGGTTGCCCAAAGAGTACACGTAAAGGCGGCTACTAGGATTGAATTCTGGAGCTGTTTACAGACTTTGTCCTCTATTCCCATTGGGGTAGAGGCAAAGTGATCAATTTCCGGCTATACTTCGCCCACCTGGTCGAAAACCATCCCGGATTACATTTAAAGACTTCATGAGGTGAAGCCATGAGCGATAGAGCTACGTTAATTAAAGAACTAATTGAAATGCAGAAGAAGTTTATTGAAAATGAACATAAAAACGGCTTCAATGCACAAGAGTACTTCACGCCTGAGTCTGGTACTGTATTAGACGGTTACCGTGAAACTTTTAATACAAAATCTCAGGAGCTGGTAGATGCAGCTCATGCAGATAAAGGTTCACACCGTTAAGATTCAGTTTTACTGATGATTTAAAAAAGCCGCTTATTTAGCGGCTTTTTTATTGCCTGGAAAAAAGATTTAGTTCGCAAATGCACGCGAATTAACGCAAATAAAAACATTTATCTGGTGCAGTGTGCCGCAGGCACACAAGCCAACCATTAGCGCTTATTCGCGTGCATTTGCGGACTATGTTTTTAAATCTCAGCCCACATACGCATTAGATTAATGTAGGTATGGTCAAGCCGGGTCGTTTCTTCATCATCGGGCATTTTTTTCTGTAAAGCATCGCGGGTGCGGTACAGTTCGTAGAGTAATTCCCGTTTAGCCGGATCACGCACCATGCTTTGTGTCCAGGTGACTGCCACCAGACGCGTACCGTCGGTCACTTCTGCCACATGATGCAGGCTGCCCGATGGGTAAGTGATGGCGTCCCCCGCGGCCAGTTTGACTTTGCGTTCACCATATTGGGTATGAATGACCGTTTCACCGCCTGCATATTCATCGGGTTCATTTAAGAATACCGTGGTGGAAACATCGGTACGGTAGCGGCCATTCATTGGCCCCATAATCGGGTCGTCCACATGATCGCCATAGTATTGCCCCTTGCCATAGCGTGCGTAAAAGGGGGTGGCGACCCGATGCGGTATAACACCGGCCTGAAAAACAGGATGGTTGTACAAAGCGTTCATCACGATATGATTTAGCTGATTTAAAACCTGTGCATCCTGAGGTATTTCCTCATTGTTTTTTACTTTACGAGCAGTTAGCCCAGCAGACAGGCGACCATCAACAAAGCGAGAGTTATTGAGTATTTCACGTACTTTTTTAAGTTGTTTCTGATCAAGGATACCGGGGATGGGTAACAGCATAATATCTCCAAATTCATTCAGGAACTTAATCAGAAACCATCTGATATAATTGCGCCAAATTTTTTTAATGAGCTTACAACAATGATATTGAATATTACCATCGATCAAGAGTCCTATGAACTGGAAGTAAAACAGGAATTACTTGATGAGTTAAAATCTTTTTTTGAGGATATGGATAAAGAATACGATCGAGGCGTACAAATGGGGCGTTTCTGGGTGGAATCGCCGGATGACGAACAACGTTGCCAGGTGGCGGTTAACAAGCTGGTCAATGCCATGTACAGCGAGGACAAGCGTAGTTTATATATCATGGCGGCTTATATCGTTTCTAAATTTCCAGATGTTAAAGAACTTATCTACAACTCGGAATATGAAATGCAGGAAATTGATATTCAATTGCATGGGTGACGCATAGCAAATTAGTAAAAAATAAAGCATTAATTCATTTTTTAAATATTATGAAATCAATTAGCGTGAACTTGTTTTATGTAATTTTATTGTGGGCAATAAAATCCACTGCCTATGCCAATTTATTTACTTATCCTGACGAACTAAAGGAGACATTGGTTACCGCACTGAAATCCATGCCCGCAGATTATTTACCACGCACTCAGCATATTTGCAGCAACCAACAACCCTGTTATATCAATCGCTTGATACTGGAGCGTTCTCCTTATTTACTGCAACATGCCCATAATCCAGTCGACTGGCATGTCTGGGGAAAGGCTGCTTTGGATAAAGCCAGGCGTGAAAACAAGCCCATTTTTTTATCTGTTGGTTATGCCGCATGTCACTGGTGTCATGTGATGGAAAAGGAAAGTTTTGACACGCTGGAAATCGCCAGGCTTCTTAATAAACATTTTATTGCCATTAAGGTGGATCGAGAACGCCGTCCAGATATTGATGAATTTTACGGCAATGCGATGATGTACTTTCAGGGGCAGCAGGGCTGGCCTATGTCCTTGTTTTTAACACCTGACGCAAAACCTTTTGATGGAGGCGGCTATTTCCCGCTTAAAAAATTCAAACAGTTACTCGTTGAAAATGCTGCTCGGTGGAGAGATCAGCAACAGCAGGTTTTGAGTGATGCTGATAAAGTAATGAGTCGAATTTATACAGGAGTTAAAACAAATGAGCAGGCAGCCACAATTGATCAACACTTAAGGCATCGAGCCATTAAAGATTTGCTTTCGATTGTTGATAACTATAATGGGGGGTTTGGTGAGGCCAGTAAATTCCCCAGAGAACCCTGGCTATCACTACTACTAAATGATGCTCGTAATGATGTCTACGGACAGCAGGAAAACAATGATGCGCTAGCGGCTGTGAATAATACGCTGTTACATATCGGGCAGGGTGGGATTTATGACCAGTTGGCCGGGGGTTTTCATCGCTATGCAACCGATCCTTACTGGAAAATTCCGCACTTTGAAAAAATGCTCTATAACCAGGCATTGCTTATGCGCTTGTATTTGCAGGCAAATGCTTTAAAACCAAACTATTTTTATACTCGGCTGGTCGATCAAACGGCGAAATTTCTGATCAATGAAATGATGCATCCCGCAGGTGGTTTTTATTCGACCCTGGATGCAGACACCGAGGGTGAAGAAGGTAAATATTATTTGTGGCATTTAAAAGAATGGCAGGAGGTCTTAGAAGCAGGCAGCCCCTGGTTTGCGGAACTGTATGATGTAGACGATTACGGGGAAATCGATGATGGGAAAAATGTATTGTATCTGGCATATTCTTATGAGGAATTTGCAAAAGAAAAAAATATTTCAAGAACTATGTTGCTGGAAAAAATTGATCAGGCCAGGCAGCAGCTATTAAATATACGCAACAAACGTGAGAAACCGGCGGTTGATAAAAAAATCATCATGGGCTGGAATGGTCTGGCAATCAGTGCGCTGGCCGAAGCAGCAAAGCATTTAAATAAGCCAGAATATCTCGTGGCCGCTTCCCGTGCAGCAGATTTTATCTGGACAGAAATGCGAAAGCCAGGCGATATTGATGGACATTTCTATCGCAGTCAATTCAAGAGCGAGAACTCACAAATAGCACAACTCGATGACTACGCTTATTATCTGCAAGCTTTAATTAGTTTGTATGATACTGACAAAAATAGAAAATGGCTAAATCGTGCCGAAACGATTAGTAAAATAATGCTTAATTTATTCTGGGATAAGCAGCAGGGCGGCTTTTTTAATGTGGCGGAATATGCTGATGCACCATTACCTGTGCGGCCGAAATCCGCTTTTGATAAAACTCTGCCATCGGGCAATACAGTAGCAGCACACAGTTTGTTACGGTTGTCCCGCCGCACGGGAAAAGACGATTATAAACATAAATCAATCGCTGTTTTGTCGGCCTTTGCAGCAGAAGCCCAGGAAGTGCCTAGCGCTTTTTCAGGCTTACTGGTGGTTGCAGATGAAATGCAGTCGGGAGAAAAAGACTTGCCCGTTTACGCTGCTCGGGGACAGCTTCGAGTTGATGCCGATTTGAAATATATCGAAAATAATTATTATGAATTGCAAGTTGAATTGTCCATAAATAAAAACTGGCATATAAATTCCAGTAAGCCATTGGAAAAATACCTGATACCTACTTTGCTGACATTATCAGATCAGTCAGGATGGCAGCTTGACGGAGTGCAATATCCAAAGCACGATGTAGTTAAGCTGGGCTTCAGCAAACAACCGCTGGCCTTGTATCAGGGGCTGAATCAGATTAGGGCCAGGCTAAAAAAGGTTCAACCTGAAAAGACAATAAGCGGATTGAACCCGGTTATTCATTTGCAGCTTCAAGCTTGTGATGATCGGGTTTGCCTGCCGCCAGAAATACTGGTTTTATATCCTCACTTATAAAAAATCAATATTCTGAAATCTGGACTCATGTATATTATTTCAAAGTCATTTACAGGAGATATATCTATATGAATCAGGATAAAATTATTGAGCAACTGGTATTAACTTGTATAGATACCGCTAAGGCCATGCTGGATGAATACGGGTTGGTGGTGCCGTTTGGTATTCGAGCGTTTAACGATTCAGATGATTTGAAAATGAATTGCCCGGCAGACCAGCAGCAGGATGCTGATTGGCATGAGCAAATAAATAATGTGGCGACTGAGCTAAAAGAATTTATAGCTAATGAAAATATATTTGCAACGGCACTGGTGACCGAGCTGGAATCTGGCGGAGAATCGGGAATAGGGTTGCAGATAGAAACAGAAATGTCATCTGTGCTGTTTGTTTACCCGTTTTCTAAACAGGATGGTGACTGGAAAATTGATGAGCCCATTCAAACAGATCAGGTACTGGCTAGTATATTCTCAGCCCAATAATAATGGTTAACTCAAATCTCGCTCAAACAGGCTATGAAAATTATTATCAGATGCTGTCTGATAATGTTCGCATGGAGGCTTACCGTCGGGCTATATTTAAAACTGTAAATCATGGTGATGTTGTTGTCGACCTGGGTGCAGGTACCGGACTTCTGGGTATCTGGGCCTTACAGGCGGGTGCGGCAAAGGTTTATGTTATTGAAAAAACTGCAGCAATAGAGCTGGCTAAAGAGGTGGCCAGGGCTAATAATTTTTCAGATAAAATGGTATTTATTCAAGAAAATTCTATGGATGTGGAGTTGCCTGAAAAAGCCAATGTGCTGCTATCAGAAACACTGGGAAGTTTTGCTGTTGATGAGAATACTCTGCAGTTTACCCAGGATGCTAAAGCGCGTTTTTTGCTGGAGCAGGGCAGTTTAATACCCCGTTCAATAGACCTGTTTGTTGCGCCGATTGAAGATGCAAAAACCTACCAAAAAATTGATTTCTGGAGACACATTCCAGATATTGATTTTACCCCTGCATTCAACTTGTTTACAAAAAAAATTATGGTTGAGTTGGTTAATGCAAACGGTTTTTTAGCTAAGCCGGTTAAATTATGTCACATTGATTTGACTCAGCCTGTGTCAACAATATTTCAAACCCGCCAATATATAAAAATTGATCGTCCAGGCACTATACATGGTGTTGCGGGCTGGTTTCATGTTGAACTTTGTGATGGTATTGCCATAAATACAGCCCCTGATAGCCCCCAGACTCATTGGAAACAGGCTTTCTTCCCCTTTGAAAATGCCATCGAGGTCATAGTAGACGATGTGCTTGACTGGTCGGTGCAGGTGGGCGCTAAACAGGAAAATAGTGATGATACTCAAATCACTTATAACTATCGTTGTACCCAGCTAAAAAATGAACCACAGCCCCTTGATGGTCGCCCTGTTGGACGAAATGACAAATGCCCCTGTGGCAGCGGAAAAAAATATAAGAAATGTTGTATGGGTTGATTCTTTATTTGAGTTGCCAGTACGACTAATATTTATTCTTGTCTATAGAATACCACTAAAAATACCACTCTGTTTTTCAGCTCCGTAGATGCCCGGTAATTGAGAGTTTAATACTAATGTAATCAGTTATTTATAACTGTTTGACCGGCTACTACTTTAGTGGTAATTGGGCACTTTCTGAAGCGTTTTTTTGAATGCAGTTTTCTAGACAGCATAGTCATGTATTGATTACTCTGTATGTAAATTTAACAGGAGTATCCATAATGTCAGCACCGGTCGCATATCCTCGAATTCCAAAGAACGATGAGCATAAAATCAGAGTAAAAATATGCTGGTACAAAAAGCACAGTGAAGCGCAGATGGGTGAAGAAATACTGGATGAATTAACACTGCATGATTTGCAGGACATATTTGATGTTTATATTAACAATGCCCTGTATAACTGCTGGCATGTTAAAACGCGTCATGCTCGTGCATTGCAAAGAATGACACAGCATCGAATTGCAATAAAAAACTACAGTTATTTTGTTGAGCAGGAAGCTCATTATGGAGATGCAGCAAATGACTAAAACAGACTATTTTGATCGGCTAAAATTTTGGCCAATATTACGTGGACTGGAATTAATGCAGATGCTGCTGTTGATCATGTTTGGCTTCTTGCTTGCTGGTCTGGTGGCGTCGACTGTAATTATGTGTACCAGGGGTAGTTTTTTTACCTGTATTTCCCAGGTTATGTTTGGGACAGTTTAAGTTAGTTTTTTTGCTGTTCTACTGCCCATACCGCTGCTTCTACCCGACTTCGAAGATTGAGTTTTTTGAGTAAATGTTTTACATGTACCTTCACTGTGCTTTCGACGATATCGAGTTCCCGTGCAATGAGCTTGTTACTCAGACCTTTAGCGATGAGTGATAAAATCTCTTTCTCTCGCTGGGTTAGTTCAGCCGATTTTCGAGATTCATTTTGTGATTCTTCATACAGGCCACGCACCACCAGTTCAGAAACTTTCTGGCTCATCACAATGTGACCATCAATAACCTGGTGCAGTTGTTCTAGCATGTCTTCCGGTTCCATGTCTTTAAGCAGGTAGCCATCGGCACCAGCGCGCAAGGTGGAAACTATATCTTTTTCATTGTTTGATACGGTCAAAATAATAATTTTGCTGTCAATATCGGCTGCTTTCATGGCCTTTAAGGTTTGCAGGCCATCCATTTTATCCATATTCAAATCCAGTAATATAATATCTGGTTGGTGAATTTTTGCCAGTTCAAGACCAGCAGCACCATTGTCTGCTTCTGCAATGACCTGAAAGGTATTATCCATGCTCGAAAGATCCTTGATGCCGCGACGGATAAGTGGATGGTCGTCGATAATAATTACGGAATACACGCTAGTTCACTCATTATATTTGTTGGTATTTATATTTATGGGGGTGGCTTTGTTGGTCGGTGTAAACACCAGATCAATTATTACACCACCACCGGGTTTATTATCAATATTAAGTTGGCCATTCAGACTTGTCGCACGTTCCTTCATGATTCCCAGGCCGTAATGATGGGTGCGTGACGGATCATCGGGTATGCCTTTACCATCATCCTCAATGCTAAAATGTATGTCGCCTGTTTGTATGTATTCCAGAATGATGCTTGCAGTATTTGCCCTGGCGTGTTGAACAATATTGGACAAGGCTTCACGGATCAATTGCAGAATATGAATTTCTTCATTGGGCGTTAGATCAAAATAGGTAATCTGGTTATTACAATCTATATGGGTTGGGCTGCGCTCATTGAATTCGGCGACCGTTTTTGCCAGGGCATCACTGAAATCTTCACCATCAATTTTCAGACGGAAAGTGGTAAGCAGTTCCCGTAGTTCCCGATAGGCGCTGTTAAGCCCAGTTCTGAGTTCCGAAATAACATCTATAGATTCTTCCTGCGTATTGGGTTGTTTTATCAGGGCCTGTAAGCGGCTTACCTGAATTTTCATAAAAGTAAGTGATTGGGCCAATGAGTCGTGCAATTCTCTGGCAATAACACTGCGTTCTTCTATAAGTGCGAAGCGCCGTGACTCAGCAGCTTGATGAGATAGATTAATGGCAATACCTATATGACCAGCAATGCTTTCAAGTAACTGCTGTTGCCAGCTTGCAATAGCATGATGTTGAGCCGATTCAATAATCAGAATGCCGTATTGCTGGTTCTGGTCACTGATGGGTATGGTAAGGACCTGTTTGCTGTTTCCTGATGTGTCATATAGATTGTGTAACTGGCTAGTTTCATCCCCGAAGCATTTATTGCATTCTGTTATTTTGCAGAATTGATGGCAAAAATCATCGGGCTGCAAGGTCGAGGCGAGCATAGCGGATTTTTTTTGCGATGTATCACTCAGACAAATAGCGCCTCTGCCGGTGCCTGTTAATTGTTCTATGTCCTGAAGGATGTTTGCGAAAGTGACATGTGGGGTAATCGCCTTATTGAGGCGTTTGACTGTTTTGTATAGCAACTCCATGGACTGGTTGCTGCGTTCCAGATCACGGGTTTTTTGATGAACTCGATCTTCAAGTTCATTATAAATGGCGGATAAATCCTCCGCCATAATATTAAATGCATGACCCAGTTGTCCCAGTTCGTCACGGCGAGTATGAGGGGTACGAAATGAAAAGTCTTTTTTACGAACCTGCTCAGCACCAATTAGAAGTTGTTGCATAGGTATATGTACGCGTTTGTAAACAAGGATCAGGGCAGTGATCACCAGGGCAATGGTGAACCCTAGTGCTATGAACTGGTAGAGTCGCAGATGTTGAATTTTGGATTCGGCGTTTTGTTCTAACAGGCTCACCAGATAATCAATATTATCAACAAAGTCCGCTACTACCAGGAAATAACGATTACGTAAATTGGTTACTGCGCCTTCACTGATGATGGCCTCGGTGGGCTGACCTGTTTTTGAAATAATACCCAGAATACCGTCCAGATAAATGTCGAACAAAGGTTCTATTTCATCATACCATTGTTGATTAATTTGCTGATAGGCGAGGCGTAATGGATGCGTTTCATCGGCAGGCAGAGCGTTAAGCAGGTCTTTGTTGCGTAAATGCCTTTCGAATTCGCTAATTAAGGTATAGGTTTTTTGCCAGTGGTCATCATCGGGAACATCGTAAACCAGGCTGCTTGCAATACGATAGGAGCGCATACGTAATGCGCCTGATTCATTGATTGCGGTTGCCTGACCCTGGACGGTATCTGCAATAAACAGCGATGCAGTAATGCTGCCAATGGCCAGCAACGTTATGGCGAACATCACCAGGCCAAGGCTTATTAATAGTGAATATTGTTTGTTTTGCACCATGATTTTGAATTATGAAGCTCTCAGCTATAACTTGATATTGATTCTGGTCAAAAGATACAGAGCTACTACCAATGAATATTTGCTCAGTTTAGATACTCAATTTTATCTTGCCGTTTAACCAGTTTTCTTTAATAAACAGTAGTTTATAAAAAACTACCACTATACCTCTTTAGTAGTAGTTTGCCTGTGTCATTTCCCCTGTTTAACCAATTCACCCTATGGTACCTGATTTTTGTTCATGTAAAAGTAGGCCCGCAATTTAAACATATTGTGTTTGTTAAGGGATGTAAAAAACAAATCATAATGAAAATAGTTTATAAACCTGAGGTGAATAATATGATGCGTCACAAACAGCTTGTTAGCGGGGCAGTAGGTTTAGCCCTGTTTGTAATAAGCCCGCTGGGTATTGCTGATACCAGGACAGTCGAAGAAGGTAAACAGTTATTTGAAATGAATTGTATGGCCTGTCATCAGGCAGATGCCATTGGCAAACCCGGCTTCGCACCATCTTTAACCAATAAAGAGCTATTAAGCACAGCATCGGATAAATTTTTTATGTCCACTATTCGTGATGGACGGATCGGCACAGGTATGCCGCCGTTTGCACATCTTGGAAAAAAGAAAATTACAAGCATCGTGGCTTATTTACGCTCTCACGAAAAACTGAAAAACCGTTCCAGTGAGATTGATAAGCAGCGGGAATCTTTTGGTGATCCAAGAAAAGGCGAATTATGGTTTACTCAGATTTGTGAAAATTGCCATGGCGTCAATGGTGAAGGATACGGTGCAGGTGTGGTGGGTCCCGCTATTGGTCTGTCTGGATTCTTAAATAAGGTATCAGATGGGTTCATTCGTGAAACCATAAAATATGGTCGTTCCAATACACGTATGCTTGGATTTTCCGGGCCAGGTGGCCTGGCAAACCTGAGAGATTCAGAAATAGAAGACGTGATTGCATTTTTGCGTAGTCTGAAAACCAGTAATCGCACCTATAGATAACGTGCATTGGAAATCAGGACAAATAAAAATATCACATAAACTTTTTATGAGAATTCAAACATGAAACGTAATAAAGATCTTTCCCGACGTGATTTTATAAAAAATAGCACGTTCATTACAGGTTCAGCCGCAAGTGCTGGGCTGTTTGTTGGTAATAATCCTGAACTGGAAGCGGCGCCTTCACAAGATAAAAAAGAAGTTAAACGCACCACTGCATTGGGCCAGTGCCCATACTGTGGTGTGGGTTGTGGAACTGTAATCGTGTCGGAAAATGGAAAAATAGTTTCTATGCGTCCAGACAAAGACCATCCTACAAACTATGGTCTGCAATGTATCAAAGGTTTAACCGCAGCCGAACCTATTTATGTTGACCGTATGGAAGGTGATGCTTATGTGCGCAAAGATGTATGGGCTGAGTGGAATAAACCGGGTCATGGTGATATTGAATATATCAGTAAAACCAAAAACAATTTCGATGAAGACAAGTTTGATCGTGTGCCATACCACGAAGCATCTAACATGGTGGCACATAAAGTTGCGCACTTTGCTAAAAAATACGGCGGTAACTCCATTGCATTGTATGGTTCGGGCCAGCTAACAATGGAAGGTCAGTATCTAGAAAACCTGTTTATGAAAGGTGTTCTAGGATCTAACACTATAGAAGCCAATGCGCGCATGTGTATGACTTCAGCGGTAACTGGATATTTTGCAACCCTGGGCTCAGATACGCCGCCTTTAGCTTACGATGATTTAGAGCTATCCGACATGGTGATGCACTTCGGTCATAACGCCCGTGAATCACATCCAATTATTTACTGGCGTATAGCGGATCATAAAAAGAAAACTGATATTCCTACGGTAATTGTTGATCCTCGCTGGACCGGTTCCAGTCAGGGGTATGCGGATGTGAATCCAGAAAATCACATTCATTTACCGGTATTGAATGGTGACATCAGTTTGCTTAACTCCATTGCCCATGTGTTATTGAAAGATCATGATGATGTTATCGACTGGAACTTCGTTAAGAAACATGCAACGGGCTGGAAAGAATACGTTAAGGAAGTTAAGAAAAGCTATTCGCCAGAGCAGGTTCAGGACCGTATGGGCACCGATAAGGTGCCACCTTCAAAAATACGTGAAGTTGCAAAATTGTTTGCAGATGCAACTCGCAAGCGTCTAAAACGAAGCAAGATGGATCAGGATGGTGATGGTCATGGCGGCGTTATCATTATGTGGGGTATAGGTTATAACCAGCATATCCACGGTCAGCATAATGTTATTTCCATAGTTAACCTGCTGGCATTAACCGGTAACCTTGCCAAGCCCGGTTGTGGTCCTTTCTCCATGACCGGCCAGCCCAATGCAATGGGTGAACGCTTCACGGGTGGTTTAACCGATCGTCTGCCCTTTAATATGCCTTTGAAAAACGATAAACATCGTAGGCACATGGCGAAGCATTGGGGGGTGCCAGAGAAAAATCTGATTACCGCGATGAATGGCGATAATAAGGGTATGGCCGTCGGCATGATGGAACGTTGTATGAAGGGCGAAGTGAAAGCTATGTTCCTGGTATATGCAACGCATATTGACATGCCGGATCAGCATAATCTGGTGCGTCCGGGTTTAATGAAAACCTTCAACGTGGTTCAGGAAATTTATCGTCACGCACCGAACAATCTGTTTGCAGATGTTATTTTCCCAGCGGCCACCTGGGGGGAAGTTGACGGAGTGTATATCAGTTCAGAGCGCCGTATTAATATTTGTCAGGCCGGTGGCACTCCACCTCCAGGTTGTCTACCTGATATGGATATGGTTATCGACAAGGGTAAGGAAATTGCAGACCTGTTAGGAATGGATGGCAACAAAATTTTCCCCTGGGGTAAAAACAAGCATGGTTTTTACGATGCGGAACAGGTTTTTCGTTCAGTAGTAGAAGCGTCGAAAGGCACAGATGCTGACCTCACAGGTATGCTGGAAGTTGAAAAAATTGATGGTACAGGTCTGTATCAGCAGTTGATTGACCTGCGCGGTGTGCAATGGCCTGCACCGACTTATACCATTGCTAAAGCGGGTGGTGCCAAGCGTCGTTACATGGGGCAGGAAGGTGTTTGGGAATCCAGGCCCTATGGGTATTTCCGTACCAATGATGGCAAGGTCCACATAAAATTATGTAAACAGGATTACAGTCAGCGAAAAGAAATTACTGATAAACTGATGGAATTTGGTGTTAAGAAAGACCATTACGTTATTGATAATCTTGATGTGATTAAGAAAGCCCGTGACATGGCGTTAACGCCTGATCTTCCTGATGAAGAATATCGCGGTAAAAACTGGAAGAAAGTTCCAGAAAATAAATACCCTTACTGGTTAGGTCTGGGTGTTGTGTATGAGCATTTCCATACAGCAAAATCTAATCGTAGTCCGACAACTCGTCGGTTAGTACCTGAGCAGTATGTAGAAATGCATCCTGATGATGCCAAAGCATTAGGTATTAAAGATGGTGATCAGGTTCGTTTGATAACACGCCGTGGCCATTATCAGGCGCGTGCTCAGGTAGGCACTAATAGTATTGTTCGGCCTGCACGTAATTCGGTGCCACCAGGATATCTATTTAGTCCATGGAATCTGTCAGTAGCAGATAGTGCGGATCCTAAGAAAAACAAATGGTTAGTCAATGGTGTATCTAATCGCTGTTTTGATCCGGTATCCGGGCAGGTGGACTTTAAGAAACTGGCATGTCGTATTGAAAAAGTATGATATGCAGGTCTCTTATCATGATTGAGTAGATAAAGCACGGCATGCTAACAGGCGTGCCGTGCTTATGTCTGTAATAAACAGTGTGCTGATGTCATAGATAGTAAATATCTACGATTAAAAATTATGCAAAGACGCCATTTTTTAAAAGATCTTATTGCCGGAGCAGTTGCAACTAGCGTGCTGAAATCATCGCTGGTTGAAGCAGCCTTTGCGTCACAATCCAGTCAGCGTTTTTTGCGCCCACCAGGTTCACTATCTGAAAAAGATTTTGAAAGCCGTTGTATTCGTTGCGGTCAGTGCGGTGAAGTTTGTCCCAATCGTTGTATTGAATATTTTGATCTGGAAAACGGTGTAAATTCTCTAAATACACCCTATATTATTCCACGAACTAAAGCCTGCATTTTATGTATGAAGTGTGGTCAGATTTGTCCAACCGGTGCTATCAAACCTCTGCAGCGTACGGCCGAAGATATTCTGGGATATGTAAAAATGGGCAAGGCGCGGGTAGAAAAAGCACTTTGTCTGTCTTATCAGGGAAAGACCTGTGGCGTGTGTTATCGTGCCTGCCCACTACAGGATACGGCGATTAAAGTTCAAATGCTGGAACAGCCCGTTGTGTTAGATGCCTGTGTTGGCTGTGGTTTATGCGAGCGGTCCTGTATTCAACTTCCTCAGGCGATTAAAATTATTCCAAACCATATAAGAACTGAATCATGACTGCACAGATAAAACCTTTTTTCCTTTGGCGACATCTAAATAAGCTGCGCTGGCTGGTATTAAGTCTGATATTTATGATGCTGGTGTTTTTGCCTTTTGTGCATGTTTATCAAACGTATGTTGCGTCTTTTTCCTACGATCTTTTAGAACAGGATGAAAAGCAGTTATTTGATATCATGGAAACAGTAACCTCGCCGTTTGTTGATGATCCAGCAACGGATCTGGATGCAATTAAAGGCAATACTTGGTCGGGTACATTTTGGGGTCTACAGTTATCCGATCCATTAGCTGTTGTAGGCCAGATAGCTTCGGGTCTGTCTGTATACTGGCCATTCTTTTTAACAGCGCTGATTCCCATAATATTTACTATTATATTTGGACGATTTTTCTGTGGCTGGATTTGTCCGGCAACATTCCTTTATGAACTCAATACCATATTGTCTTTATGGTTGCAGCGTCTGGGTATTAAATCGGGCAAGCGCCGATTTGATCGACGCTTTAAATATCTGGTACTGGCTGTTGGTATTGCAATATCCGCCTTTAGTGGTTCCGTTTTAATTTCAATGATATATCCACCTGCCATTATTGGCCGTGAGATATATTTTGCTGCTGCCCTGGGAGGTTTTGGTGCAGGCCTGGTATTTTTTGTTTTAACCCTGCTGTTTGATCTCCTGGTTTCAAGGCGAGGATTCTGTCGTTATGTTTGTCCTGGTGGCGCTCTCTATGCGCTGCTGGGTCGGTTTCGATTGTTTAGAATCAAACGTATTATCGAAAACTGCAATGACTGCGCAAAATGCAATGCTGTATGTGAGTTTGGGCTTGATCCCTTGCGAGACAACTTTGGTCAGGAGTGTAACAATTGCACAGCCTGTATTGCTATTTGTCCAACCGATGCGCTGACCTTTAATTTGAAATTATCAGATGATAAAAATCAGGGGCCAGGCCATTTGGGTAAGGCTTATAAAAAACAGAATAACGAGCAATAGTATGCATAGACGCAGCTTTTTACAAAAACTGATTCTGGCGGCCAGTAGTTTTGGCATTGCGGCAATTCCCTATGGTGTAGCCCGATTATTAATGCCGGGTGTCAATACAAAATTTTCCAGTCATTTAAGACCTCCCGGCGCTTTGCAGAATGAAAAAGAATTTGCCAAAGCCTGTATTTCCTGCAGCTTATGTGGTGAGATTTGTCCGGCCAGATGTATAGATTTTGATAAGCGTAGTGGGGGGAGTGCAGCCGGCTTACCTTTTATTAATCCAGAAAAAAAAGCCTGCATACTTTGCATGAAATGCACTGAAGTATGCCCGACGGAAGCTCTTACGAGCATTCCGAGAGAAGATGTAAAAATGGGTGTTGCCCAAATTGATCGTAGCGGCTGTTATCCCTGGGTGGATAAGGGGGTTTGTGGCGCCTGTGTTGCCGTATGTCCGCTGGGTAAAAATGCCATTGCTTTTCAGTTTGCGGATATGTATCGCCCTTATGTGAAAGAGCAGGGCTGTGTGGGTTGCGGAATGTGTGTAGAAATATGTCCACATCCGAGTTTACCTATTCGAATCGTTGAGCCAGGTGAAGGTGTTGTTACTCAGCATGACGTATAAGAATAGATCTGCAAATAAACGCTAATATTTTTAATTCGAGAATTATTGAATGAAATTATTTATGTTATCTGATTGTCGGTATTTTAATTTACTATCTGTATTTTTTATATTGGCAATAATTTCTACTGAATCAATTGCACACCATGTTTTAGGTCGTCCCGCTTATAGTCTTAACGAAGATTCAAATACGCCACCCAGTATGCAGGTGGAAACTCAGATTGGTGATTATTTTATTACCTACATGGTTTTTCCTGCTTTCCCTAAACCGGGAGAAAATGGTCGCGTTAATGTGTATGCCTCACGGATCGATAATGGTGATTCATTTGCGGGTGAAATGAGCTTTTCAGTTCGTAATGACGGCTGGCTGGAAGATCCGGATGAAGAGCATCTGGGGTCTCAGCAAATGTATGATGGTGTATTCAGGCAGGGTTTTATGTTTAAGGAAAACGGCAGTTATATTATCACGGCTAAATTTGAATCGGGTGGTGAACCTTATATTATCGATTTTCCCCTGCAAATTGGTGAAGCCTCATTCATGGGGCCTATAGGTATTGCTTTAGGTATTATTGTTTTTTCTCTGATTAGTGTCAATGTACTGCAGCGTAAGCGTTTGATGCGTGAAAAAATTCGCAGTATAAGTGAAGCTTAGCAATGATGCATCCGGGCTTACCTGATTTCTGGGCATACCTGGTATGGGGTTTTATGCTGGTTCTGCTGGGCCGAATATTCATAATAAAAAAACCGATAGCTGTTTCAACAAAGCATATAAATTTAGCTGATATTAATGCGCTTAAGCCGCTGGTACGTTTATTAACTACATCTTCCTGGCCATTATTATTTTTAAAAATTGTTGTTATATCACTTTTTATACTGGTTATTGTCGCAGGGCTTAAGGGAACACCAATTCCGGAACGTAATATTGCCACAGTATTAACCTGGAATATTTGGTGGGCTGGACTCATTGTGTCTATTTTCTTTTTAGGTTCGAGCTGGTGTGCAGTGTGTCCATGGGATGCATTAGCCAGTTGGCTGGTGAAGCCCCGATTCTGGGTTTCAAAAAAAATGAATAACAGTATGGAAATTACTCCACCAAAATGGCTGCGTAGTGTCTGGCCTGCTGTATTTATGTTTATTGGACTCACCTGGCTAGAACTGGGTGCAGGAATTACTACCAGTCCGTATGGCACTGCTGTGTTGTCATTATTAATGGTGGTGCTGGCAACCCTGAGTTTGGCTATTTTTAAAAACAAGGCCTTTTGTCATTATATATGTCCAGTGGGACGAACTGTGGGATTTTATGCCCAACTGGCACCCATAGAATTACGCGCTATAGATCCAGACGTTTGCGCCAGTTGTACTAGTCTGGAATGTTTTCATGGTTCTGAGCAAATAGATTCCTGTCCGACACAGCTCGTTATGGGTCAGTTAAACCAGAATACTTATTGCACCTCTTGTGGTAACTGTGTGCAGAGTTGTCCAGAGAAAAATGTGTTCTGGCGATTACGTCCTCAAAGTTATGAAGCTATGCAAGGTGCCAGGCCTCACTGGGATGAAGCCTGGTTTATGCTGGCTCTGTTAGCTCTAACCAGTTTTCATGGCATTACCATGATGGAGTTCTGGGAGAACTGGATTCGTCAACTGGGGCAAGCCCTGGGTGATTCGGGTCAGTTGTTAATGAGTTTTAGCGTAGGGTTTGCGCTTAGTTTATTGCTGCCGGTATTGATTTATTCCCTGGCCGTATGGCTGACCAGAGCTTTTTCTCGAAAAAAAATAAAATATACAAAACTATTTACTGGTCTGGTATTTGTAACCTTGCCTCTGGCCTTTGCCTATCATCTGGCACACAATTTGAATCATATGATTCGTGAATCTGTTGGTGCCAGTCAGATATTTTTAAATCCTCTGGGTCGTGGAGCGCTACCCGTTTCATTTTCTGAAAATATTTTAAAAGACTACCAGATGCTGATATCACAGGATGTCCTGTTTGCATTGCAGGCGCTGTTAATGATGTTTGGTTTCTGGATTGCGCTAAAGGTACTCAGGTATCGCGGTTATAGTTTACTGGGAAATGCCGGTTGGAATCTGTCACCCATGTTATTTTATTTAATTGCTATTAATGGTTTTCATTTATGGATGCTAACCCAGCCTATGCTGATGCGAATGGGTGCTTTATGTGTGGCGCCGTGACAGGAGAATATGTTGGATCGTAGAGCTTTTTTTACCCGGGGAGCCGGTAAGGTTGCCCAGAAAGTCACCCAGCATGCGGCACAAAAGGCCCGTGAAAATGCAGCGCGCTGGATAAGACCCCCCTTTGCCATAGAAGAGCTGGATTTTCTACTCGCCTGTGATCGTTGTGGTGATTGTGTAAGAGCCTGTCCGAAAAATATTATTTTTCCCCTGTCTTCAAAGCTAGGAATAAAAGTATTCAATACACCCGCTATGGATTTAGTCAATCACGCCTGTCATTTATGTGAAGACTGGCCCTGTGTACAGGTGTGTGAAAAAGGCGCCCTGAAACTACCAGAACAAACTTCCGCTAACACCGGTGCTGAGAAGCTGCAATCAGAAATACAGGTGCCCGAAGAAAATAAGCCCAGAGAAGATAATCAGCAAGAAATTGAGCAAGCAGAACAGCATGCCCAGAGGATGCTGCCAAAAATAGCAGTAGTGTCTATCAATACAAAAACATGTTTACCCTATAGTGGCCCGGAATGTGGTGCTTGCAGGGTTTGTCCGGTAGCAGGCGCGATGACCTGGTATATGGAGAAGCCAGATATTAATGAGAGTCTATGTACCGGTTGTGCCCTGTGTCGGGATGCCTGTATTGTGGAGCCGAAGGCAATTAATGTTCAGTCAAAATATAAGGCATGAGGCTTTTAGTGAAATATTATTTCACATACAATTTTTTGTTCTGGCTGTTATTTCCCGGCCTGATGCTGGCAGATAACCTGGGTTATAACCTGAGTGATGCGATTAGTCGGGGTGATCTGGAACATGCCAGAGAACTGATTGCAAAAGGTGCTGATGTCAATCAAAAGCAGGAACCCTTTGATCAAACGCCCATTATTATTGCACCCTTGCAAGGAATCGCTTTTGTCCGGCTATTGCTGGAAAGTGGAGCCGATGTAAATGCCAGAGACTAGGATAATAATACAGCTCTGATAAATGCCTGCCTGTATGGTGAGCTTGGGGTTGCAGAATATTTGCTACTCAATGGTGCGAATGTCAGAGTCGTCAACAAAGACGAAATGTCTGTTCTTGATGCGGCAAAACTATCTGGAAATCAGGCATTGATCGAGCTGATCCAGTTAAAAATGAAAAAAAACTGATGTTTGGTATTTATCGAGATTTATTGACGCGAAAACTGATCTTTGGCGTTACTCTCGGTGCCGCCATATTTTTTATGTTGGTTGGCCTGGTTTTCTGGGGCGGTTTTAATACAGCAATGGAAGCGACAAATAATCTGGAGTTTTGTATTAGTTGTCATGAGATGAAAGACACCGTATATCATGAATATACTCAATCAGTTCATTATAAAAATCGAGTAGGTATTCGAGTAAGTTGTCCTGATTGTCACGTTCCCAGAGAATGGACTCATAAAGTTGTACGAAAAATAAAAGCCAGTAATGAAGTGTTGCATAAAATTATTGGTACTATAAATACTGCAGAAAAATTTAATGCAAAACGTCTTGAATTAGCTACCAGTGTCTGGAAGAGCATGAAACAAACGGATTCGCGAGAATGCCGAAATTGTCATTCATTTTCTGCTATGGATATTAAAGCGCAGCAAAGCCGTAGTGGTCTGGTTCATAAATATTCGCAACATCGCGATAAAACCTGTATTGATTGTCATAAAGGGATAGCCCATCAACTACCTGAAGGCGTGGATGTTTATCGTGGTGGAAGTGATGATGATCATGAATTTTATGAAAAGTTAAATCTTCCCTGTTACAAGTGCCATAAGGATATGCAAACAACAGATTTTTAATGAGTTGAATACAATGGATATATCATCTGGTGTCTCCATTTGACAGGCTATTGTTTTAAACGGGTGCATCCAGGTATTATCTGTGTTCTTCAGTTGTTGGTAGTGACTTATTTCTGCGCCAGGATTCGATCCAGGCAATTGGCAAAGTTCTGGCCATCTCGTTGACTATAAGCTGATGGACCGCCTGATACTTCACCCGTTGAACGCAATTCTTCCATTAAGTCCCGCATGCTTAGACGCTGCTTGATATTGTCTTCGGTGTATTTTTCGCCACGGGGGTTAATAACAGTAGCGCCTTTATCGATAGCATCTGATGCCAGTGGGATATCAGCGGTAATGACCAGATCACCTGATTTTAAATTATCCACTATAAAATTGTCAGCTTCATCAAAACCCTGAGATACCTGTATGGATTTTATCAGGGCCGATTTAGGTTTTTGGATATACTGATTTGCTACCAGAGTAACGGGTGTTTTAGTCCTGTTTGATGCACGAAAAATAATTTCCTTTACGATATTTGGGCAGGCGTCTGCATCAATCCAGATATGCATTACAGTTTTTTACTCATCTTGTAGTGTTGAATGGAATCAAATAGTAAATAGGACTTTTCAATAAACTTATAACCACGTTTTTCATAAAAACCCACGGCATTTTCTCTGGCATGTAGAAAAATTTCATTAGCCTGTTGCTGAATGCTATAGTTTTCCATCTGCTGCAGCAGGCGTTTGCCTATGCCTTTGTTCTGCTGGCTGTCATCAACGGCCATATAACGTAACTGCGCCTGGTTTTTGTTGATGAATTGTAAACGGGCGACAGCAATAACATCTTTGTTCTCAATAGCCATCAGGTGAAAACTGTTGCACTCGTCAATATCTTTTTCGCTGCCCCGGGGTTCATTCCAGGGGGCTCTTAACATGCGCCAGCGTAGTTCAAAATATTTTTCAAATTCTTCGTCTGTTTTCGGTGAGATTATTTTCATATTTGTTTGCTGTGCACAAATATTTTTTCTGTCTTCTTTATACACAAGAGTGAGTCAGGCGAAGCTGGCCCGCACTTGCGAGTGTGGAAACTCGCAAATAGATCCTGCGCAGCATACAAATCATAAGCAATTAAATTCATAACTAAGCTAATAAGTAAAATGTCTTACGCAAAACTAACCCATGTAGTCGCCACATACTTTACACCTTTCTGTAATTGCGAGTTTCGGTGTTCGTGGGTCCAGAATGGCGGAAATAATGCAAGCGCGCCTTCTACCGGTTGAACAGCAGTTTCCTGAAACATAAACTCAGTGGCACCCCCGGGGCCAGGAACATCGTTCAGGTACCATAGGGCAACTAATTGTCGATCAGCAAAATCATGGCTGCCACCATCAATGTGCCAGTTATAGTATTCACCTTCCTGTGTGCGTTGCATAGCATAGCCAACGTCTTTAAACGGGCCTTTAAAGAATGGGAAGCCCTCGCTAAATTCACGCAGGGCCTGACTCAACGAACGAAACAGTTCCTGGTTGATATCTTTCCAGTGTTCATGGGTGCTGATGGCAATATCGGTGGATTTTTTTATATTGTGGTCTTCTTTAAAGTCCTGGCCAATGCGGCCCCGATACTGGTCTTCGGGTTGAGCTTCAAAACGGCGAATCATCTCACGGCAAATATCCCTGGCCAGCGCGTTTTCTTTCAGGAAAATAAAGCTGCCCGGTTTTACTTCTTTGATATTCGGTATTTCTTTAGCTTGCGTAGAATCGTGATACATGGTGTGAACTCGTGAAAAATTTTAGATATTGTAAATGGTATTGTTTATAAATAATTGCTTTTTATCAATGATTCCATGTAGGGGGCTGATTCTTCACCATGTTGGCTATGTAGCTCTAATATTGATTGACCAATGCCCAGCCAGTGTTTTTCTGCTTTGTTAATTAATTTTTTCATTGGCGATAAATCGCTATTTTTTAGCCATTGTTGATAAGTATCTAGCAGGCTTGGAAATATCAGTTTGCTCATGCTGCTGAGATTGGCGAAATAAAAATGTATTTGTGCGGGTTCCGCGTTTCTTATCAGTTGCGGCAAAGTGGACAGGCTGTCGGCAATATTATCCCGTATGGCGCGAGCCATCAGTTCAGCCTGGGAGCGAGGTAAATCGGCCAGCATCTGCTCCCAGCTTTCTCCGAGTAGCTGGCCAGCTTTAATCTCACCAATTTCATGTTGTAGTACAGTATCGACTTCATTGTTAGTCATGAATTCAACGGCATCTTCCGGTTTGTTTTTAAAATCGTAACAGGCCAGTGCCCGAGATAAGGCGGATTCATTTTTATGCCATTGTGATTCTTCAAATTTTTCCCAGATGTAGCGACGCAAGGATTCGCGGCGAATGAACACGCATTTGTCCAGCGCCATGCCGGGTGGTGCTGCCAGATCTCTGGCCAGTTCAGTTGCAGACACATAGAGTGAATAGTCGTCGTAGTTTTGCTGATGAACCAGTTCGGCTAAAAAGAATACTGGTTTTCCGTAGAGGCCATAACCGCCGCTGTACACAAGATTTTCCGCTGTCAGGTGTTGATTGATACGACGTGTTTCAAAAGGATTGATTTTTTCGCCGCCAACAATAACTGGAGAGTATTCATTATCTTCCATGGTATCCCATAGCGTTTCCCGTTCGGTTAACCATGGGCCGATAAGATCATTGGGTATTGCTTCTCCGAAAGGCTGCTGTTTTTCCCAGCGATAAAACTCTCGCATTTTCAGCAGATAAATGCATAACGTGTAGTTACCCGCATATTGCGCATCGGATATATGGCAATTGTTCTGTACTGTTGTTTGTAAATCGTTCATGCATAAACCCCAGAAATTGAGGAGATAATTCCCTGGTCGTCACTCCTGCGCATCCATGCGCTCGCGACATACCGTACATCCTGTATATAAAATAGTATAATAACTGGCTATTCAATATCCCTTCCATTTAGGCAGGAATAGAGCAGCATAAAATTAACGGTGAGTAATACCCATGAGAATGAGAACCAAATGGCATAACAAAGAAAGACAGGTTTCCGTCGAGGAGAAGGCTAATACCATGGCCTTTATTTCCTGGCGAATTGCTATGGGTATGGTGTTGAATCTGGAAAACGAAAATTTTCAAACCGATACACAAAAACAGCGTATGGATATTATTCAGGAAGTGGTTGCCTTTCTGGTGTCCGTGACCGATCGGCTGGTAGTCGAGCAGATGGATGAGCAGGAGCGCAGCGAACTGATTACTAAAATGGCGCTGAAATTAGCCACTACTTACCAGGAAAACTGTGAAGATCTTATCGTCCGAAATACAGATTATAAATCGGGTTTTATTGATGTGCTTAATAACCGTCTTAACGCCTATGCTGTGTGTGGGTGGGACGATGAAAAAGACATGCCAGGCTACCAGTATAAGCGCGATTTTGGTGACTTTGTAACACGTCAGATGGGTGAAAAAGACCGGAAGTGGGTCACCGAGCATGTGATGGAAATCGAAGTCCCCGAAGCCATGGAAAACCTGAAAAAAGCCAAAACCGAAATGGTGGATGGGCGTAGTACAGCGCGTTTGGGGACTTAGCAGGCAAAAAGCATTCCTTCGCAAATGAACGCGAATAAACGCAAATGGTGAGTTTGTGCGCCTGCGGCGCTCCACACATAAAAATGCTTTTGATTTTATTTGCGGATTAAATATTGTGCATAAAAAAGGCCGGAACAAGTCCGGCCTTTTTAAATTAACTTAAAACTTGACGCTTAAGCTTTGAAGTTAGCAGCATTGTCAGTGTTGTGGTTGCTACCGTCTTCGAAACCAGCGGAGTAGGCATCAGTAACACGCTGTTCTTCACGCTCTGGGTTACATACGTAACCACCCTGCCAACCCTGAATATATTCTGGATCGATACCATCTTTTTCCAGTTTAACAACTGTATCGTAGTACTCTTGGTTCATAGCTTACTCCTGGTAAAGACCATGTCTGTTGCTATTGCCTGGTGCATTAACCAAGCAAAATTAATAAATTCTGTGTTTTAGCGAAACTGGCATTATAGCCTATTTCAGAATGCGCAGTAGTATATAGATACTCTCTAACAGGCTATATATCCCTATAGGGGGATATGGAACAGGCAAATAGTCCCAATATGCCTGTTTAAATGAGAATTATTCTCTACTATTGGGATATTCATCCGAGGCTGAATTTCCGATAGGCTAAAGCACCTGAACATCGAGTGGCGCATTATATATTACCTTACATAAGATATGTTGCGTGTTGCTATCGATGCTTTTAGGATTACTCCCCCAGAATTTAATGAATGAGGTTTTGCCATGACTGAGCAGAACGAGATGATTGATCCAGACCTGGCCAGTGGTTTTGCGGCCTTCGAAGCTAAAAATTTTTCCCAGGCCATGCGCCAGTTACTGACTTTTGCCATCGAGGGTAATGCCGATGCGCAGCATAAAGTCGCTATCATGTACCAGAATGGTCTGGGTGTTGTAGCCAGTGATGAAGAGGCCTTCAAGTGGATGAATGCGGCAGCGAATCAGGATTACGCTATTGCCCAGCATGGTCTGGGGTTTATGTATCTGGAAGGCGAATGTGTCGAGCAGGATCTGGATCAGGCCATCGTCTGGTTTAAAAAAGCCATGGACCAGGGTTTAATCGGTTCTATGACGACCCTGGCGATGATGTATGAAGAAGGCCGTGGTGTTGAGAAAAATCCTGAAGAAGCGCAGCGATTGTATAAATTAGCCGGTTTCTAAAAGCCTCTGTCCGCAAATGAACGCGAATAAACGCTAATTTTTGATTAGTGCGCCTGCGGCGTACGATACAAAAATAAGCCTTTGATTTTATTTGCGTTTATTCGCGTTCATTTGCGGTAAATATTTCTTTTTACATATTTCAAGGTTTTATATGCGTCCAGCAAAACTACTCGTTGTTTTGGAGCGAGAATTTAACAGTACCGAAAGCGGTCATCATACCCCGGTGATGCTGTGGGGCCCACCGGGTGTGGGCAAATCGCAGATGGTGGCCCAGGTCGCGGCCAAACATAAGGTGCCGGTGATTGATATTCGTCTATCCCAGATGGAACCCAGTGATTTACGCGGTATTCCTTTCCGCACCGATGACTCGGTGGAATGGGCGGTTCCCGCGATGTTGCCCGATGTCAGACGTCACGGCCCCAAGGGCATCCTGTTTCTGGATGAAATTACCTCGGCACCGCCCAGCGTGTCCGCCGCAGCTTACCAGTTGATCCTGGATCGCAAGCTGGGCAATTATGAAGTGCCCGACGGCTGGGCGATTTTTGCCGCCGGTAACCGCCAGGGCGACCGCGGTGTCACCTACACTATGCCGGCCCCACTGGCCAATCGCTTCTCCCATTACGATGTCGATGTGAACCTGGATGACTGGGTAGCCTGGGCCTGGGATAACGATATTAATGAACGCGTGATCGCGTTTTTACGCTTCCGTCCCGATTTATTATTTGATTTCGATCCGGCGCACAATCCCGTTGCCTTTCCGTCGCCTCGTTCCTGGGAATTTGCCCATAACGCGCTGCATAAATTTGAAGATCATCCGGAGCTGTTCCTGGGGGCTTTGCAAGCCTGTGTCGGACCGGCTGCGGGCGTCGAGCTGAATGCCTTTATCGATAGCATGGAACATATGCCCGATCTGGATGCGATTATTGCCGGTGAGAATGTCTCTGCGCCGAAAGAGATCGATTTGCAGTATGCCGTCGCTGCTGCTCTGGTCGGTCGTGCGATTCAGGTAAAAGGCCAGGAACATGCTGCCGAAGTGATGGGTAAAATTCTCAGTTTTGCAAAAAAATTCCGCCAGAAAGAAATGGGCGTGATGATGGTATCTGACATGCATCGCGCCATTGGTGAAGACATTTTTGCCGTGCCTGAATTTTCTGACTGGGCCAATGATATTGCTGAATTGATGATCTATTAATCGCAGCGTCAGCCGAACGAATGCCATTAGATCTAGACAAAAAACTCGCCACTGCGCGCACCAAGCTGATCCTGGAAAAACCGTTTCTGGGAGCACTGGTGCTGCGTCTGCCCATGGTGCGCGCCAAAGATGACTGGTGCGACACCACTTTTAGCAATGGCAAAAAACTCTATTACAATGAGCACTATATCGATGCGCTGTCGCCGGAGCAGACCCAGTTTGCCCTGGCACATGAAGCCCTGCATTGCGCCCTGTCTCATTTTGCTCGGCGCCAGAACAGGGTAAAACATCGCTGGGATATGGCCTGCGACTTTGCCATTAACCCCATGTTGATCAACGATGGCCTGACACCTCCCGTGGACGCCCTGTATCTGCGGGAATACGCCGATATGACGGCGGAGGAAATTTACCCCTGCCTGGAAGACAACGACAATGATCAGGAGCGTGAGCTGGAGCAGGAACTGAATCCAGATTCAGACAATGATGAAGGTGAAGGTGGTAGCGGCGACCAGCACGACCAGAAAGAAGGCCAGGAGCAGAAACAGAAAGGCGATAAGGGCCAGGGCGAAGAAGACGGCGGTGCCCGCGAGGATAATTCAGACACTGGTGACGGTGATGGCAAAGGCCAGCGTCCACCCGATGAAGAGGGCGAAGGCGAGCCGGATCCGCTAACTCCGCAAGAAATTGAATCCCTGAGCCTGCAATGGCAGCAACGCATGGCCAGCGCCGCGCAGCAGGCGATACAGGCGGGCAAGCTGGGTGGCTCCATGGCACGCATGGTGGATCATCTGCTGCAGCCCAAATTACCCTGGCGTATGTTACTGGCGCGCTATATGACCATGGTGGCGCGTGATGATTACACGTATTCGCGTCCTTCCAGTCGTCGTGGCGACCCGGTCATCTATCCCAGTCTGCGTAGTAGTCAGTTAAACATAGTGATTGCGCTGGATATCAGTGGCTCGATTTCGGATAAGGAAATTGGTGAATTTATCTCCGAAATCGATGCTATTAAAAGCCAGTTACGGGCGCGCATTACCCTGTTAGCCTGCGATTCAAAACTGGCTGAAGGGGGGCCGTGGATGTACGAGTCCTGGGAAGAATTTGTCATGCCAGAAAAATTTCATGGCGGCGGTGGTACCAGCTTCAAGCCCGTGATTGAATGGGCCGATGAGCAGGATCAGGCACCGGATTTAATCGTCTATTTCACCGATGCACAGGGGGAATTCCCTGAACAGGAACCGGCTTTTCCGGTAATCTGGCTGGTTAAAGGTAAAACACCGGTGCCCTGGGGCCAGCGTGTACAGTTGAATTAAAAAATGATCTGTTTTCCAAATCCGTCTTTGTGTGGCAGGTTTTCAATGCCTGTGTATTCACAATATACTGCATCAGAAAATCGTTGCTTGCTCGGTTTTTGAAAAATATATTCATTTTTTGGTAAAGAATCTGGTTTAAAAATTTATGGATCTTTCTCCCGAAGACAGTCTTCGCTTAAACGTTTTACTCACCCAGGGTTTACAGGCGGTGCGTATTGATGAATCACGCATGGTTGTGCATGCGCTTACCGAACGCGGTGAAGCCAGGGTGCCATTGAATCCCACCGGTCGCGACGAAGCCTATATTCGTGAAGTAAAAGCCCTGTTGTCCTCCCATTCTCTCGGATCTCCCGGCGGCTATCCGGTGTATCTAAAACGCTGGACGCGGATGGGGCAGGCCAAAGATGAAAGCCTGGAGCAATTACTGGTGCTCGGCGAAGAGGAAGCGGTAGTGGCCGTGGTACATGCCCAGGGTATTTCAAATGAACTGGCACGCCGCGCCTGGTGGTGTATGCCGACCTCAGACAATGCTCGGCGTATGCTGGAAAAAGAAGATGTGATTAAGGGGGATATGGGGCCAGTACTGGCCGAGTTTTTAATCGAGCATCTGCCTTTTGAAGAAGACCAGCTAGGTATTATTGATAGCGTAAAGGCAGCATTGCAGCCTGGCTTGATAAGCGAAGAATTACGTCAGGCTTTATGGACTAAAGCTAAAACCAGAGGCTCCTACTATGTGGGGTTTCTGCAGGCGACTCCCGATGATTTGCCGGGTGATGCAGTTGAGCATCATTTATTTGAAGAAACGAAGAAAAAACTATCGACACTCGCTGCAGCCGACAACAAAGCGGCCAGACAGTTAATAAAGGTTTTCAGTGCGGCCGGGCAGAACTATCTCAACACCGTTGAAGCAGCGCTGAAAAGACCGAATAACCAGGACGTGGTAATTGTTCTGTTCAAGGCCATAGAAAGCTATTTTGCGAATGTCTGTCCGGGATTTACAAGTCGGCGCGAAATTGAACTGATCGAAAAAGAAGTCGAGCAGCATTGTGATGCCTGTTCTGCGGATATGGCGGAGTTACTGTTACAGTTTCCTGAATATAAACCCTATGCCAGGGCAATGATGATGTTGTCCGGTTACTGTGAGGAATTAACTTTTCCAGTATTTGGTCAAACGGATGCCATTGGTAGTGTGATGCGAAAACGCATCAGGCATTTAACCGATCCCCTGAAACAGCAGCTCACTGTTTTACGTAATTAATTATTTCCATGGTTCAATTAGTCACCACAAAAATTCATATTAGTTTACAGATTACGCTACCGCATGAATTACTGGAACGTCATCTGGCTACGTCAGTTGAGGTGGTAGGTGAAGCCTTAACGGAGCAGGTAATTGCTTCGGTTAAAAAAAATAATATCGGTTATTTTCCAGCGCTGGATTATTTTCAGCAGCAGGGCGACATTGAAGATGAGCTTATCGAAGTGGCTGAAACCATTAGCTGGTTTGCCGCTAAAATTGCCCGTGAAGAAGTACAGCGAAAACTGCGCGCTTATTTTTCATCGATTAGTTTTCAGTCGGTGCAATGTACATCCTATTCCATTCCACCCGTGCGGCCAAATCAGCTAAATGCCTATCAGGCACTACTTGCTCACTATACGCCAGACACGGTTAAGCTGGATATCGTGGCCAGCGTACTTAAAAAACATCACAGGCCCGAAGGCATGGCCAACTGGGCGAAACAGTTATTTAGACGTAATCTGGAAAACTCTTTCGAAAAGTTTGAAATTACCCAGACGGTTGTCATGTAATATAAAGCTATTCCTTAGTCAGTCACGGGATTACATGAAATCTTTTCTGTGCCGTAATGCTGCTCGAATTATTCTACTGTTTTCATGTTCGGTATGGATAATTGATGCTGCTGCTGTCTGTGGACTGGATGCGCCAACAGCGGGCATCGGTATAAGTTATGCGAGTTATGCTGACGCGCAGATCAACACCAGCTCAGCCTATGCTATGGAGCAGGTGGCGACTGAACTAAACTGGCAAGATGAACTCTGGCAGGCCAGTCATGCATATCTGTCACTGGAATTTCCGCAAAGTAACTTAACCACGCCGGTCACCACGGGAGATCTGCATACCTTGAGGATCGGGGTGCGTGATCATTGGCGATTGAATCAGCGTGACTCGCTGGACGGTGCGATTTTGCCAACGCTTGCAGTGTCATCCAGTCAGCTAAAAAATCCAGATTTATTAAAACTGGATGCGTTCCGGCTGGATGCGCATTTGCTCTGGCACCATCTGGTGCTAAAAAAAACGCGCCTGTTCCTCGGCTATTGTCTGGGCGCGTTAGCTGGTGAATATTCCGCTATGCCGATTATTGGTGTCGATTATAAAAGTACTGACTGGCAATTATCTCTGGGCTATCCCGCCACCCGTTTTTCTTTTGATCTGCAGCCGGCACTTCGTTTTTTTACTGACTGGTCACTGTCGGGTAACCAGTGGCAGGTACTGGATAGCAACCTGCAAAATCGTAGCGACGTTAATTTTGAATCGCAACAGTTAAGTGCCGGTTTTATATTCAGCTTTCCCCGTTATGGTGAGGTAGAGATTTACTGGCGCCATCTATTTGATCAACAACTCGAATACCTTGCGCGCAATGGTGCACTTCTATCCGTTGAGCCTGAAGATAGTGATGGCTGGATGGTTGGTTATCGCCATTATTTTTGATCTCATTTTTATCTGCTTTATCGACGAATGATTTTTTCTGCAGTTTTCCTGCCCGGGAAGACTTGGCACTCATCCTGCAACCCCTTGCGCATATAGTCATTTTTGTCAAAAAAACGTCGGAGGCGTTATGACGCAAGATACAGTCATGCAACTGGCCTCACAAATGCTGTGGGTCACCATACTGATTGCCGCACCCTTGCTGCTATCCGCGCTGGCGGTTGGTCTACTGGTTGGCATGTTCCAGGCGGCCACTCAGATCAATGAAATGACCCTGAGTTTTATTCCCAAGCTGGGCATACTGGTGGTCGCGCTGTTTGTGTTTGGTCCCTGGATGCTGAGTAATATTGTTGATTTCACTCAGCAATTGTACAGCAGCATCCCGTCAATCATTGGCTAGTGAATTAGCATGCTCTGGCTGACCACAGAACAGATTGGCAACTATCTCGGTGGTCTGTTCTGGCCCTTTGTACGCATCAGCGCCATGATGATGGCGGCTCCGGTCTTTGGCTCTCAGTTCATGCCGGTACGGATTCGGATTATGCTGGCTTTAGCGGTTAGTCTTGTGGCCGTGCCCATGTTGCCATCGGTTCCGCTGGTTGATCCCATTTCCTATAGCGGCTTGTCTATCTTGTTACAGCAGGTGCTGATCGGCGTTGCCATGGGCTTTATTATCCAGATGATTTTTCAGGCCCTGGTTATCGCCGGTGAGGCCATCGCTAACAGCATGGGGCTGGGTTTTGCCCGCATGATGGATCCGGCCAATGGGGTGCAGGTACCGGTTGTTTCCCAGTTTTTAATTGTCATGGCGACGCTGTTGTTTGTCATTCTGAATGGTCATCTGATGCTGATCGAGCTGGTGGTGGAAAGCTTTCGCATATTACCCATAACAGATACCGGCCTGTCAGCCAATGGCGCTCATCAAATAGCCGGCTGGGCCAGTCATATGTTTGCCGGTGGATTGCTGGTGGCCCTGCCTGCAGTGGCGGCGCTGATGGTGGTCAATATATCCATGGGTGTGATTACCCGGGCCGCGCCGCAGCTCAATATATTTGCCGTCGGGTTTCCGTTGATGATCCTGCTGGGTTTTGTTTTTCTGGCAGCGACTACGCCGTCTATGCTGACCCAGTTCTCGCACATGATGCTGGACAGTTTTGAAGCCATCGCCACTATTCTGGCCACCAAATAGCAGGGCGCATTAAATGGCAGAATCAGAAACAGGTCAGGAAAAAAGCGAACAACCCACCCCCAAACGACTTGATGACGCGCGAAAGAAGGGCCAGATTGCCCGCTCCCGTGACTTCAATACCATGATTATTATTGCGCTGGCGGCCAGCAGTTTGATGCTGATGGGGCAGGGTATGATCGCGGATTTGAGCGAGCTGATTAAAGCGGGATTTCAGCCAAGTCGAGCCGATATTTTTGACCCCCGGGGTGCCTTGCGATTTTTCTATAAAGCCGTGCTGGATGGATTCTGGCTGCTACTGCCCTTTTTCGGCATCATGATGTTAGGCGCCATTCTGGCTCCGCTAAGTATTGGTGGCTGGGCATTCAGCTTCGAAGCGATGCAGCCCAAGCTGAGCAAACTGAATCCCATTAAAGGTTTAAAGCGGGTGTTTTCTGCCAAAGGACTGATGGAGCTGGTCAAAGCGATGGCCAAGTTTATTCTGGTAGCGGCGGTCGCGGTTGCCGTTATCTGGACGCAGATGAATGAATTTATGGGGCTGGGCAATGAATCACTGGATTTAGCGATTGCCCATGCCGGTGAATTACTGGCCGTAGCGTTTCTAATCACCACCATTGCCCTGATTATTATTGCCGCGATTGATGTGCCGTTCCAGATATGGGATCACACCAAACAAATGCGCATGACCCGCCAGGAAGTGAAAGATGAGATGAAGGACACCGAAGGTAAGCCGGAAGTTCGCAGTCGCATTCGCCAGTTACAGTATGAAATGGCCCAGGCCAGAATGATGGAGGCCGTACCTGAGGCTGATGTCGTCATTACCAACCCCACTCATTTCGCGGTGGCGCTGAAATATGACCCGAACAGCATGCGCGCCCCACTGGTGGTTGCCAGAGGTGTGGATCTGATTGCAGCCAATATTCGACGTATTGCAGAAGAAAATGAAGTTTTATTGGTCGAAACGCCACCTTTGGCACGAGCCTTGTATCACAGTACAGAAATTAATCAGGAAATACCCGCCGGCCTTTATGTGGCGGTGGCTCAGATACTGGCATACGTCTATCAGTTACGAAATGTTCAAAAAAATGGCGGCGAAAATCCGTCACAGCCTAAACCTGAGATACCTGATGAGTTTGAGAAGTTTGTCAATATGGGTACCGAGCCCGAACAAACGAGACATTAGATATTCATTTCTTCATACCGGTAGAAAGAAGTGAAAAACAAAAGGTGAGCCGATGGAAGCAGTACTTCATAACATCCAGCATTTAGGTCGGCGCGGCCTGGTGGCGCCATTTTTAGTCATTGCCATGCTGGCCATGATGGTGGTGCCGCTGCCACCGATTTTTCTGGACATGCTGTTCACTTTTAATATTTCTCTGTCGATTATTATTTTGCTGGTCAGTATTTATGCCAGCAGGCCACTGGATTTTGTAATCTTCCCCACGATTATCCTGGTGGCCACTTTATTTCGGCTGGCGCTGAACGTAGCGTCTACCCGTATCGTGTTGCTTGAAGGCCATACCGGCACCGGTGCGGCCGGTAATGTGATTGAGGCCTTTGGTGAGTTCGTTATCGGCGGTAATTATGCGGTCGGTCTGGTGGTGTTTTCCATTCTGGTTATCATTAACTTTGTGGTGGTAACCAAGGGTGCTGGCCGTGTTTCAGAAGTGAGTGCCCGTTTCACCCTGGATGCCATGCCCGGCAAGCAAATGGCCATAGATGCGGATTTGAACTCCGGCATTATTACCCAGGACGAAGCCCGCCTGCGCCGCGAAGAAATTGCCTCTGAAGCTGATTTCTACGGTTCAATGGATGGTGCCAGCAAATTTGTCCGTGGCGATGCAGTGGCCGGTATTTTGATTCTGATCATTAATATCGCCGGCGGCCTGACCATTGGTATGGCGCAGCACGATATGGTGCTGGGTGATGCGGTACGCAACTACTCCCTGTTAACCATAGGTGATGGGCTGGTCGCACAGATTCCTTCCTTGCTCCTGTCCAGTGCCACCGCCATTATTATTACCCGTGATTCCAGTAAACATGATCTGGGCTCACAGGTGTTCAGTCAGTTATTTGAAAATACCAGAGTGCTCTGGGTGACGGCAGCCATCATGGCCATTATTGGCGTTATTCCGGGTATGCCGAATGTGGCCTTCCTGACACTGGCAGCTGTCTGTGCGGGTTCTGCCAAACTGCTGGATAGACGACAGGAGGAGGCCGAAGTACGTGAGCGAGTGCAGGTCGAAGAAGCACCGACGAAGCCGGCCGAACCGAAGGAATTGTCCTGGGATGATGTCCAGCCGGTTGATCTGATTGGGCTGGAAGTGGGCTATGGGCTGATCCCGATGGTGGATCGTAATCAGGATGGACAGTTGCTCAATCGAATTAAAGGTGTGCGCAAAAAACTGTCTCAGGAGCTGGGTTTTCTGGTGCATTCGGTGCATATTCGCGACAACCTCGACCTGAATCCCAATGCCTATCGTATTACCTTGATGGGGGTGCCGGTGGGTGAGTCGGAAGTGTATCCCGATCGTGAAATGGCGATTAATCCTGGCCAGGTTTATGGTGATCTGCAGGGCACAAAAACTAAAGATCCCGCTTTTGGCCTGGATGCCATCTGGATTGATCCCGGCCAGCGGGATCATGCGCAGACTCTGGGCTATACCGTGGTTGATCCAACCACCGTCATTGCAACCCATTTAAATCAATTGCTGCACGACAATGCAGCCGACCTGATTGGCCATGAAGAAGTGCAGCAATTACTCGATAAACTGGCCGCCCAGTCGCCCAAGCTGGTTGAGGATCTGGTACCGAAACTGCTGCCGTTGAGTGTGGTGGTGAAAGTGATGCAGAATCTGCTCGGTGAAGGTGTGCCCATTCGTGATGTGCGCACCATTGCTGAAGTGCTGGCCGAGCAGGGTGGTCGTATTCAGGATCCCGGTGCTTTGACTGAGGCAGTGCGTATTGCCCTGGGCCGTTCGATTGTACAGAAAGTCATCGGCATCGAGCAGGACCTGCCCGTGATTACATTAGAGCCGGCACTGGAGCAGTTGCTGATGCAGTCGGTTCAGGGTTCTGCCCAGGGTGCCCTGGGTGTTGAGCCGGGGCTGGCAGATCGCATGTTTAAATCACTGGAAGAAGTGGTCAGGCAGCAGGAAATGGCCGGACAGCCTGCCATACTGGTGGTCGCGCCGCCGCTCAGGTTGTGGTTGGCGCAATTAGTGAAACACTCGATATCAGGTCTTACTGTCCTGTCCTACAGTGAAATCCCCGATAACAAAAATATTAAAGTTGTTGCTGCCGTTGGTGCAGGAGAATAAATATGAAAGTAAAGCGTTTTGTGGCTGATGATATGCGAACAGCGATTCGGCTGGTAAAAGAAGAACTCGGGGCTAATGCAGTCATTCTGTCGAATCGAAAGGTGGATGGGCAGGTGGAAATTCTGGCCGCGATGGATTACGACGAGCAGTTGATTAACCAGGCACTGGATACCCAGTTAAATACTAACAAACCCGGCAGTGCAGCGGCTTATTACGAACAGGCTGCTGCCCAGCGTGACGCCATGGAGAAGCAGACTATTGCTTCATCGGATATGGGCGATACCAGTAAATCAGTCACCGAGCAGAATATTTCTGAACATGAATTAGCTCCAGCGGCAGCACCGGCACCGGTAGAAAAGCCTGCCGCAGGCTTAGAAAACTCCCCTGCATCGGTGTCAGATCATCAGGCCGCCGGTTTATATCAATCAATGGCGCAGGAGAAACATGGCATCACCGAGATGCGTGATGAGCTTAAATTGCTGCGTGCCATGATCGAAAACCAGCAGACCATGAGTGAATGGGGTAGCCTGACTGAAAAACATCCTTTGCGTGTCACCCTGTACAAGCGTTTAACTGAAATGGGATTAAGTCAGGATGTGTGTAAATATCTGGCCAAAGGGCTGGATAACCACGCGCATATTGATCAGGCGATGCAGGCTGCGCTGAAGCAGTTGGTACATCAATTGCCGGTTGCTGATGATGATATCCTTAATCGCGGCGGTGTTTACGCCATGGTTGGGCCAACAGGGGTGGGTAAAACCACCACCATTGCCAAATTGGCGGCCCGTTTTGCCATGCAACACGGTCAGCGCCATGTGGCCTTAATCAGTACAGACAATTATCGTATCGGCGCCCATGAGCAACTGATGACTTATGGCCGTTTACTTGGCGTGCCTGTTCACCAGGCCGCCGATAAACAGGAATTGCAGGCACTGTTGCACAAACTGTATGACAAGAAACTGATCTTGATTGATACTGCGGGCATGAGCCAGCGAGATCTGCGCCTGAGTGAACAGTTTGTCCATCTGGGTAACCATGAGGCGATTATCAAATCGTATCTGGTGTTATCGGCCAATGCGCAGTTGCCGGCTTTAAATGAAACGATAAAATCATTTAAAAAAGCCAATCTGGCGGGATGTATTCTGACCAAAACTGACGAGGCGGTGAGTCTGGGCGGTGTATTGAGTGCTATGATTAAACACCATTTGCCAGCGGCATTTGTGAGTGACGGTCAGCGGGTGCCTGAAGATTTGCATCGAGCGCGCGCCAGAGAACTGGTTGACGAGGCGCTGAATCTGATGAAACTCCATCGCGAACCCAGTGATGATGAATTTATGGCGGTGGCGTTTAGCGGTGGTGTCAGTCATGCGCATTTATGAAATGCCTATGCTTAAGGAATAGCCAGACTGCGATTAATAATCGGTGATTGAAATATTTTGGCTTACGCAAAAAGTGTCAGGCCAGCCTACAATATAATTAATGAGCATATAGATGAGTGACCAGGCAGCGGGCTTAAGAAGAATGACAAAACAAAAACCAGTACAGGTTATTGCAGTGGCAAGTGGCAAAGGAGGCGTGGGTAAAACCAATGTCTCGGTAAACCTGTCTATCTCCATGGTGGAAGCAGGTAAAAATGTGTTGTTGCTGGATGCTGATCTGGGTCTGGCAAACGTCGATTTGTTACTGGGACTCCATTCTGAATATAACCTGTCACACGTCATCAGTGGTGAACGTACCCTGGAAGAAATTATCGTTGCTGGCCCCGAGGGGCTGAAAATAGTGCCTGCAGCTTCCGGCACGCAGATGATGTCGGAATTAACGCCGGCTCAGCACGCAGGGGTCATTCGCGCCTTTAGCGAAATTAATATGCCGATTGATATTCTGGTGGTGGATACTGCCGCCGGCATTTCCGATGGTGTGGTGAGTTTTACTCGAGCCTCGAATGAAGTCATTGTGGTGGTTTGTAATGAGCCGACTTCTTTGACCGATGCCTATGCGCTAATAAAAGTGTTGAGTGAAGATCATGGCGTGCAACGTTTTAATATTTTAGCCAATATGATTCGCAGCCCGAAAGAAGGTCTCAATCTATTTGCAAAACTTTCTCGAGTTACTGATCAGTATCTGGACGTGACACTGGATTATCTGGGTGCTATACCCAATGACGAGTATCTGGTGAAAGCCGTTAAACGGCAGCATGCGGTCGTTCAGTCTTATCCGCAGAGTCCATCGGCATTGGCTTTTCGCAAGATAGCAAAAAAAGTAATTAACTGGCCCTTGCCTGAGCAGGCAGGAGGGCATCTGGAATTTTTCGTTGAGCGTCTTATTCAATACAGTGCTGCAGGATAATATTTCGATTTATGTTTACGGGTTGTGCCATGTATGCTGAAGCACAAAAAGATCAACGTGATCAACGTATCGTTGACAACATTGGTCTGGTCAAACGCATCGCCTATCATCTGATCAGTCGGTTGCCATCATCTGTTCAAGTTGATGATATGGTGCAGGCGGGCATGGTCGGATTGATCGAGGCGGCCAAACATTATGATCCTACCCAGGGTGCAAGTTTTGAAACCTATGCCGGTATCCGGGTGCGGGGTGCCATGCTGGATGAAGTGCGGCATGGCGACTGGTCGCCAAGATCCCTGCACCGAAAAATGCGCGAGCTAAATCAGGCGATACGGGAAATTGAAAACGCAACAGGCCGCGATGCCAAAGACCATGAAGTTGCGGATAAGCTGGGTATCTCGCTGGATGAATTTCACCGCATCATGCGGGACAGTGCCAGCGCCCGCTTATTTAGTCTGGAGCAGGCCGATGATGAAGGGCATCCGATAAGTCTGAGCACTGGAGAAAAAGAGCCATTTGCCGCGTTGCAGAAAGAAGGTTTCCAGCAGGCGCTAGCAAAATGTATTTCGGAATTGCCCGAGCGTGAACAAATGGTTATGTCACTGTATTATAATGAAGAGCTGAATCTGAAAGAGATTGGCCAGGTGCTGGATATTAGTGAATCCCGGGTATGCCAGATTCACGGTCAGGCACTCGCTCGAGTTCGTTCAAAATTATCTGACTGGACGAAACCTGAAAGCTGAAATAAATAGCTGATTTATCTGGTAGAAACTGGAAATTACACAAATGTCTGCCAGAATCCTTATTAAACAAGTAAAACACTGAGGGCTATTGCCTTGGATAAAAATATGAAAATCCTTATCGTGGATGATTTCTCCACTATGAGGCGAATTATTAAAAATCTGCTGAGAGATTTGGGCTTTAACAATACTGATGAAGCAGATGACGGAAACACCGGGCTTCCTAAACTTCAATCGGGTAATTATGATTTTCTGGTAACCGACTGGAATATGCCCGGCATGACCGGTATTGATTTGTTACGTGCGGTTCGCGCAGATGACAAATTGAAAGACCTACCTGTGCTCATGGTGACGGCTGAAGCCAAGAAAGAACAGATTGTGATGGCGGCTCAGGAAGGCGTAAATGGTTATATTGTTAAACCATTCACCGCACAAACACTGAAAGAAAAAATTGATAAGATTTTTGAGCGTATAGAAGGCTAAGGCTGTATGGAAAATAATCCACTTGATAAACAGGCCTTACTTGAAAAAGCCAGATCATTAGTTAGCTTACTGGAAAACGATGACGTTAGCGATCAGGATTTAGACACATCACTAGATGAAATTATGTCTCTGCGGGATGCCAGTCTGTTTCATGAGCTGGGGAAAATGACGCGAGAGATACATGATTCCATTATGAACTTTCGCATGGATTCTCGTATTTCCGATCTAGCAGAAACAGATATTCCAGATGCTAAAGATCGTCTCGAATACGTTATTACCATGACAGAGAATGCCGCAAATACCGTGTTGACGGTTGTAGAGAAAGGTTCGCCCGTCGCGGAACGCCTTAGTGAGCAAGCCAGACATCTGGCCGAGCAATGGGCCAGATTTCGCAATCGTGAATTAAGTGCCGATGAATTACGTGAGATGGGGCAGGAAGTGGAAGGCTTTTTCTCCGAGTCGGAAAGCATGATGACCGAGTTGTTGTCCGGATTTACCGAAGTACTCATGGCGCAGGACTTCCAGGATTTAACCGGGCAGATAATCCGTAGAGTTATTAACCTGGTTGATGAAATCGAAGGTAATCTGGTTGAGCTTATTAAGATCCAGGGTGAGCACTATATCCCTGAGGAAACAAAAGCAGAAGAACAAAATAAAGAAAAAACCAAACTTGAAGGTCCGCAGGTTCCAGGTAAGGAAACATCTGACGATGTAATGAAAGGGCAGGATGATGTGGATGATTTATTAGCAAGTCTGGGTTTTTAGAGGGCAGGTATGTCAATCGATCTAGATGATGAAATTCTTCAGGATTTTTTAGTCGAAGCAGGAGAAATACTAGAGCTACTGAGTGAACAGCTAGTTGACCTTGAACAGTCACCCGAAGATGCTGATTTATTAAATGCGGTTTTTAGAGGATTTCATACTGTAAAAGGCGGTGCTGGTTTTCTTGCGATTGATCCCATGGTTGATTGTTGTCACGTATGTGAAGATGTATTCAATGTGTTACGCCAGGGTGAGCGCGCCGTAACACCGGCCTTGATGGATGCCGTATTACAGGGACTTGATTGCGTACAGATCATGTTCGCCGAAATTCAGAATGGCCAGGAACCCACGGCAGCATCACCCGACTTACTTGCCCAGCTCAAAACCTATTCAGTGCCCGGTAATGATGAGCCCGAAGCGGTTACCGAGGAGGAGCAAGCTGCCGAAGTTGAGCATGAGCAGTCACCAGCAGCGCACGATCAGACCGATGATGAGTTTGAAGCTCTGCTTGATGCAATGGATTCATCGAAAAATGAAAAAACTGCGCCGGCAACTGGCGATAGTGATGAGATTACTGATGAAGAATTTGAAGCTTTACTGGATGATATCCATGGTAAAGGCAAGCACAGTGGCAAACCGGATGAAGCCTCAGACCCTGCTATAGAATCGGCGAAGCCCGCGTCCGATGATGATTTGATCAGTGATGATGAATTTGATGCCCTGTTAGATAACATTCACGGCAAAGGCAAAGGACCGACTTCTGAAAAAGAAGCTGCAGCTACGACACCACCCAAAACAGAAAAACCCGCCTCGCCTGCTGGTGATGACTTAATTACTGATGATGAATTCGATGCGCTGCTGGATGATATCCATGGCGCCGGCAAAGGTCCGACCGGGGATAAGCCTGTCGCTAAAAAACCGGCGGCCAAGCAGCCTGCTGCAGCAAAACCTGCCGCGCCTAAGCCCGCTGCGCCCAAACCTTCAGCGCCTGCCAAACCGGCGGCTGAAACCTCGGTTCGTGTAGATACCGAGCGGCTGGATGAAATTATGAATCTGGTCGGTGAGCTGGTACTGGTGCGCAATCGATTGCAGACACTACGGGCCACTATGGGTGAAGGTCAGGTGACCCAGGCGATTACCAATCTGGATATGGTGACCTCCGATTTGCAGACATCGGTGATGAAAACCCGTATGCAGCCAATCAAGAAAGTGTTTGGTCGATTCCCCCGCGTGGTGCGTGATTTATCGCGCCAGATTAATAAAGAAATCAAACTGGAAATGATGGGTGAGGAAACCGATCTGGATAAAAATCTGGTGGAGGCGCTGGCTGACCCTCTGGTGCATCTGGTGCGAAATGCGGTTGATCATGGTATAGAAATGCCCGATGTTCGTGAGCAAAAAGGTAAGCCACGCGAAGGGACCGTTAGCCTGTCAGCGCAACAGGAAGGCGACCATATTCTGTTGTCGATAGAAGATGATGGAGCCGGAATGGATGCCGAAGTTTTGCGCGGGAAAGCGGTAGAAAAAGGTTTAATGGATGAAGAAACGGCTTCGCGGTTAGATGATAAAGAATGCTTTAATCTGATTTTTATGGCGGGCTTTTCCACCAAGGAAGAGATTTCCGATATATCCGGTCGTGGCGTGGGTATGGATGTAGTCAAAACCCGTATTACACAATTGAACGGCACACTGGATATCGATTCCACTTTAGGGAAAGGTACCCTGCTGACCATCAAGGTGCCGTTGACCCTGGCGATACTGCCCACGCTGATGATTGCGCTTGGTGAACGGACGTTCGCCTTACCGTTATCGAATGTGAATGAAATATTTGAACTGGATACTCGTAAAACCAATGTCGTTGATGGCCAGTTAATGGTTATGGTTCGTGAAAAAGCGGTGCCGTTGTTTTATTTGTCCAAATGGTTAATGCGGCCTGGCGAAACGGCAAAATATGGTGAGGGTGAAGGCCAGGTTATTATTGTGCAGATCGGTAATCGAATGGTGGGGCTGGTAACGGATCAGGTGGTGGGCCAGGAAGAAGTGGTCATCAAACCATTGGGTGCCATGTTACAGGGTTTGCCAGGTTTTGCAGGCTCTACAATTACCGGTGATGGCGGCATTGCACTGATCATCGATGTCCAGAGTCTGTTAAAAGCCAGAGCGCGAAAAGGTTTTTAACATACGCTAGAGAGCGTACTCATAAAAAAATATTATTAGAGAAATTTTCCATGACAATACGTGTCCTGGTTGTTGATGACTCGGGTTTTTTCCGTCGTCGACTAACTGAAATCCTGAATTCAGATCCCCAAATCGAAGTTGTAGATGCAGCGGTTGATGGCAAAGATGCTATTGCCAAAGCAATGACCTGCAAACCCGATGTGATTACTATGGATATCGAAATGCCGGAAATGAATGGCATCGATGCGACTCGTGAAATCATGAAATCGAGTCCGGTTCCCATACTGATGTTTTCCTCCCTGACGTACGATGGCGCCAAGGCAACCCTGGATGCGCTCGAAGCCGGGGCAACGGATTTTTTACCCAAGCGTTTCGATGATATTTCCAATAACAAGGATGAAGCCAGGAATATCCTGTGTTCACGGATTAAAGCTATTGCGTCGGCAAGCAGAACCACGCCGGCACCTGGCAGGCCATCGCAACCGTCGGCTTTACGGCAAACCGCTGCCAGACCCGTCACAAAACCGGCACCTGCTGCACCGATCCCGTCAAGACCGGCGAAACGATTCAGTAGCTCAGACTTTGATTTATTGGCTATTGGTACTTCAACGGGCGGGCCGGTTGCTTTGCAGGAAGTATTGATTCAGTTACCCAAAAGTTTTCCCTTGCCGATAATGCTGGTACAGCATATGCCAGCAAAATTCACCGAGGCATTTGCATCGCGCTTAAACCAGCTATGTGCTATCACGGTGAAGGAAGCCCAGGATGGCGATCTGGTGCAGCCGGGGGTTGCGCTACTGGCGCCTGGTGGTATGCAAATGGAGCTGGAAAAGCGAGCCGGGCGGCTTCAGGTAAAGGTTAGAGAAGAAACGGATCCTATGCAGAACTACAAGCCCTGTGTAAATGTCACATTTGAATCGCTGGCAGGTATTTTGGGTAATCGCGTGTTGGGTGTCATACTTACCGGTATGGGAGCCGATGGACGAGAAGCCTGTCATAAACTGAAAAGCCGTGGTTCCACCATCTGGGCGCAGGACGAAGCTACCAGTACTATTTACGGTATGCCCGCGGCCGTTGCCGATATTGCAGAACAAATTTTACCTCTAAAAGAAATAGGCAAGAAACTTGCAACAAATTCATAAGTCTAGATCATATAATTGATCTGATTTAGAGGTGTTTATGAATATGAAAAGAAATGGTCCACTGGTAGTACTGTTCTGAAATGGATATTTTGAGCATATTAGGTATTGTGATTGCTCTTACTGCAGTAATTGGCGGTAATCTGCTGGATGGTGGCCACACCAGTCAATTATTTCAACTGACTGCATTTTTGATTGTAGTGGGCGGTACCGTGGGTGCGGTCATGCTGCAGACATCCATTCCCGTATTTTTTCGGGCCATGTCCATGGCCCGCTGGATATTCATTACACCCGATGTGAACATTGCCGCTACCCTGGAAAAACTGGTTGGCTGGAGCCAGATTTCTCGACGCGAAGGTTTGCTTGCTCTGGAAGAAGCATCGGAAGACGAACAGGATCTGTTTTCGAGAAAAGGGTTGCAACTATTAGTTGATGGCAATGAGCCGGAAACCATTCGTAGTGTGATGGAAACAGAAATCGGCGTGATGGAGCATTTTGAATTGCAGGCAGCCAGGGTTTACGAATCCATGGGTGGCTATAGTCCAACGATTGGCATTTTGGGTGCAGTGTTGGGGTTGATACACGTGATGAACAATCTGGCCGATCCGACCAGGCTTGGCGCTGGTATTGCCACTGCTTTTGTGGCCACAATATATGGTGTCGGTCTGGCCAATCTGATTCTCCTGCCAATGGCGGGAAAATTAAAAGCCATGGTACAAAAACAGGTGATGCAATATGAAATGATGCTGGAAGGCATTGTGGCTATTGCGGAGGGGGAAAATCCCCGTAACCTGGAATCCAAATTGCAAAGCTATTTGCGCTAAATGATACAGGTTTTAATCAATGTCTCGACGCAGGGTAACCAATCTTGATGAGGAAAATACTGACCGCTGGTTAGTCTCTTATGCCGATTTCATAACCCTGTTGTTCGCTTTTTTTGTTGTTATGTATTCCATTTCATCAGTTAATCTAGGTAAATATCGAGTGCTATCGGATTCCATGACAACGGCTTTTAACAAAACATCCAGTCAGATTGGACAGCCGGGTAGTCAACTGGGAATATCAGTGCAACGCGCGCCCATATCGATTGGTCTGGAAGGTCAGGCCGGTCTGAAAGCCATGACGGAAACGGCTGCGCAGATAGAAAAAAACATGAAAGAATGGATCAAGAAAGGTCAGATTGCGGTGCGTGGCAATGAAAAATGGCTGGAAGTGGAGATCAGTAATAATGTTTTATTTACCAGTGGCAGTGCTCAGCTTTCGCAACAGGCCAGTTTGATTCTGAGTGGTTTAGCTGAAGCGTTTAAAGAAAGTAAAAATCCATTATATGTATCCGGTTACACGGATAACGTGCCAATTAATACGGTACAGTTTCCCTCTAACTGGGAACTATCTGCTGCGCGAGCCGCCAGTGTTGTGCGACTGTTCGCGCAGTCGGGCATTAATCCACAACGTATGGGGGCTATTGGCTTTGGTGAGTTTCGTCCAACTGGTGACAATTCAACGATAGAAAATAGACAGAAAAATCGCCGCGTTGTGATTCGGATACTTGCAGGTGAAGACATGTTTAGTGACGCGACACCTTTTGCGGATTCAGCAATAGAGGCTAGCCAGGCAGTTGCAGAGCCTGCGGTGAGAGTACCGTCCTTGCAGGCTGCTGAACCTGCGCGAGATTTACAATGAAAGTTTGGGCAGTAGCGAATCAGAAAGGTGGCGTAGGTAAGACCACGACAGCGGTAACGCTAGCAGGCGTCATGCAAAAACGTGGTTATCGAGTGCTGCTGGTTGATCTCGATCCCCACGGTTCTTTAACCAGTTATTTTGGTGCTGATCCAGATGAGATTGAACCCAGTGGTTATGAACTGTTTCAGCGAACGGCAGGCATTAAATCTGTCGTCCGAAAAACCCGATTTACAAATTTATTTTTCATACCTGCTTCATCAGCATTGGCCACGCTCGATCGACAGTTGGGTGCCCGAGATGGCATGGGCCTGGTGATAAAAAAAGGCCTTGACCAGATTCAGCAGAGTTTTGATTTTGCGATCATTGACTGCCCACCTATGCTGGGTTTGCTGATGGTGAATGCACTGGCAGCCTGTGATCGATTACTGATTCCCGTGCAAACTGAATTTCTTGCCTTAAAAGGACTGGAGCGCATGGTGCACACATTGACCATGATCCAGAAGGCCGGTAAACAAAACATCGATTTCACTATTGTGCCCACCTTTTTTGATCGTCGCCTGAAGGCTTCTATCGAAACTCTGCGAACCTTACGTAGCGATTATCAGGAACGTATCTGGGATGGTGTTGTGCCCATAGATACCCAGTTTAGAGAAGCGAGTCAGAAAGGTATTCCGCTATCAATTGCCCGGCCGAGTTGTCGTGGTAGTCGCGCTTATTCCCATTTGCTTGATTACATGCTGGAAAAAGATGGTACGGGTTTATCTGTTGCTAATGGAGGAATAATTTGATGGCGCGGCAGGGTGACAAAGCAATGAGCAATCAGCAGCAGGCGATAAATGATTATTTGCAGGCATTGTTGCAGGATGCAAACGATACAGATGCCGTAGAAGATACTCAGATTGAACAGATAAAACCGGTTGCTATTGGGCTGGAAAAACTGGTTGCTGAAATACCCGAGATAGTTGTTGAAGCAAAACCTGAAACGCTTGTTGAAGAGAAAATAGTCGCCGCGACAGAAACTGAGGTTGTTAAACAAGCCAAGGCACCGGTAGCAGAAGATAGTGAAGTGCCAGAGTGGGCGCAACAGGCTTTTCAATGTTTATTATTTAATGTTTCCGGTTTGAATCTCGCCGTACCACTGGAAAAGTTAAACAGTGTGATTCCCTGGACTGATAAAATAGTTGAAACACCGAATCAGACAGACTGGTATCTTGGGCTGGTGAATAATTTAGGTAAAAACGTCAAAGTTATTGATACTGCTTTGATGGTAATGCCAGAAAATCGACGCGTAAACATAACACAGCCGCCGGGAGAACGGTTCAGCCATATTTTACTGGTGGATGATAATCAGTGGGGACTGGCCTGTGACAGTATTGGTGATGTTATCTGGCTGACGGCGAAAGAGGTTAAATGGCGTACCAATAAGACGCTGCGCCCCTGGCTTGCAGGGACCGCGCTAGAAAGGCTCTGTGCGCTTATTGATAGTGAAATGTTTGCTGAGATGCTAAACGAAAAAAATAAAGTGACCTGATTTCAGGCAATACTTATGACCAGTGTCGGCTGGCTTTTGCCAGCTTCTGGACTAAAATCTCATAGTGAAGTAATCAATAAAAAGTGTCGGTACGGGCTGGCATACAAACTGCATAAATATAAATTAAGTGGAGCTCTAATATGAGTGATGATGATTTCGGTAAAGGTGAGCATAGACAATGTGTCACTTTCATGCTGGACGAAGAAGTATATGGCATTAATGTCATGTTGGTTCAGGAAGTACTGAGAGTCACCGAAATAGCACCTGTACCAGGAGCACCTAATTATGTCATTGGCATCATTAACCTGCGTGGTAATGTTGTAACGGTCATTGATACGCGTATGCGCTTTGGCTTACCTCCCAGGGAAATGGATGATTCGACACGTATTGTTATCATTGAGGCAGAAAATCAGACGGTTGGGATTATCGTTGATAGTGTTTCAGAAGTTGTAGATATTTACAGCAATGAAATAGAAACTGCACCAAATGTTGGCAATGATGAAACAGCACGCTATATCGAGGGTGTAGTGAGTCGCCCAGAACATTTGTTGATCCTGGTGGATCTGAACAAATTACTGAGCGATGACGAATGGGCTGAGATGTCAGGTTTCTAATCTCTATCCAGTGCATTCTCGTAAGCATGAAAGGCGAGTTTACAAATGAATGCACTGATCTTATTAATTGTTTTAGTTCTTTTTGCGGCTTCTTTGTCTATCTGGGTATGGACGCGTAAGCGCATAGATGCGTTTGAGAAAACAATTCATCAGCAAGTAACAAGCCATGTCGAAGACGAAATCAAAGCTTTGAATGCCGGATCGATTGGCCTGGGAAGTCGGTTTTTAAAACTGGAAAAAGAATTACAGATGATAAGTAGTCGCATGGACGAGCTACAATTACAGTTACAAAGCAATACGCCTTATGCGCAAGCTATTCAGCTAGCGCAAAAGGGAAGTTCTGTTGATGAAATCACGGAGTTATGTGGGATTAGCCAAACAGAAGCTCAGTTATTAATAATGATGCATCAACATAATACTAAAGCTGCGTAAATTAATTGGCGGCTTTTTTATGAGGGCGTTCAAAATTCTGTGTCAGCATAATCGATTAAATATCCAGTACGTCATCTAACCTGCCATCAAAATAAATCGAAAGCTGCGACAAGGTCAAG
>JAPHRO010000062.1 GCA_026195895.1 Gammaproteobacteria bacterium
ACTTCTCACCGCAGCTATAGCCGGTTTCCTCTACTGGAACAGTCTGCAGCAACAGGCCGACACACAACAAAGTCTTCCGCCCGCCGTAATTGCGGCAACCGAAGTGACGCAACAAAGCTGGCTGCCGTCACTGCAATCCGTTGGCACGCTGGTGGCAACCAACGGCATTAATGTCAGCACCGAAGTGAACGGCATTGTCAGCGAAATTGTCTTTACCTCCGGCCAGCAGGTTGCACAAGGACAGATACTGATCCGCTTAGATGATTCGGTCGACCGGGCAGCGCTGGACGCACTGCGGGCAGAAAGCCAACTGGCCCAGGTGCAGTTCAATCGCGCCAGGGATCTGTCAAAAAAACGGGTTATTTCAAAATCGGAATACGATGAAGCGCTGGCTCGTCTGGATGCCACCAAAGCCCGGGTAAAACAGCAGGAAGCGGTGATAAAGCGCAAAACTATCCGCGCACCTTTTAGCGGTCTGGCCGGTATACGTCAGGTCGACCTGGGCCAGTTTTTCGAAGCCGGCAACCCGATCGTCAGCCTGCAAACCCTGGATCCCATTTATGTGGATTACACTTTATCAGAACGCTACTTAAACCGAATACAGGCCGGTCAGACCGTAAACCTGCAAGTTGATGCCATCCCGGGCCGCATTTTTAGCGGCGAGATCAGCGCCCTGAATCCCGGTGTCGATACCGGCACCCGCAGCCTGAAAGTCCGCGCCAATCTGGAAAACACCGACAAACTGCTGCGCCCCGGCATGTTCGCCCAGGTGGAAACCATCACCGGTGAAGCCCGCAAGGTGTTGACGCTACCGCGTACCGCCATCAGTTTTAATACCTACGGCAACTTCGTATTTGTAATTACCCGCAATGAGCAGGACATGCTCATGGTCAAACGCACAGCGGTGGAAACCGGTGAAATTAAAAATGGCCTGGTTGCCATCTCCGGCCTGCCGGTGGGCACCCAGGTGGTGCGTACCGGACTGGTGAAACTACGTGATGGCATGTCGGTCAAGATCGACAACCAGATCGAGCTGAACGACGCGGAGATTCAGGGCGAATGAAGTTTACCGACATTTTTATCCATCGTCCGGTACTGGCGACCGTTATCAGCCTGTTGATTCTGTTAATGGGCCTGCGCTCACTCGGCCTGCTGGAAGTACGCCAGTTTCCGTTAATAAAAAATACCGTGATCACGGTAAGCACCGCCTACCCCGGCGCCAGCTCGGAACTGGTGAAAGGCTTCGTCACCACCCCTATCCAGCAGGCGATGGCGGAAGCCAATGGCATCGATTTTATTTCGTCGACCAGCACCCAGGGCATGTCCACCATCGAAGCCCAGATGCGCCTCAACTATGACCCGAATGCCGCCATCGCCGAAATACAGGCCAAGGTTGCCAGCAAACGCCGCGAATTACCCGCCGAAGCGGAGGATCCGGTCATCGAATCCACCACCGGTGATCGAACCGCGCTGATGTATCTGGCATTTTTCAGTGACAAGATACCCCGGCCACAAATCAGTGATTACGTATTGCGCGTCGTTCAGCCCCAGTTGCAGGCCCTGCCCGGCGTCGCCAAGGCACGCCTGTTTGCCTCACAGTTTGCCATGCGCATCTGGCTCAATCCACAACGCATGGCGGCGCTGGGCGTGACCGGCGAAGATGTGGTCAATGTGCTGACCAACAATAACTATCAGGCCGGTATCGGCTCAACCAAAGACAAATATCTGGCCATTAATCTCACCGCCACCACCGATGTGAATGAGCCAGAAAACTTCCGCAAACTGGTGGTGCGCAGCGATCAGGGCATACTGGTGCGATTGCAGGATATCGCCGAAACCGAACTGGGCGCTGATGATTACAACACCACCACCTGGTACAAAGGCATTCCCTCGGTGTTCATCGGTATTGAACAGGCACCTGGCGCCAATCCTATCAACGTCGCCGATGCCGTTAACAGACTCATCCCAAAAGTTGAGTCACAGTTGCCACAGGGTTTACAGGTAAAGGTGCCTTACGATGCCAGTCAGTTTATCAAGTCATCGATTAGCGAAGTTTACAAAACCATTATCGAAGCCGTGCTCATCGTGCTGGTGGTCATTTATCTCACCCTGGGTTCATTGCGTGCGGCCATCATTCCTGCCGTGACCGTACCCCTGTCAATGATCGGTGCCGCCTTCGTCATGTACCTGCTGGGTTATTCGCTGAATTTGCTAACTCTGTTATCCATGGTGCTGGCGATTGGTCTGGTGGTGGATGATGCCATTATCGTAGTGGAAAACGTGCATCGCCACATCGAGCAGGGCGAATCACGCCTGCAGGCCGCACTCAAAGGTGCGCGCGAACTGGCCATCCCCATTATCGCCATGACCACCACCCTGCTTGCCGTCTATGCACCCATCGGTTTTATGGGCGGCCTCACCGGTGCCCTGTTTATTGAATTTGCCTTCACACTCACCGGCGCCGTACTCATCTCCGGTGTTATTGCCTTAACCCTGTCTCCCATGCTGGCATCGCGGGTACTACAGGAACACGGCAGCGAAGGCCGCTTTGAGCAGCAGGTCGAAGCTGCTTTTAACTGGTTAGCCAATGGTTACCGCCGCGCCCTGCATAAAGTACTCAACAGTGTCGGCATCATGGTTGCGCTCGGCGCACTCATTTTATTTTCCAATTACCTGATGTACATGAACAGCAAAAACGAACTGGCGCCCGATGAAGATCAGGGCATTCTGTTTTTCAACGCCACCGGGCCACGCACTGCAACCCTGGAATATCTCGAAGCCTACGGCGCACAAATACAGTCGGGCTTTGAAACCTTTCCCGAATATAATGACAGTTTTTATATTCTGGGCCGCACCCCCGGGCAGATTTTTGGTGGTTTCAAAATGAAACCGGTGGATGAGCGTGAGCGGGCACAGAAAGAAATAAAGGCGCCCCTGTCGGGTATGCTCAGCGAGATATCCGGTTTTCGCAGTTTTGTGTTTCCTCGACCAAGTATTCCCACACCATCTCGTGGTGCTCCGCTGCAGTTTGTCGTCACTTCCGACCGCAGCTATGAAGAACTGGTAGAAGTGGCCGATGAACTGCTGGTGCAGGCGATGGCCAGTGGTCATTTTATGTTTCTAGAGAAGTCCATTGATATCGACCGGCCGACGATCAGCATCGAAATCGATCGTGACCGGGCCGGTGATCTCGGCATCAGTATGGCCAGTATCGGACGTAATCTGGGCACCTTGCTGGGCGGCAGCTATGTCAATCGCTTCAGCATGGAAGGTCGCAGCTACAAAGTCATTCCCATGGTGTCGCGGGACTTCCGTCGCGATGCAGAAATGCTCAAGGACTATTATGTGCGCAGCGCTGCCGGTAACCTGGTACCCCTGTCGACGATCGTCACCATGAAACAATCGGTGGAACCGACCGACCGCACCCAGTTCCAGCAACTGAATTCACTGGTCATCCAGGGTGTCACCCAGCCCGATGTGGCCCTGGGCGATGCACTGGAATATCTCACCGAGCTGGCCAAGCAGAATCTACCCAGGGGTTATGGTTATGATTATCTCGGTGATTCACGCCAGTATGCACAGGAAAGTTCAGCCCTTACGGTGACCATGTTGATGTCACTGCTGGTGATTTATCTGGTGCTGGCGGCGCAGTTTGAAAGCTGGCGTGACCCGGCGATTATTCTGGTATCAGTACCACTGGCAACCGCCGGTGCGCTGTTCTTTATCATGCTGGATGTCAATGCCTTATCACTCAACATCTACACCAAGGTGGGGCTGATTACATTAATCGGTGTGGTCGCGAAAAATGGCATTCTCATTGTTGAGTTTGCCAACAAACTGCAAATAGAAGAGAACCTGTCAAAACGGGCGGCAGTGGAAAAAGCCGCCAGTATTCGACTGCGGCCCATTTTCATGACTACCATTGCACTGATCGTCGCCATGTTCCCGCTGCTGGTCGCCACCGGCGCCGGTGCGGTCAGTCGCTTTCATATCGGTTTAACTATCGCCGCCGGGCTGGGCATTGGCACTTTCTTTACCCTGTTTATTTTACCGGCGTTCTACATTTTACTGGCCAGGGACCATAGCCAGCATAAGCTGTGATTCCTGTGGCTGCACTTTTCAGTAAACTAATAATTCCTGAAGGCCTGATCAGAAACTGTGCTTGCGCCCCAGCGACTGATTGAGCTGCGCCAGGATCTGTTCCGTTTCGGCGACGGACTGGGTGTCGATGGTAACGGTATAGCCCTGCTCATCGTCATCGAGTCCTGCATACACCGTGAGCTGATGTTCCAGCACACTGAGATCGGCTTCCGAGATGTCACGCCCTGCACGCTGACGCCCCTGAATGCGTTGCCGTAGCACATCGGCATCGGCACGAAAGAACAGGATGCGCATTGGCACACCGAGGCGATCCACCAGTTGTTTGAAGGGATCTCTTTGTGGCCGCTGCAGAAACGTCGCGTCGATAATCGCCGAATGCCCGGACTCCAGTACCATCTCGGCAAGTTGCGCAAGTTTCGCATACGTCTCCCGGCTGGCATCTCCGGAATACACACCCTGAGCAATAATCGTCGCCTCACCGTCCTTCCTGCCCTTACCGAACAGTCGCTGTCGCTCACGATCCGAACGGATTCTTATGGCCGCCATGCGCTCGCTCAGGGGCGCCGAAAGAGTGGACTTGCCGCTGCCTGATAAGCCATGGGTGATTAACAATACCGGCTGTTGCGGCTGCGTATAAATGAGGGCGAGTTGCAAATAACGCTCGAACTCCAGCGCGGCCGGCGATTGCGCGCCGCGCTCGGCCTCCTGACTGAAACGAATAGCGGCGACTTTGGCCCGCACCATGGCGCGGTAAGCCAGATAGTAGCGAAATACCCGCATACCTGCATAATCACCGGTCAGTTCCAGATAGCCGTTCAGGAAACGGAAGGCAAAATTGCGCTGCTGGTGATCCTCGAGATCCATACACAGAAAGGCCACTTCGCTCATGACGTCAATCCAGTAGAGATCAGGATTGAATTCGATACCATCAAAGATGACCGGTCGCCCGTCGATAACCGCCATGTTGCCCAGATGCATATCGCCATGGCATTCGCGGATAAACCCCTGCTGTTTTCTCTGCCGAAACTGCTCGTAGCATGTCTGGTGTTCGTGTTCTGCCCACTCCCTGATACGAGCAAGCAATTGCAGATGACGGGGATCGTGTATACGTTCTCGAACCTGAACAAAGTTTTCATACACAGGGGCGCAAACGTGCTCCGGCGTTCCGTATGGGGTTCCGTCGGTTGCCTCCGGAAGGGCCTGATGAAAGTTCGCAACCTGTGCTATGAGCTGATCGATGTGGGTATTTTTCAGACGATTCTGCTCCAGCATATGGCTTAGCAGTGCTTCCTGTGTGAAGCGGCGCATTTTCACCGCATATTCGATAGCTGCACCGGATCCCCCCAGTTGCGGTTGCTTCGGCGTGCCGCTAATGGGAACCACCGCCAGATAAAGCTCAGGCGCCAGTCTGCCATTGAGGCGCAGTTCCTCTTCGCAATAGAATTTGCGTTTATCCAGTGTGGTGAAATCGAGAAAACCGAGATTGAGCGCCTTTTTGATTTTATAGGCATATGGGCCACACAGGAAAACCCACGAGATATGGGTCTCAATCATCTGAAACTGATCGGTGTCGTGTGGATAAATTGACGGATTCTGCAGCGAACGGATCAGGCTGTCCTGGTTTTTGTCAGGCACTTGTAGTTACTCCCTGTGTGTCGGTATAGCGTTGCTGTATAAAGGCATCTATTTTCTGTGCCGTCTGGCCTGGCTGTTCAACAATCTGTTGAATCAATAGAAACAATGGGAACACAGCTGGGTTGAGCAGGTGATGTTTTGCAACCATCTGCAAGGTATGCACGCCCTCGCCTGTTATGTTACGGGTTTCACCTCGGGCCAGCATTTTACCCAGTTCATGATGATGGGAGTCTTCACTGGTGGCCGTAGTCACCAGGTCTCCCAGCCCGGCGAGATGAAACGGGCTGGCGGGTTTACCCCCCATCTGCATGACAATTTGTTCCAGTTCACGCACGGCAGCAACCATCAGGAAACCACGCATGTTATCACCCAGTTGCAGCTCATCCGCCATACCAAACACCATGGCATAAACATTTTTTAGTATGACAGACCAGCTAATCCCGGCAATGTCATTTGTTGGTTCGGTAAACAGTTTTGTGCTGGAAAATAAACTGCAAACCCGTTGATATACTATGTCGTCCTTGCAGCCCACCTGTGCAAAAGCATATCGACCAGCACGAATTTCTTCCGATATCATCGGCCCATACAATAACGCGTAGGGCCGATCATGCAGCACCTGTTCAAATATTTGCGCCGCCGTTTGACCCTTTTCATCCAGCCCCTTGGCAATACTGAGACAAATGGTCTGTTCCTGGAGCAGCGGTTTTATCTGTTCTACCACTTCACGATGCGGATTCACCGGCAGGCAAAATAAAACAATATCGGCCCTGGGCACACAATCTTCCAGGACAACACTGTGAAAACCGGCCTGTGGAAACTTATCCCAGATATCAATCGTGTGATAATTCGCCAGCAGAGATTCCATGGCATGCCCCATTTCGCCATAACCGAGAATAAGCACCCTGGTTGATTCATTCATAAACAATGTTTCCGAGATTGACAATAACAGGAACTTACCGTGACTATGCTCTACAGAAATCAAATTAACAATACAGGAATTAGCTCCGGCTGATGAATATCAAGCGCCATATTATTTTTGTGCCCGGCAAAAACCCCAAGCCTCCCGCGCAACAGCATCAGCACTTGCTATGGCGCACGCTTGTTGAGGGAGTGCATCGCGCTGAACCCGAACTTGCCAACAAATTCAGCCAACATGAAAACGATTTCAGCATTATTCCCTGGAACCCGATTTTCTACCATGAAGTTAAGGATATCAGCATCGACCTGCCCTGGATTGATACGCTGCTTAACACCCATGGCCCTACCGAAGACGACATACGCGAAGCCCATCACTGGCATAAAAAACTGTCACGCGCCCAGTATACACTGATCGATTATGTACCCTGCCTGATTAAGTTCATGCCAGACACCCTGCGTCAAACGGCTCTGGAACTGAGCCGCTATTTCCAGAACAAACAGAACATAGCTGACGAGATACGTGAGATATTGAAACAACAGCTCCGGCCTTTGTTTGCATCCAATACCCGCATATTACTTATCGGACACAGTCTGGGCAGCATCATTGCCTACGATGCGCTGTGGGAGCTTTCACATGCAGAAAAATTATCCGGCAAGGTCGATTTATTTCTAACCCTGGGCAGCCCTCTGGGCATGAACTATGTCCGGCACCGTTTACTCGGAGCCAGCAACACTGGCATAGAAAAATATCCAGCCAATATTCGGCATTGGGCCAATGTGTCATCAGTCGGCGATATCACTGCACTCGACAGAACATTTAGTGATGATTTTTCAGACATGATTAAACTGGGCATCATCGAAGACATCCATGACCATTGCAAAGACATCTATAACTTTTTCCGCAATGACAAAGGGCTAAACTGTCACCGATCCTACGGCTATCTGGTCAACCCTGCGGTGGGTAAAATTATTGCTGACTGGTGGGATAAAAAATAACCGCCACAACTCTCATCGCGGCTTTAAGATTCGTCATATTTTATATTTGCAGGCTTATATTTATTAACTTTATTAGAACTCCCATCTGGGCGTCTCACCAATCTGCTGTGACATGAATTCAACAAAAGCGCGTACCCTGGGCGACAGGTACCGACGCTGGGGATAGACCGCATAAACTGACAGTTCCAGCTTGCATATCGGATCCGACAATAAAAGCAGAAATGCGCTGCTGTGCGCAGTATCATCCATATGCACGGCGGCCATACAGCCAGGAAGGTGCTGGCACCAGGATACGCCTGCTTATACCAGTGTCGCCATTCGATTAGCGGCCGCTTACTCAGATGCCGTGTGAGATCATATAAAACACGTGGTAAAAACGCATTAGATCGCCATTATCCAGCTAAAAACTCTGCCTGATCCATCCTGCAGCTATTTATCACCCTGCAAAAAAGTGTGCCATTCAGGCCATAGCATTGGCAATTATTTCCGTTTCTGATTTTTTATATACCTGAAGTACAGCAAAGAGGTTCCAGCACAGGAGTATATTTGATAAGGCAAAAAACACCGCCGCGGGAATTAGCAACAGCTCGGGATACAGAATGGCAACCACGATCAGCAATAAGGCAAGCAGGTGCAGCAACAGTTGCAGATGCGCATGCGAGTTGTTAATGAAGGTTTTAATATTAGGAATATGGCGACGACTGACACCAAGCTCGGTTACTTTCATGCTGAGATGTACCCAGCAAAGAAAGGGGATGATTTTATAGAGCATGCCGTTAATGACCGATATAGCAAAACCAGCAATCATCAGTACGCCTAACATTAAGGCATAAGACGGGGCCTGCTTCAAAGGCAAATAGAATTGCGCCGATACCCACACACCGATGGCGGCAATCAGGCAGAGCATGGCGCAAAACCAGAACCAGACGGTGACATTGGGCTGCTTTTTTTTACGTTGCTTCTGTAGCCAGAGGGTCGTTAATGCAAACAGGAATAGCCCACAAGCCAACACCAGGCTGCCCAGCAAAACAATGAAAGCGTTGGCCAGCAGGATCCCCCCGGACCATGCAATCAGACCGAAAAAAATACTCATGCTAAGCCAGCGCGTTAATACTTTGGGATAAGCGGGAGTAAGCTGAAACATGGGAACAACTTCATAGGCTACGGTCATCACCAGCAGACTTATCCAGCCCAACAGGCCCCAGGTCAAATGAATATCAGTCAATGTGCGGTCAACTGTAAAGTTATCCCAGGCGTAACCTGTGGCCAGCCATATACCCAGGGCCACCGTGAGCACCAGACTGATAAGGGCCAGCCACATTCGGCCCGCCGCATCAGATCGAGCCTGCGCAGTAAGCAGGCCCATGATGACTACTGAACAGAACAGAATAAATGACAGGGCAAGCAATACAATAGCCAGCCGTATCAAATCTGCTGCGTCATTCACCAGTCCAGCCGACAGCAGTAATGTACCCGCGGTTAAGGAAAGGTATGTCACCAGGCCTGTACGTTTGATACCGGGCAGGCGCGCGCCTGTTAAAACAGAAACAACCTGAAGTAGCGCACCCAGCATGACCATGACAATGTAACCCAGTACCATCAGATGCGTAACCGCCACTACACCAGGTGACCAGCGCGTAGTGAAGGCCAGCGGCCCCTGCCAGAGTATGAATATGGCGGCTAAAACACCAAACAGAGGTGCAGTGAAAAAGAACCGTAAGGGGATTTTAAACGGGATGCTTCTGGACAGAATAAGTTTGGGCTGACTCATAGGGTATAGTGTTTTATTGCACTAATTCCTGTTTAATTGCGATAATTTTTGTCTAACCACAAACATGTAAGGGTAAAATAAAGTCCTTACCTATACGGCCAATAAGTCATTGATTTTATATACATGCCATTTCAATCTAACCGAATAAGTTGTTACCTATAATAGAGGCGTCCTGTTGTAGAAATCCTTTCTCAAAAATAAAGTCGTCACCTTAATACAACCTTTTTCTAAAACTTTTCAGTTAACCAATTGTATTATAACTAAATATCAGTGATTTATACGCAGTTTTCACAAAAACTGCGTATAAATTTTTTTGGATCAGTTATTTAAAAACTGAAAACCTAAATGCAATTTGCGAATAAGCGGTCTCGGATTAACACATATCTCTACCGTAAGTTATTAAATTACATGAAATACGATATATCTTATTCCCTATTCAACAATAGCAAAAAGTTTTTTCAACTCTTTATCTATTCAATGCCGAGCCTGTAAACTTCTATTTTATAGACGATATTATAAATATTCCTCATAAAGCAGAAATTTATAAAGGCAAATACAAGAAAAACACCTTATAACAGATGTGTTAATTTGCATTTAAAACTGACCCGGAATTTACATCAAAAAGTGACCCGCCTGAATAGCCAGATTACGGCCTGATTTTATTTTCTTTTACCCGTTTTTTTTCCTGCTGTTGTGATTGCGTCCATGTTCAAATGGGCGACGTCCACCCTGAAGCACCATTCTATAGACAAAATCTTCGATGTCTGCTTCATCATGCGGTTTCAACCGGTCGATGCAACACATTCATAAAAACGGTCAGCCGGTGTTTCATAGTTTAACGTTTTTCTTGGGCGTTCGTTCAATTGTCTTGCAA
>JAPHRO010000005.1 GCA_026195895.1 Gammaproteobacteria bacterium
TTCGGCATTATCTTTACCGGTGGTTGTGCGACCGGTTCCCTGTGCAAGGCCGGCGAGGGCAATATGGGCTCGGTGCTGGTTATTATATCTATCTCATTTTCCCAGGCGATTTTTGTCGTTCTCGATGGCTGGTTTAACAAACTGACACCGGCATCCTGGACGGAGTCAGCACTGGCCAAGGGTATGCCGGAGGAGCTGTCAGTCGACCAGGGCTGGTTTGACCTGTTTACTGCGGGTTATATCTGGGATCTGAAAGGCATCACGCTGGCCGATATGTTCGGTGTCAGCAATCCATTGGTGGCCAGCTATCTGGTCAATGCGCTGCTGGTAACTTTCCTGCCTGCCTCAATCATTCTGGTGCTGCTGTATGTATTCTATTTCCGTAAAGGCCATATGCGCCGTCAAAAGCTCGAGCAGCCGCTGCTGAAAGACCATTTGCGTGGTCTCTGGGCGATGATGACGTCTTCCAGAAACACGGCTCTTGCCGGCATTGGTCTGGGTGCCCTGGCCGGTTTGCATGTATGGGTGACAGGTCTGTTACGGGAGCATTATGGCATTTTCAATTTCGGCGAGATGCTGGCGGATATGGGCCACAAAGCCGGTCTGTCGATTCAGGATACGGTGTTTGATCCCGGTTACTGGTATATCACGACACAGGAAGCGCAGTGGGGCGCCTGGGTAATGGAAACCATGGGCATGAACATGCGTGACAATATTTTCTTTGGGCTGGACAACGGCGTACCTAATCCACTGATTAATGCTCCTGGGTTTATGTCGATCGGCATTATTCTGGGAGCGGCGGTACTGGCACTGCTGCGACGGGAATTCAAATTCAAGATGCCCAGCATGGAAACCGCTGTATTTGCCATAGTAGGGGGCCTGCTGATGGGGATAGGTGCGCGTGTCGCCATGGGTTGTAATATCGGCGCCTATTTCGCCACCGTATCCAATGGCGATCCCAGTGGCTGGCTGTTCCTGATTGGCATGGTGGCCGGTGGTTATATCGGGGTGAAACTGTTCAATTTCTGGTTGTCATGGCGGGCGTCACGTTCTGACGATTTCGCGCTGTGATAGCGATTAAGACAATAGATTAGATTATTTTTAACTGATAACGGAGACAAGTAACAATGGCCGTAAAATTTGACGAACTGGGTGATGGTCAATTCCAGCTAAATGTGTGTGGCTATAGCTGCCCACATCCGCAGATGTATACCAAAAAAGCCCTGCAGAAAATGTCCGATGGCGATGTGCTGACGTTGATATTTGATAATCCCTCGTCTGGCGAATCCATCATGGCGATGTGCGAAAACGAAGGAAACGAGCTGTTTGATCGTGAAGACAAAGACGGTTCTTTCATCTGGAAAATACGCAAGGGATAAACATGAATCTGGGTATTGTAGTGACCAATGAAAGCCACGGCGAAGTGGCGCTGGGTTTGCTGGAAGAAGCGGCCACACGGGGCTGGCAACTGCGCTGTTTTCTCAGTGATACAGGCGTCAAATTACTCGATGATTCACGTTTCCTGGATTTTTGCCAGGGCGAGCACTGGGTGGCTTTGTGTGAATTGAGTCTGGAGCGCTACCACATCGATAGTGAAAAAGTACTGGCTGCAGCCCCGGAAATCATTATTGGCGGGCAGTATCAGGATGCCGAACTGGTAAAAAATTCTGATCGTGTGCTGGTGCTTTAGGAGGGCAGATGACGACTAAAAATATTCTCATGATTGCATGTGATAGAAAAATTGAAGCATTACGCATGGCTGCCGGGCTAACCCTGCTCGATGACATAGTCAGTGTAATGGTGTGCGGCAAGCTGGAAAAATCAGCAGAAGCCGAAGAACAACTGGAAGCGCTGGAATTTTCTGATGTGCCCGTGGCAGAACTGAATAAACCCGACGAGATGCAGCAGGCGCTGGCGCTGGCAATCTCAAAGGCAGATGTGGTGTATATGATATGACGACTAAAAAAACTGTGTTATTACTTTACCCCTCTGCGGCGAATCAGCAGACAGGGGCAGCCTTAAAAGAAGCGCTACAGGCACAGGGCACCCCGGTGGAAGAGCTGGTCATGGAACAGAATTACGGTGCGGTACTGGATCGTCTGCAGCAGTCTGTTATTCCACTGGTAATAAATTAAATCAGCATGCATTGCAAAATGACAAAGCACGGGTTTGTTATGGACTTATGCAACCGGCGAAACCCGCCAGAGAAATATGCTGGATGCATTAACCTATTGATAATAAATATATTTAAAGGCAGAACCTGATATGGCATACAAGTTGCAATTCACTAAATCTAGAAATCTGAAATTGAATACTGATATCCGACTACCCAAATCTGCTGAACAGTGGGTTACAGGTAAAAAACCAGGCATTGTGGAGGAAAGCTAAATGTTCAAATCTAAATCAACGTTGTTACACAAGGGGCAGAGTGGCATGTTGCTATTGCTGGTCGGCCTCGCTATCTCGGTCACTGGCTGTGGTACCGAAAACGATCTGGATACTTCAACTGTAACCCTGCCGAATATGGCGAGCCCGGCGTCATTGACGACAACATCCGCCGCTAATTATGACGATAACATCTACGGCCTGATTACTGGTACTACGCTGCAAAGCTGGAGAACTGACTGGGCAGCCAACAAGCCAGCCGGTCTGGCTACCGATAGCAAGCTGATTATTCTGCAAAGTAGTGAAGGTGAAGCCGGATCTGAATACATTACTTCAGATCCTGCGAATGGTGTATTTACCTATCTGGCACCGATAGTGAATGAGCTTCGCTCGAATGGCGTAGTGCAAACCAAGAGCATGGTGCCCAGTGGTGAGGTGATGGACGCATTTCTGTCCAAGTACAATATCGATCCGAGCAAGGATATGGTGGTCTGCGCCCAGGGTACAGCGGGTGGTTTTGCGTCTATGCAGGCTGGTCGCTGCTGGTATACCTTCCGTTACTGGGGCATGCTTAAAGGTCAGGTTGCGGTGCTGAACGGGGGCAATGCGTGGAATGAAACCAACAATGGACTCGTTGCCGCTACCACTGTGGACACTGCGCCTGAAACCGGAACCGCCTCGGTGAAAGATCTGCCGGCGATCAACTTTGCCCTGCAGGCCACACTGGAAGACATGGTGAATATCATTCCCACGGCCGATACCAATATACTGGACGATGGTGTATTCATCTGGGATGCCCGTAGTAGCAATCAGTACTATCCAACCAGCGATAGTGATTTCCAGAGCGGTCCGGTTCAGGGGCACCCCAACGGCGCGCTGAATCTGAACTATAGCAACCTGCTCAATACTGCGGCTGGTTACACCTACAAAACCAAGGCCGAGCTTGAAGATTATATGGATGGTACTACGAATGGATTTATTGATGCGACCCTGGGTTTTGTCGGCGCTAACGGCTATCAGTCCGGTGACACGATTTATACCTACTGTGAAACCACTTACCGTGCCATGGTGACTGGTTTTGCTTCTGCCGCGATTCTGGGTTACCCCACCCGCTTTTATGATGGCGCCATGACCGAGTGGCATTCACTGTCAGCGGTAGCAGATAGCAACGGCGATCTGCTGCTGCCAGTGAATTCCCCATGGCGTACAGATAACGTGGAGCGCAGTCACACCTTCCTGAAAAGCGTAGCAGTAGCTCCACCGACTACTTCCGGTGTCATTAATGATGCTTACGCCAGCCATGCCCAGGCAATCATCATTGAAGATCTGGCCTACAAAGGTATTATTGTAGAAACAGGCTCAACCGGTGGTACTTCAACCGGCGGTGCTTTACCTGCCAATCCCTGTGGGGGTTAATCGAAAACCGTAAGGATTTCATTAACGCAAGACTGGGCCCATGGGAAACTATGGGCCCCTTTTTTTGGAAGTTAAAATGTTGTTGAAAAATCTGCTGCTACCGATTGTACTGGCTTTGCTGTTGGCTGGGCTTACGGCCTGTGAGCGCAACACCGACCAGGCGGCAGAAACGCTCACGGTTAACCAGTTTCTGAACAATCACTGGCCTGCCGTGCTGCCGCCTCAGGGCAAGCCACCTGATCATTTTTCAGCCGAAGAAGCCTCGCTCGACCCACAGGCATGCGGTGAGTGCCACGCGGCCCAGTATGAACAGTGGTTAACCAGCCTGCATAGCCATACCATGGGCGCTGGTATTCAGTGGCAACTTCAGCTCATGTCCCAGCAACAGGGTAATAAATGTCTGCGTTGCCACGCACCGCTGGCGGAACAGAAAGCGCTGGTGGCCCTGCAACAGGGCTGGCCGAATACACCTGCTGCGGCAGCGCCTGCCTGGTTGCCAGAAAAACTGGCCGATGCCGGGCTGGTGTGTGCTGCCTGCCATGTACGGCGCCATCAACGGTTTGGCCCGCCCGCGCGCGCAGAGCTACCGGAAGAACTACCTCATAGCGGTTTTACCGCCAGTCAGGCATTTCAGGACAGCCGCTTCTGCGCCGCCTGTCATCAACACCAGGAACAGGACAAGCCACCCCGGGTGAATGGCAAATTGCAGGTTGATACCTGGGCGCAGTGGCAGGCGTCACCCCAGGCGGAGCAGGGCATCCATTGTCAAACCTGTCACATGCCCGATCGGCAACACCTGTGGCGGGGTATTCATGATGCTGATATGACCCGCCAGGCAATTGATGTAAAACTCCAGCTTGATCGACTGGGACCTGACACGGTCAATGTTGAAGCTACTGTGCAAAATATCGGCGCGGGTCATCATTTCCCTACCTACATGGTGCCCAAAGTGGAGCTGGTATTCAGTCTGCGTCAGCTCGATTCTGCCAGGGAGCGAGTTATTCACCGGCATATTATTGGCTGGCAGGTCAATGTTGAGCTAACCCGGGAAATATTTGATACCCGTATTCCCGCCGGTGAAACGCAACGGGTCGGCTTTCCACTGATTTTGCCCGATGCTGATGCAGCATGGGAAATTACTCTGATGTTGGAGGTGACGCCACGGGAGCATTATGAGCGAACCTTCCGGCGCAGTTTGCAAAAGGCAGATAAATTGTCTGAGCTCACCGTGAGCACACTACGTCGGGCACTGCGAGAGGCGGGGGCGACTCATTACCGGTTACTGGAAATAAATCAGCCGGTACCTGGCTGGCCGATTGCAAATTAACACTGGTAACTTGTGTAGCCGTAGTATGCAATCATCATAAATGCTTCGGTTTTTAATAACTTATTGTTTTTTATGTAAAATTGCACATGGCACAATTTCTGCTTTAAACATTAATAAACAATGATGACGGATAACTTTATGAAGTCAGCATTATATTTTAAACACTTATGCGCCGGGTTTGTGGTTCTGCTGTTGCTGCCGGTCACTGGCCTGGCTCAGCAGACGGCTACTGAAACCAGGGCAGCGCCGCCATCGTTTGAGGCGGAAAAACAGGCCAGGCCTGCGCCACGACTCAAATACCGAAAGGGGCCGGTATGCATGTGCAACAGGGGCATGAGTGAAGCCGAAATTCAGGCCGCCATGAAAAAATCTCAGGCGAAATGAATGACGGATTGAAACGAGTAACTACACATCGATATTCTGCTGTTAACCGTTGAGGCAGATTATTGAACTTAATATAAAACGGGAGGAAATGTGAATAGAGCCATTATGTTTTTGAAACGTCTGATACGTGATTGCGCCCGCGCTCTGCTGGTTATTGCTTTACTGGCGACGGGAACGATGCTGGCGGTCTTCAGTCATGACAGCACTGATACATCGTCAACGCTAACTGCGGCAGAGGATGGCTGGGGCAGTGAAGCCCTGTCACAGGTGTACGCAGGTCTGTCCGATATTTCACCTATTTCTCTGGCGAATGCCTGTGGTCTGGGTGCCTCCAGTTGCTTTAAGTGTCATAACGGCAAACGTGCCAGTGCGGCCAATATGGATAGTGAAAAAGCACCCTGGCATAGCCAGCATGCCAAGGTTAATAATTCATGTGCCGGTTGCCATAAAGGCAATCCACGCCTGATGAAAGAAAAAATGGCGCATAACCGGATGCTCAGTGATCCGCGTAATGATCTTCAACAAGCCTGTTCAACATGTCACTCAGGTACTGACCTTGATGAGTTGAGCAAGCCCTATATGTCTCTGCGGGGGGAACAATAAATGTCTAATAAACATCCAGCCAATACGATGGTGCAGCGTCGACACCGCCTTCTGGGCGGTATTTTGATGGCATTGATTCCGGGTTTTGCATCAGCCGGCGCGTCATTACAGGTAGGTGAAGAAGGCACGTTAAACATCAATTATGCGGTACAGGTATGGTCGCAATTTCGTGATTTTCGCTCTGCCACGGATTCAGGTGATTCTTTTGATACCTTTTTGCGCCGCAATCGTCTGACTTTTTCCGGACAATATAACGATCTGGTCGGCTATTACGCCCAGATTGAAGCCGGAAGTGACAGTCGCAACGGCAATGATAATCGCAGCGTTTATTATCGTGATGCCTATGTCACGCTGGATTACAGTGACAGTGCGCGCTTTATTGTCGGACGCTTTAAAAATACCTTTTCCCGTGAAAACCTTGAGGCCTGTCTCGAACCCCTGAGCCTTGATCGATCAGAAGTGATTTCCTACACACCCTTTGGCGGCACCCGCGATACCGGTGTCGCTATGTGGGGTAATCTTGCAGACGCGGCATTCCAGTACCGGTTCATGATTTCCGATGGTCGTGAAGGTGAGGAGCCGGCTAAGGATTCGCCACGTTTTACCGCGCGTGTTCACTGGAGTCCACTGGATCCTGAATACGATTATGGCTACCGTGGCACCTATCTGGGTACCAGCAGGGTCTTTACTGTGGGCCTGGGCTACGACTACCAGCCCGATGTGGCGTATGCAAATTATTCCGCGCGGAGTAATCCGGTTGACTATACCGGTATGACTGCTGATGTGTTCTATGAACAGCCAACCGCCAGTGGTACCTATACAATGTCTGCTGCGTATTTCGATTATGATGCGGATGATGCCATCAATAATGCAAACCACGATGCTACATTACCGGTGACTACGGAGCTGGAAGCCAGCTATTTCAAGGCAGGTTATCTGTTTCCCGAAAAAATCGGTATTGGCCGCTTGCAGTTGTTCCTGCGCCATGAGACATCGGATTATAAGCTGACGTCTACTAATCTTGATCAAACCTGGAGCAGTATAGGCGCCAATTATTATATCGATGGTCAACGGTTGAAAGTTACCGCGGAATTTGCGCAAATTGATTTTGATGAAGAAGATCCCGCAGATGCCAGCCGCCAGGATTATGGTCAGGCAACGGTCGGTCTACAATTGATTTTTTAATGTAAAGAATCATAAATCTGTAGCAGCTTTCGATAACGAGTATCGGCTACCCCTGACGCAGTACCGTCTTTGACGGTGCTGCGTTTTGTCTTTATGAGTGATAAGCTTGCTGTGCGATTCAGACGCTAACACTGGTCGACAGGATTTTTTTGATATCTTTTCAACTGCAATTGCAGTTGAGTTGAAATAGCGGTAGGTATATGTTGACAGTTACCCAGTTTCCCCTTTTGCTGGTCACAATATTTGTGCTGCTGCTGATTGTTATAATTTTATTTTATCGTCAGTCACTGAAGCGATTGCGCAAACGTATCCTCGATGCTCGAGAAGGCATGCTGCTACCGGTAGAGATGCCTGCAAGCTCACCCCCTTTCGTACGCGGTTTATTAAATGATTACAACACAACGATTGTAACACTGAGTACCATTTTTAAAACCGTGGAAGAGTGCCAGAGTCGGGTGCTTAATGAACGTAATAGAATTAATGCTATATTGCACAGCATGCCGGGCGTACTGCTCACGGTATCGAACGACTTAACCATCAACGTAGCTAATCGGCTGGCCGAAGAAACATTTGCAACAGACAATGAATCGCTAATCGGCACTAATCTATTTGATCTGGTGCGGTTTAACGAAATTGATCGTAATATTCTGCGCGACAGTTTTTTATACAAAAAACCAATCCGCAATCTGGAGATATCGCTGGATGTAAAATCAGGTCGCCGCTGGTTTTCACTGAATGTGGCGTTTTTCAGTGAGCGTGAGGAAGAGATGGAGGCCATTCTCACGTTGCTTGATATCAGTGAAAACAAGGAGTTGCAGGAAACCATGGGGAGTCGTGAAAAACTTGTCGCTATGGGGCAGTTAGCGGCCGGAGTTGCGCATGAATTGAATACGCCACTGGGGAATATACTGGGGTATATTCAGCTTATCAAAAATGAAATATCGCAACAGGCTACAAGCTATGAGTATGCAACTATTGTCGAGGAAGAAACCCGGCGCTGTTCAAAAATCATTCATGATCTGTTGAGCTTTGCTAATCAGGAAAAATGCAGCGGTGAGACCTGTGAAGTTAATCAATTGCTGACTAATATTACCGATACATTTTTAAATTGCCGAACACGGCGTTATGGTATTGATATTAGTATGGAATTAGAAGCTGAATTGCCTCCGGTGGAAGGCGAATGTGGCCAACTTGAAATCGTGTTTACTAATCTTGTAATCAACTCTATTCAGGCGCTGGATGGCGTGGCTTCCCCCATTATTGCAATACGTAGCTTTCAGCAGGGTAATGATTATGTTTATGTCAGTGTTGAAGATAACGGTCCGGGTATACCGTTAGATATTAGGCAAAATATATTCAATCCTTTTTTTACCACCAAGGAAGTTGGCTCGGGTAGCGGACTCGGCTTGCCGATTTCCCAGGCGTTGCTGGCGAAACGTGGTGCCTTTATTAAGTATGATACCGAATATACCGATGGTGCCCGGTTTATTGTTGGCCTTCCACTGGTTGATTTGCGGAGAAATGTTGCATGAATAAAGTCAAACCAGAAAATGCCTGGTCAACCCATGAAGCGCATGAAAAGTCAGTGGTGCTGGTCGTTGAAGACGATCAGAACATGCGTGATTTAATTGCCCGGGTTTTGTCGGATTCAACCATGGATTTTGACACGGTCTGCGTGGAGAATGCACATCTCGCCATGGACTACATGGAAAATACCCCGGTCGCAGTGGTGGTTACTGATTTGAAAATGCCCGGCGCAAGCGGCCTGGATTTACTTGATTTCACCACCGCACTGGATCCAACCATTCAGGTAGTGATGGTTACCGGGCATGCCACGGTGGAGTCGGCAGTGGCCGCATTGAAGCAGGGGTCTTTTGACTATTTACGCAAGCCCTTCGATACCGTTGAACTATTATGCACCATTGAGCGCGCCCTGCAGCATCATCACCTGAGCAACGAGAACCAGCAACTTAGAGAGCGACAGCGACAGCTATCGGAAACCGGTAGCCTGATTGGTACGTCTTCGGCAATGGGTAAAGTGCGCAAGCTCATTGATGCCGCCGCCGCTTATGACTGCAGTGTGCTGATAACGGGTGAAAGTGGTTGCGGAAAAGAACTGGTTGCTCGTCAGTTACAACAGCAAAGTAACCGAAAAGACCAGCCTTTTGTCGCCATAAATTGTGCTGCAATTCCCGACAACCTGATTGAGAGTGAACTGTTCGGTTATCGTAAGGGCGCATTCACCGGCGCCGATCGCAATAAAACGGGGCTGTTTGAAGAAGCTGATCATGGCACCCTGTTTCTTGATGAAATTAATAATGCCCCGCTGAATTTACAGGCAAAATTATTGCGCGTATTGCAGGATGGCACGTTTTATCCCATGGGCGAAACGACACCGGTGGCGGTTGACGTTCGGGTGTTCGCAGCCAGCAACAGAAATATATCTAATCTCATCGAAAAAGGAGAATTCCGAGAAGATTTATATTATCGATTAATGGTCATGGAAATTCCTGTACCACCTCTACGGGAGCGCAGAGATGATATTCCTTTGCTCGCGTATTACTTTTTAAATAAACACTGCTCACGTCTGGACAAACCTGTAAGAGGTATAAAAACTGACGTATTGGGTGCGCTGTTGCGTTATGACTGGCCGGGTAATGTGCGTGAGCTGGAAAACATGATCCAGCGTATGATTATCATGACCGAGGGCGATAAAATAAATACGGATGTTCTGCCTCAAAATCTGAATGGGGATAAAGTAACACCCATGAAAGCACTGGATTATCTGTCACCACAAAGTCTGGATGAAGTCGAAGCCTATTTTATTCAGAAAACGCTGCGCGAATGCAAAGGGGATAGAGCATTGGCGGCCAGTATTCTGGGTATAGATAAATCAACTTTGTGGCGCAAGATAAAGCGTTACAGTCTGGAGGGGCTGGACGATAATTAGCTGCCGTGGCCATGTCGGTTTTTTAAAAATTACATCGAACATAAACATAATTTGATCTTCTCGCAATTTTTCGGGCAGGTATTAAGGAATTATTCCTATGTCACTGACTGTGCCTGATAGATTAAAATCATCGCACAATAATTAAATGTTCCTTTACAATCACCATTCTTAATCCGGAACAATTTCTGTTCCGGAATTTCTTTTATTTATAGTCTCCAGTCTATCTCCGGCTGCGCTACTCGATTAAGCGATGCTCTATCTGCTATTGGGTGGTTTTAGTATCCAGCTCTATTATTTACGCTATCTGGCTGTGATAACCGGCGATAAAATCATATATCCCTGATTCTACGATGAATCCAGATTTAAAAGATGTTATAAGTAGCCATTTGCCAAGTATTACAATAATTAATCAGAGTTGCCTTAAATATGGATGCTTATAATCTCGATTCCCTGAATGCCGTGCAGACCCCAGAGGGGATCGAAATTAATTTGCGCCTGGCTGGAATCTGGCCGCGCAGTGTTGCCTGGATGATTGATACCATTATCCGCGGTGTTATTTATTTTGTACTGGCATTGGTTGTTAATCAGTTTGGTAAATTCGGTACCGGCTTATTATTAATCAGTATTTTTATAATGGAATGGTTTTATCCGGTTCTATTTGAAGTGCTAAATAATGGTGTAACACCCGGTAAGAAATCATTAGGCCTGCAGGTGGTCAATGCAGATGGTACGCCCATAGGCTGGTCGTCTTCCATGTTACGCAATATTTTACGCACGGTGGATTTTTTGCCATTATTCTACGGTGTCGGCCTGATCAGCATGCTGATGAATGATAAATTTCAACGTCTCGGTGATCTTGCAGCGGACACTCTGGTTGTTTATAGGCAACAAAACACCAGCGAATCTCAAATACCGGAAGCACCGGCCTTGCATCTTCCGCCAGGTCTTAATCTTAAAGAGCAGCAGGCGATTATTACCTTTGCAGAAAGAAGCAGTCAGCTATCCGAAGAACGTAAGGAAGAACTGGCAGGCATTTTATCGCAACTGAAGCCAGCAGGTGGCAGTATGACGGCTGATGAATTAATCAGACTGGCAAATGGACTGGCGGGACGATAATGAAACAGTCTGCCTTCGAAAATAAAAATGAAATTTTCTGGCGGGAGCTTGAGTCGAGGATTTTCCCTGGCAGCAAACGTAAACTTCGTAGTCGGCAGTTAACACAACTGGATCAGCATTTTCCCGAACAATATCGCCGTCTGTGTCATCATCTTGCCCTGGCACGTTCACGGCATTACAGTCCTGTGCTGGTTAATCGGCTGGAAAAATTAGTTACCGCCTGTCACCAGATGTTTTATCAGCGTAAAACCCATATTCTGTCATCAATTCTTTTGTATATCACGGGCGGGTTTGCGCAGTCCGTGCGTAATGAAATACGCTGGGTGATGTTATCGGCTATGTTATTTTTTGGTTCTTTCCTGGCTATGTTGATTACCTTGCAGTATGAACCGGATATGGTTTACACCGTGCTGGATGGTCAGCAGATTGCCGAAATGGAAGCCATGTATGATCCAACACAGGATCGGATTGGTCGGGAACGACAATCCGACACAGATTTCCAGATGTTTGGTTTTTATATTTTTAATAATACCAGTATTGGACTGCGAACATTTGCCAGTGGTTTATTGTTTGGTGTGGGTTCGGTAATTACCCTGTTATTTAATGGTCTGGTTATTGGGTCGGTCGCAGGTTATTTAACATTTCTTGGTTACACCTCAAGCTTCTGGTCTTTTGTTGCCGGACACAGTGCCATGGAATTAATGGCCATTGTGTTATCTGGAGCAGCGGGATTTAAACTCGGTTTTGCAATCATAAGTCCCGGGCGAAAAAGCCGCCTGCGTTCCCTGCGTGATCATGCCAGGGAAGCGATATATATGATGTACGGTGTTGCTTTGATGTTTTTTATTGCTGCCTTTATTGAAGCTTACTGGTCATCCATCACTTCTATAGCACCCGTAATTAAATATACTGTCGGTATTTTATTCTGGATTTTATTATTACTGTATTTTGTTTTCGCAGGGCGTAAGCGTGCAACTTGATCAAATAAATTTAAATTTGCGGGATCGCTATCCCTGGGAGGCAATGGACCTGGGTATTAAGCTGATGCGTACTATGTGGCCGAGTTTACTGGTGCCCTGGTTGCTAATTATGCTGCCAGTTCTGGCATGCATATTATTTTTACAGCTTAATGGCTATATATTGACCGGCCTGTTATTGCTCTGGTTGTGTAAACCCATTTATGACAGCCTGGTATTGCATATTCTGAGTCGTGGCATATTTAGTGACTACCCTGGGCCAGTCAGGATTATTAAAGGCTGGCGCCAGTGGCTGCCGACCGGTATTTATTCAACGATATTTATCTGGCGTTTGTCACTCGCCCGTTCATTTAACATGCCGGTCCACCAGCTTGAAGGGCTTAAGGGCAATGCACGAAAACAGCGACTGCGTATTCTACATAAAAAATATGCCAGCCATGCGAACGGGCTGACTATTATCTGTCTGCATTTCGAATTCTTAATTAATCTAACGTTATACGGCCTGTTGTTTATTTTAATACCGAAAGAGTACGCGGCTAGTTTTATGGATATTTTTACGCCAGCAGACAGCGACATTTCAGGGATTATTCTGAATACCGTTTTTTACTGGTTAGCTATTTTTATTTTAGAGCCGTTTTATGTGGCGTCCGGCTTTACCCTTTATTTAAATCGACGGACGCAATTAGAAGCCTGGGATATCGAGCTGGCATTCAGGAAAATGGCACAGCGGCTTGAACACAGTAAACAACATGACATTAACTATCCTGATGCAGAAAATATAGCCTAGATGCGTAGCACTATAAACACGATTGTATTCAAAATAATTTTTCTATGGCTGTTTTTTTTAATGCAGTCATCAGCAACCGCCATGTCAACTCAGCCAGATCAGGAAAAAGATACCCGGCCAGTTGTCAGCGCAGTGCGAAAAGATGCTTCTCAGGCAAAAGCAACAATCGAAGCCGTTAAGCAGGGTGAGCTATTTCAGTCAACAGAAGAGGTAACGCGCTGGCGATTTGATTTTGATCTGGATGATAACAGGCAGGATGAGCAGGCTGATCTCGGTTTTATTGTCGAATTTTTTCAATTTATCGCTTTGCTGGTGGAAATGGCTTTATGGTTAGTGCCGATAGTTGTTCTTTATTTACTCTATCGCTATCGAGAGCACTGGCTGCATTTATTAACGGGTGAGAAAATTCGCAACGATGCCGATGATTTACCCGACGTGGTATTTGGGCTGGATATTCGCCAGCAAGAATTACCCGAGGATATTGAAACGGCCGCTATGCAGGCGTGGCAGGCGGGGCAATATCGGCAGGCGGTCAGCCTGCTATATCGAGGTGCATTATCAACACTATTTCATCAATATCAGCTTGAATTGCCGCCGGGTGCCACTGAACAGGATTGTATTCAGCAAGTGAGACGAATCAGGCCAGGTGCGCTGGCGGATCATTTTGCTGAATTAACGGAGATATGGACCATCGCTGCCTATGCCCATAGGAAGCCCGATGCAGAAATATTTAATCAATTATGTCAGCACTGGCGTCAGCACTACGGTGTAATTGAATGAATAAGCCGCTGCGTATTGTTCTTATTCTGCTATTGGCATTGTTGTTGGGCTTCTGGCTGTACAGTCATATCGAGGCATACACTGAGGAAGTTGATAGCGGATATCAGGGACAGGCCAGAACTAATTTTCTATTAGCAGCGGACTATTTTTTGCGCGAGATGGGGCAACAAACGGAAAAATATCAGCCCTATGACAGGCATCAAAAATTACCCGAAATTAATGATACCTTGCTGATACCAGGGCAACGAATTTCAATGGGCTCCAGACGTTCTGCCGCGCTATTGAACTGGGTCAATGCCGGTGGGCATTTAATTGTTACGGCAAAATCCTACCGTGAAGGCGATACTAAAATACGCGATCATCTGCTTGATCCACTGGGCGTGCAGGTGAACTGGCTGGTTGAAAGCGATACTTTCGAGGATGAAAATCCGGTTAGTGTGGGTTTGCCAGGCGATGATGATTTCTGGTTGGTGGACTTTGTTAATTATCAGGTCATGGAAATCGATGAAACTAAACACAGTCAAATCAACTGGAAACTGGAATCGGGAAATAATATCCATGCCGTACAGTTTAAACAGGGCAATGGTTTGTTGACGGTATTAACGGATATGCGCATGTTTAGAAATCCATATATTGATTCTTATGATCATGCCGCCTTCTTATGGCTGCTGGTGAATGAACAGAATGCTGAAGGTGTTTTTTATTACTCTTTATACGAGAACAAAATGTCGTTGCTACAGTGGCTATGGCAGAACGCCCTGTTGCTGATGATAAGTATGTGTATTTTGTTGTTGCTAGTAATGTGGATGATTATCCCTCGCTTTGGTCCACTAATTAATATCAACAAACCTGTGCGAAGACAGTTTATCGAGCATCTCACCGCCGCCGGTAATTATGCCTGGCGACAGGGTTATTACGCGAGTCTGCTCCATGAAATAAGAACTGCCTTGCTCCAGGATATTCAGTTGAAATATCCAGAAGTAAATAGCAAAAGCAGGCAGGAACAGCTCAGGTATTTTGCTGAAACATCAGGAATGCAGCAAAGCGCAATTGAACAAGCCATGTTTGATACCAGTGCTGATAAGGCACAGGGCTTTGTCAGTAAAATTAAAATTTTGGAAAAACTGAGGAAAAATTTATGAATCATGAGGCAGGGGAGAATATGCCCGGTGACCTGGCGCTGAATATGGAGATTATTCAGCAGTTAAAAGCACAGATTAATGCAGTACTCATTGGTCAGGAAAAAGTGGTTGATGAAGTGCTGATAGCCCTGATAGCGGCCGGTCATGTACTGATTGAAGGTGTGCCCGGTCTTGGCAAAACGCTATTGGTCAGGGCGTTGGCTAAATCCATACACGGTGAGTTTTCCCGGATACAGTTTACCCCTGATCTGATGCCGAGTGATATTACCGGTCATGTAATGTTCGATAGCGAAGCCAGTAAATTCAGAATACGCAAAGGCCCGGTTTTTACGAATTTGTTATTAGCCGATGAAATTAATCGTGCACCGGCCAAAACGCAATCCGCTTTGCTGGAAGTAATGCAGGAACACCAGGTTACACTGGAAGGTAAGGCGATTCCTGTGCCGGAACCGTATATGGTTATGGCGACACAAAACCCAATTGAACAGGAAGGTACTTATCCTTTGCCAGAAGCACAACTGGATCGATTTTTAATGAAAATAAAAATCGATTATCCGGAAATGGACGAAGAATATAAACTGGTAAACGCCGTTACTACCGGGCAGGTGGGTGATGTTTTCGATATAAAAAAAATACAGAAGAAAACTGAACCACAAAAAATTATTGAATTACAGAAGCAGGCATCAATGTTGGCTATCGATGAAGCTGTTGCGCGCTATGCAGTGTCTATTGTTCGGCAAACCCGACATTGGCAGGGTATTTCAATGGGTGCCGGTCCGCGAGGTGGTATAGCGTTAATTCGTTGCGCTCGAGCATCTGCTCTGTTGCAGGGAAGAGATTTTGTTACTCCCGATGATGTAAAAAAAGTAGCGCTTGCCGTATTAAGACATCGTATTATTTTATCACCAGAAATGGAACTGGAAGGTATGGATGCCGATAGAGTCCTCAATGCATTACTGGAAAAAGTAGCAGCGCCTCGCCAATGATGGTTAAAGTTAAACCCGCTAAAGGTTTATTAATAACTGCGCTTGCCCTGGTGGTAACAGGATTAGTCGCCGCTATCTGGACAGATTTGCAGATCATCTGGTATGGCCTGTTAATTTATCTGCTGGTAGTTGCTGTTTATGATCTCTTTCTGCTGTCTCGTATAACGACACCTGAGGTTGAACGGATTGCACCATCGGCCATGGCTGTGGGTAACTGGCATAATATTGATTTGCGAGTAGACAATTTATCGTCGAATAACATTCAATTACAGTTATTCGATCATTTTCCTGAAACGGTTCAATATAAAAATTTACCGCAAGTGCTGGTGCTGGAGAAAAAACAGCAGGCAGTGGTGGAGTATCAGTGTCGACCATTGCAACGTGGAGAAATGGTGTTTTCAAAGTGCCAGTGTTTGATCGATTCACGCTACGGCTTCTGGCGTTCAAAGCGAGATATCGATATTACATCAAGCATTCGCGTCTACCCGAATTACGCACCCGTTATTGAGTATGCTTTGCTGGCAACCGAAAATCATTTAAGCCTGATGGGTATCCTGAAAAATCGCCGCCGTGGCCAGGGCATGGACTTTCATCAGTTAAGGGAGTTTCGTGAAGGCGATAGTCTTAAACAAATTGACTGGAAAGCTAGCTCAAGAATGAATAAAATCATTGCCCGTGAATATCAGGATGAGCGCGATCAGGAAATATTGATTTTGATGGATTGTGGTCACCGAATGCTAGCGCAGGACAGTGAATTATCGCATTTTGACCATAGCCTGAATGCTTTATTGTTATTAAGTTATGTGGCCTTGCGCCAGGGTGATGCAGTTGGGGTGGCTACTTTTAGTCACGAAGATGCACGCTGGATCAAACCCATTAAGGGTGTGGCCAATATCAATCTGCTGCTTAACGGTATTTATGATTTACAGCCGAGCAGCCAGGCGCCAGATTATTCAACTGGGGCGAAAAACCTGTTGTTACGGCATCGCAAACGTTCGCTGGTTATTATCCTGACCAATTTACGCGATGATGATGCCGAAGACTTACAGGTTGCTGTTCAACTGCTGCAAAAACATCACCGGGTGGTGGTGGCCAGTTTGCAGGAGCAGGCGTTGCATGATGTATTAGAGAAAGACGTCTACAAGCTGGAAGATGCGCTTACGCTTGCTGCGGCCCATGCTTATTTAAATAAACGGCAACAGTTGATAAAAGTATTACAGAAGCGGGGGGTCAGGATACTTGATGTATTGCCGGAAAAATTGCCGCTGGCATTAACCAACTGCTATCTGGATTTAAAAGTCAGTGGTCAGCTATAAGCGCCGCTGCCTGGAAGTTTATTAATTAATCAGAAACTGTTTCACAGATTAATCACATTATTTTAACTACACTATTACAAAGTTTTTCTTAGGAGTTTTGAATATGCGTAAGTTTACAGCACCACTTGTACTGACAATGGCCATGTTATCGAGCAATGCGAATGCAGATTTTCTGGGTTTGTATGTCGGTGGCGGCGTCTGGGATCATGATCCTTCAGGTACTTTTGGCACCATTGGTGATGACATTATCAATGTTGAATCTGATCTTAATTATGGCGGTGAAAATGACACTTACGTCTGGGCGGCCTTCGAGCATTTCGTGCCGTTAATTCCCAATGTGCGTGTTGAAATGGCATCCATGGGGCATACCGGTACAGCTGCCAATGTCACTTTTGATGGTGTGACTCTGCCAGGTACGGGAGCGTCTTCCGTTAATTTGGATACTACGGATGCGATTCTGTACTACCGTCTGCTCGATAACTGGGTGAATTTCGATTTGGGTCTGAATTTGCGTAAAGTAGAAGGTGACTTCACCATCGATGACCGTGCCGTACCAATTTCTGAAACGATTCCCATGCTGTATCTCGCCGCGCAGTTTGATTTGCCATTTTCAGGCTTTTCGGTGGGTGCTGATATCAGTAAAGTCAGCTATGACGGTAGCAGCTATCAGGATCTCCGCCTACGTGCGCTGTACGAAATGGGCGTGATTGGTTTCGAAGCGGGCATACGCTCAACCAGTCTGGAGCTTGATGATGTCGATACCATCAATGCCGATCTTGAATTCGAAGGCATCATGCTCGGCGCATTTTTACATTTCTAAATATCGGTCTGGTGTGCAGGGATGCACACCGGCTGCTATGTCCGGTTTAACCTGTCTGTCAGATGCTGGCGCTCCCGCGTTCTCATTGTTCTATGAGTATCTATTTAACTTCCAGCGCGATTTAAAATAGAATATTGATGTTAATATCAATAATATTCTGTTATTCAGTAAAAATTGAAATATTAGTCAATTAATATAATTGATATTTACATCAATTAGAGCTATTCTAATCCGTATGAATTGATGTAAGGATCAATATATGAATATGACAGCGCAATTATTGGCTCAAATCATTGAGCGAGCCAAAAGGAAGGGGCTTAAACAGAAAGATCTGGCTGAAAGGGCCGGTCTGTCGGCGGAAACCCTGTCCAGAGCAAAAAAGTCAGGGGATATGCATGCGTCCAGCCTGGAAAAACTGGCCGCAATTGTCGGTCTGAAACTGTGTTTGAGTCCGGATGAGCCCATTCTGGACAAAATAAGCAGCGGTTCCCTGTTTAAGTAGGATGCCATCTTAATGAGCCGTGATCGTCAGGCTGTCGTCTGGACTCGCCAGTCAGGACAGCCGCTAAAAATGGGGCGTTTATATATAACTGATACGGAATGCCGTTTCAGCTACGAACTCGATTATCTGTCGACCCAGCTTCCCGGTCTGGGCTTGCTGTATCCCCCGCACATTATCCAGGACACCACGATAGTACGGCCACGGACGGAATTTTTTGATTTTCTACCGCCGATTCAGGCATTGATTCCACCACGAGAAGAAAAGAATTTTCAGCGTAAGCTGGTGCTGAGTTATCTGGCTAAAAATGGTATTCAGCCGACACCGGGCATTGATGCGGACTGGGAAATTCTCAAGATTGCCGGCCATGGGGCGATAGGGCATCTGGATGTGTTTCAGAGTGACCAGAAGGCGATGGAGTGGTATGCAGCGTCGGCAAACACGGAATTATTCGAAATTTCTGATGACATCGGTTTTTCCCTGAAAGAGATGCTGACCTGGTTTGATCAGGATGCGGATTCGCTGATTAATATCATCGGCCCAACCCCCAGTGTGGGTGGGGCGATTCCCAAAATCCTGTTATCGATTCCCGATACGGGCTGGGATAACCGTATCGGGTTACCCAGCAGATCTGTCTCCCATGGCAGGACGGATGTGCTGGTCAAATTCGAGCAGAACACGGCCTATCCCGGTATCAATGAGCTGGAAGCGCTGGCCCTTGATGTGCATAAAGCGGCCGGCTTTGCAGTGCCGCGCTACTGGCTATCGGATATCAAAGGTATTCCGGTACTGGTAGTGGAGCGGTTTGATCGTGATGCGTTGCAAACGCCGTTATTTACGGAAAGCCTGTATTCGATACTGGCCACGGGTGATGCGGACATTACACATCACTATAGTTATAGCTACGATGCCATCGGAACGGCGATTGATCGCAGTCCGATTGATATTATCAGTCAACGTAAAGCGGGCAAACAGCACCTGCTAAAGCGCCTGATCATGTCCCTGTTAACCGGTAATGGCGATCTGCATCTGGAAAATATGTCGGTCACCATAAACAATCAGCAGAACGAATTCACACCGGTATATGACCCAACGCCGATGCGGGCTTATTCCATTCACAACATGCTGTCGGTGATGCCGTTTGGTGACTACGGGGAACTGCTGGAGAAAAGCGATCATCCGGTGGGGCTGGTTGAGGCTATCCAGCGACTGGCCCGGCATTTTCATATTTCACCGTCGCAATTGGATGAAATTCTGCAAAGCTGCCTTGCCGCCACCGAGGGCTTTTGTGAGCAAGTCGATCAGTTGCAAACCCTGCCGGATCTAAACAAGTCCAATTTAATTAAAATAGTGAGCCGGGTACGCCAGCAAATCGGTGCAATGGCAGAGAAGCTTTGATACCATCCCGCGCCATGCGGACCTCTGATTTCGATTACCATCTCCCTGAAGGCCTGATTGCCCAGTACCCGTTGGCTGAACGTACGGCCAGTCGGTTGTTGCATGTGGCCGGTGATACCCGGCAAGACCTTCATTTCAGCGATATCCTGAACCTGATCAAAGCGGGTGATTTACTGGTATTTAACAACACTAAAGTGATTCCAGCCCGACTCCACGGCCACAAGGACACCGGCGGCAAGGTCGAAGTGCTGGTGGAACGCCTGCTGGATACCCATCGGCTGTTAGCCCATGTGCGTGCCAGTAAGTCGCCAAAACCAGGTAGCATGCTGATTCTGGAAAATGAGATAAAAGCCACAATGCTGGGCCGTCAGGGTGAGCTATTCGAGCTTGAATTTCAGTCTGATCAATCGGTGACTGATTTACTCGAACAACATGGTCATATGCCCTTGCCACCCTATATTGAGCGTGCGGATGAACAATCTGATCAGCAGCGCTATCAAACCGTTTATGCTGAACATCCCGGCGCGGTGGCGGCACCGACAGCAGGACTGCATTTCGATAATGCCCTGCTGGCACAGTTAAAGCAGAAGGGTGTCGAATTTGCCCAGGTGACCCTGCATGTGGGGGCGGGTACTTTTCAGCCGGTTCGCGTGGAGAATATCCATGATCATCATATGCATGCTGAATATATTGATGTCAGTCCGCAGGTGGTGGCGCAGGTTGCGCAGGCGAAGGCGAGGGGCGGTCGGGTGATTGCTGTGGGCACCACTGCGGTGCGGTGTCTGGAATCAGCGGCACAGGCCAGTGCCACGGGTGAGCTGGGAAGTTTTCAGGGCGACACGGACATATTTATTTACCCCGGTTATGAATTCAAAGTGGTGGATGCGCTGATCACCAATTTTCATTTGCCCCAGTCAACCCTGCTGATGCTGGTCTGTGCCTTCGCCGGTTACGACGCTATGATGGTGGCCTATCGGCATGCGGTTGCATCCGAGTATCGCTTCTTCAGTTACGGTGATGCGATGTTCATTGAGCGACCCACAGGTGCAGACATTTAAGTAATAAATTACATTAAAAAGATAAGCTATGTCATTGATACAATACGAATTAATTAAGGGTGATGTGGGGCCGAGACGGGGCCGCATCAGATTTCCTCGCGGTACTATCGAGACCCCGGCGTTTATGCCGGTGGGCACTTACGGCACGGTCAAAGCGATGACGCCCGAGGAGCTGAAAGAGCTGGGTGCAGAAATCATTCTGGGCAACACCTTTCACCTGATGCTGCGCCCAGGCACTGAGATCATCAAAGCCCATGGTGATCTGCATGATTTTATGCACTGGGATAAACCCATCCTGACGGATTCCGGTGGTTTCCAGGTATTTAGTCTGGCCAAACTACGCAAGATTACGGAGGAAGGTGTCAGCTTCAATTCACCGGTCGACGGTCGCAAGGTGATGTTAACGCCCGAGTCATCAATGCAGGTACAGAAAGATCTGGGCTCGGATATCGTCATGATATTTGATGAGTGCACGCCGTATCCCGCCACTGAACAGGAAGCGCGGGATTCCATGGAATTGTCACTGCGCTGGGCTGAACGCAGTAAGCAGGCCCATGGGGATAATCCGTCAGCCTTGTTTGCCATTGTGCAGGGCGGCATGTACGAACATCTGCGTACGGAATCGGCCAGTGCGCTGACTGATATCGGTTTTGACGGCTATGCCATCGGTGGTTTATCGGTGGGCGAGCCTGAGGAGGAGCGCAACAGGGTGCTGGAAGCGACCACGCCATTGTTGCCACCGGATCAGCCACGCTATCTGATGGGCGTCGGCACACCCGAAGATATCGTCGAATCGGTGCGCCGTGGCGTCGATATGTTTGATTGTGTCATGCCAACGCGCAATGCCCGCACCGGGTTTCTCTACACTTCGACCGGTATTGTCAAAATCCGCAATAGCAGATACAGGGACGATACCCGGCCGGTGGATGCCGAATGTAGCTGTTATACCTGTCGTAACTACAGCCGCGCCTATTTGCGCCATCTGGACAAATGCAGAGAGATTCTTGGCTCGCGTCTGAATACCATTCACAACCTGCATTATTACCAGCAATTGATGAAAGATATTCGTACAGCCATTGAAGAAGACCGCTTTGATACCTATGTAGAGGAATTCTACGCAAAACGTAGTGGTGATGTGGCATAATACGGCGCAAATTTGATGCTGTCGAAATTTGGCGCATTGCTTGATAGAACAACAAACCTGGGGAATAAATATGAGTTTCTTTATATCTGATGCACTGGCTGAAGGTGGTGCTGCGGCAGCACAGCAGGGCGATCCACTCACTGCGCTGTTATTGCCAATCGGCCTGATCGTACTGTTTTATTTCTTTCTGATTCGGCCACAAAGCAAACGCGCCAAAGAACACAAAGCCATGACCGAAGGCTTGAGCAAAGGTGATGAAGTGGTTACTCAGGGTGGCATCCTCGGCAAAATTACCCATGTAGGTGAAAATTTTGTGGCCGTGGAAATTGCTAAAGATGTCATCATCAATGTGCAGAAAGCTTCTGTTGGGGCGCTGATGCCCAAGGGCACCATCAAAGAACAAAAAGCTGATTAAGACTGTTCGCTGAAAGCGAACCCTCCTTAATTAAAAAAAGCTGACAAGAGAAGTCACAATAAAGAGTTCACACATGATTAATCAATATCCACTATGGAAATATTTGCTGCTGCTTGCTGTGTTGGTGTTTGGCGCTATATTTTCGTTGCCAAATTTATACGGTGAAGATCCTTCGGTACTGATTGCTCTGCGCAATCAGAACATTGATCAGCCGACGCAGGATCGTATCAAGGAACTGCTGAAACAATCCGATATCAGTTATAAATCCTTCGATACCAGCAATGGCAATGTGCTGGTGCGCTTTGATTCAACTGAAACTCAGTTGTCAGCAAAAGACACCATCAGTTTATTTCCATTCATCAAGAAAAACAGTAATTACACCGTAGCACTTAATCTTGCACCGGCAACACCCGCCTGGCTGCAGAGTCTGGGTGCGGCGCCCATGTATCTGGGCCTGGACTTACGGGGTGGTGTGCATTTTCTTATGGAAGTGGATATGGATTCGGCCATCAAGCGTTTGCACAATGTGCTGATGTCTGACATGCGTAGTCATTTACGCAATGAAAAAATTCGCTACCTGGGCATTACCGGTAACACGGATGGTATCAATATTAAATTCCGTGATGCGGAAAATATGTCCAAAGGGCTGGTGGCGTTAAAGCGTGAATTTCGCGATATTGATTACAATGAAGATGACGATAATCTGCTGATTACGGCCACCCTGACAGAGGTTGCCATACGTAACGAAAAACGTTCGGCTATTCAACAGAATGTTACCACCTTACGTAATCGTGTTAACGAACTGGGTGTGGCTGAACCCGTTATCCAGCAGCAGGGTGATTCACGCATTGTGGTGCAATTACCGGGTGTGCAGGATACTGCGCGAGCCAAAGAAATATTAGGTGCAACCGCTACACTGGAGTTTCGTTTAACCCAGGGCTCTTATGCGGAATGGCAGGATGCGGAACAGACCGGTCGTGTACCACTCAATGCCAAGCTGTATCATGAGCGCAATGGCGACCCGGTGTTGCTGAAACGTCGCGTTATTGTTACCGGCGACCAGATCAATAATGCAGCTTCCACCATCGATTCTCAAACCGGTTCGCCTGCCGTTTCAGTTACCCTGGATAGCAAGGGTGCTAAAAAAATGGGTGAGACTACCCGTGAAAATCTGAAGAAACCGATGGCGGTGGTTTTCATTGAAAACAAGATTGAAACTAAAGAAGTTGATGGCAAAGCAATAAAAGTCCGTACGCGTACTGAAGAAGTCATCAACATTGCAACGATTCAGGGGCAGTTTAGTAAAAACTTCCAGATCACCGGTTTAGGTTCAGCGGAAGCGCGCGATCTTGCTTTGTTATTACGTGCGGGCGCATTAAGAGCACCGGTTGAAATTGTCGAAGAACGTACGGTAGGTCCAAGTCTGGGTAAAGATAATATCGAGCAGGGTTTTAATTCTGTAATGATCGGTTTCGCCCTGGTGCTGATATTCATGGCCGTTTACTACAGGGTTTTTGGCTTGATCGCCAATGTGGCACTGACGGCTAATCTGATCATCATTATGGCCGTGCTATCGTTAATCCAGGCCACACTCACGCTGCCGGGTATTGCAGGTATTGTACTAACGGTGGGTATGGCAGTTGACGCCAATGTACTAATTTTTGAGCGTATACGTGAAGAGCTGCGCATCGGGAACTCACCGCAGGCCAGTATCCATGCCGGATTTGCCAAGGCGTTCAGCACCATCGCGGATGCTAATGTCACCACACTGATAGCTGCTGTTGTTTTATTCAGTTTTGGTACCGGCCCAATCAAGGGCTTTGCTATTACGCTGTCGATCGGCATTCTTACTTCCATGTTCACCGCCATTATGGGCACCCGTGCTCTGGTCAATTTGGCTTATGGTGGTCGTAACGTGAAAACACTTTCAATATAGGGCGCTAGGATATGCAATTTTTACACGGTAATTCGGATATTGATTTCCTGGGCAAACGCAAGTCGGCTTTGATCTTCTCCCTGCTGCTGATATTTATTTCGATTGGTAGTATGGCAACTCGGGGGCTTAACTTTGGTATTGATTTCACCGGCGGTTACCTGATTGAAGTTGGTTATCCCCGAGCGGTTGAGCTGGATCCAGTTCGTAAAGCGCTGGAAGGCAGCAAGTTTAGTGATGCAAAAATCCAGCATTTCGGTACTTCTAAAGATATTCTGGTACGACTGGCACCAAGAGAAGGTGTTAATAGTGCAGATATGTCCAGTGAGGTCATGTCTATCTTGCAGTCGGCTTCTGAAGATTCTGTGAGCATGCGCCGCATTGAGTTCGTCGGTCCACAGGTTGGTGAAGAATTAAGAGAGCAGGGTGGCATGGCAATGCTCATCGCGCTGTTCGGTATTCTTATTTATGTTGGTTTACGTTTTCAGCTTAAATCAGCCGTCGGTGCAATTCTTGCGCTGGTGCATGATGTGATTATTACCATCGGTGTGTTTTCTATTTTACAACTGCCATTTGATTTGACGGTTCTGGCTGCCATATTGGCGGTTATTGGTTACTCACTCAATGACACAGTGGTTGTGCTGGATCGTATTCGAGAATCGTTCCGCACCGTGCGTAAAGGAACACCGCTGACTATTTTGAATATGTCGATTAATAAAACCATTGGTCGTACCTTGATGACATCGTTAACCACCCTGTTAGTGCTACTGGCACTATTTTTCATTGGTGGCGAAGTTATCCATGGCTTTGCGACGGCGTTGATTGTCGGTGTGTTTATTGGTACCTATTCATCGATCTATATTGCAAGCAGTACACTGATTATGATGAATGTTAGCAAGCAGGATTTCCTTGAAGTCGCGAAGGATGATTCGCCTGTTGATGACACGCCGTAGCACCTTCATATAGCTACCCTTATCCGTGGCAGTAAAAAATTGCTGCCACGGTATATATCCTGTAATACTAAAATAAATTAGCATCAGTAATTTTTGAATTACAGATGAATGGATTATTGGCCTGTCTATAACTTCCGCGAAATAATATTTCGATTTTAGTTTTGCCAATGTTGCGCTATTGAAATTAAATAATGACTGTCTGCAATAGATAGACGCTAAGATTTCTGCTGATTGTAATAGGCCTGACTACGAATTATTGCATCGATGATCTGCATCGGTGTGTGGGGTGCTGTTAGATAAGCATGCAGTTTCGCATCGGGATTGATGAGTATAATTGCCGCGCTATGGTCCATTAAATAATCGCTAGCATCCACGTCACCGCTCGAACCGGCTACTTTCTTAAAATATACTGCGAGTTGTTGCGCTAAATTTTTTAGTTCTTTTTCCGAGCCGGTAACACCGACAAAGTCTTCATTAAAATATTTTACATATTCAGCCAGGTTTTCCGGTGTGTCTCGCTCTGGATCGATTGAAACAAACACAACCGAAGGGGGTTGCAGGTTTTGTTCCTGCATTAGCTGCGTGACCTGTTTCATGACTGCAAGCGTTGTTGGGCAGACATCGGGGCAGTGGGTGTAACCAACAAAAAGCATGTGCCACTGGCCGTGAAGCTTGTTCAGGGAAAATTTGTTTTTTTGAGCATCAAACAGTTCAAATTGCTTAATTTTCTTTGCCGCTGGAAGAATGACGCCCTGAATTTTTGGCGGAAGGTTTTGGGCCGAATTTCTGGAATGGTCGAATCCAAACCAGGCGCCTGCAGACAGCGCTATCACAGCCGCAACAATAAGAATAACCGAATTAAGTTGTTTGTCCTGCATAGCAAAGCCCCTGATTTTGGAGCCGATTATACGTTGAAAAAACAGGAATAAAACCACTTATTCCAGCAGTTAAAATTATTGAAAAATTGAAAACATAAAAAAATATAAGAAAAAACTAAAAAAATTGATTTTAGTCATATTTCTTAATACGCAAATTACACACTGACGTAGGAATCTTTCAGCGACAGCATGTTTCGCGGTTAAATCAGCTATTAAATTTTATTAGCGGTCAGGTAGTAGTATCCCGGATAGCTTTAATCTTTGAGATAGATATCCGTCACTGCGCCGCTGTCATCAAATGTGGCATCGAGATGAATTTCAAATTCATTAGAAAACAAAGATTGGATTGAGGTAGTTCTATCGCTTTCTCGAGTTAGTAATAGTCTAGAAAGACGACCAAAACTATCGGAGTTGTTGGCAGGAGTAGCAAGTTTAATTAAGGCAGATAACATAATTCATAACCATTTGTTCGGTGGACAAATATTCCTGCGCTAAGTCAGTGGACTTCGGTTATTGGAAATTTATTATCATTTGATGATTATGCAGGACAGGGTATTAAAATTAGTCTATTGATGCCGGTAAAAACCTGACTTGATTCACATAAAAAGATATATTAATACAATTTAACATAATATACATTATACGCATATGCACGAGCGCGTTTGTCGCCGGTAGGCTGAACTGTCTGGTCAACCACAGAAAGTACTAAACTTTTCCACAGAAAGTAGTGAATTTCCACAACAACCACTAAATTCGTAGACCAGAACTAGTATTACCTATTAATACAATAACTTATGGACCATTATTAAAGTAAGGTATTATTTGTAATTTATTCATAGTCTCTGCACTCTCTGTCTTTCCAAGCCATTTACATATAGAACCGAGACTTGTATTTACCTGGTTCAGGTCTATCGTTAAACTTGGTTGAGACTAAAAGTGATCTAGGCAAATTCTATGCGCAAGACCTATAGATATAGTGAATCCGATACCTAACCTAGTACTGTTTCTTTTGTAATCGGCAGTTTGGACTGTATTAATGCTAATAATCCGTTAAAATATTATTACGGATTATTAATCTTCCCTTAATTTGAGGAAATTATGCCTAAATCTGGCCAGGCTCGGGTGCTCACCCCTAAACAACGAGAACATCTTTTTGAGATTATCCGGCAACATCGCCATCCTGAAAAAAACACGGCGATTATGCAGGTCAGTTTTAAGCTCGGATTAAGGGCCCAGGAGATTGCACTGCTCCAGGTCAAGGAAGTCGCTCGACTAAACAAGACAGGTACGGACTTCCAACTTCTTGAAATCATTAGTCTCCCAGCTGCGTATACAAAAGGTGCTGATGCTATGAATCGCTCTAAAAGTCACTATCATCGGAAATCTATCAGTTTCGACATGGATAGTTTTAATAAAATAGTAAAACAAATTGAGCGTCTGTCTAAATCTGGCGCAGACATCAATCCAGAAGACTTTTATCCACCCGTCAAGAAACACAAAGGAAAATCACGTGATTTACCCATGGTTGATACTGAGTTACGAATAGCATTACAAGAATATCTGCACTTACGTCTTACTAAAGGTGAAAAGCTCAAACCTTCCTCCCCTCTTTTCGTTACACAGAAAGGTGGCCCTTATTCTCCTAATACATTACAAGAGCATATGGCATTGATGCTCAGAGATTGGGCTGGTATAGAAAAGGCAAGTTCTCATAGTGGGCGCCGCTCATTGATTACAAATGTTATTCATAAACAGAAGAAATCAGTGAAAGTGGCACAAAAAATTGCTGGACATGTTAATCCCTCGACAACAATCATTTATGAAGAACCACCTGAGGAAATTCTTGAAGAAGCATTAAAAAACTTATGAACAAAACCTGCTATCATCTGTTGGTTAGATTGAACGATGCAACACTTTATATTAATACTAAAAAGATGGAGTATTGAAAATGAAATAGCGAGCCAGTACGTGTTATAGGCCTGCACATAAAGCAGATATTTAATGTAATAGAAGTGCAGCACAAACTAAATTCAGCGTAGATTATTTCGAACAAACGAATTGTTAGTCTTGATTGTTATATGTGTTTTCAACTTTATAAACTTGTATTTCATCATGGCCATACGGCTTAGAAGTATATTCACTATCAGATGGTAAAAATCCTAATGGAATTGGATTAACTGCGTTAGGGTTATGTATGATGGACATAGCCTCTGTATTACCAATGACTGAGCCACCATTTAAGTCTACTGCCCAGATAGCGCTAATATGACTATACCGAGAGACGAGAAATGTGTACGCTGGAACTTCAGAATTATTTTTATTTATTATAAATGGTCGGTGCTGATACCATTGATCAGTTATTTCCATGCTGTCTTTTGATATCTTAATCTGTATAGGGCCAATTGGGAACACTGCTTCTGCCGCGAATGGGAACTGGCTAATCCCTGTAAGAGTAGAAAATGGGCCATGTCTTAGCTGGCAGCCATTCACAGCTATAACATAAGAGTCACTAGCCTCAACTATACCAGTGTATAGATACCCCCTGGTTTCACTGTTTTCTTTTCCTATAAGTTTTTCAGCTTTTTCTTTAATTGCGGCTGTCCACCGAAGCAATATTTGCTCATGAGGAAAATCGGTAACACCTATTTCGAAATTTAACCAACTTTCGGGTATATCATTAGGTTTTGGGCATATAACTTCTATCCACACTCTTTTGTCGCCATTTAGGATTAGAAAATCAGGTCCTTTGCCCTTTTTTGGGCGATCAGAAAATGCTTTGTCTTTTAATTTATTAAAAATCAAGGCCTCAGATATACAAGACCAAAATTTTTCATCTTTTCCTGATGTAAGCTCTTTAGTGAACTTTTTATCAGCAAACCCGCTTTCTACGAATTGTTCGCATACCCTAATAAGTTCTTCCCTATATGCAATGGTTTGAGAGCCACTGTGTGGAAATTTATTAGCAATGAAGGATTTGTCATTTAAGACTAACGGTTTAGCTGTGGGGGCGTAAAGTCTGATAGACCGAAACGCCATACACGAGTGATTTACTATGAGTTTAAGATATGAATTGATATGTCGTTCCATCTTTTTTTCCAATTATCGTAAACTCTTTTTCTTCGCCATCAATACTTAATGGTGCCGTGGCAATTTCTGCTATCAGAGAATCTTGATCTGCAACAGAATATCTTCTACTTGTGAATGATGATTCTGCAACCTCATAAACATATTTAATTGTCAAAAGTATCCCCGTTATAGCGTGTTGTAGTTTTCTTTTATGTGTTATGACATAGTAATTTTCTGCTCGGAAATATACGGATTCTGTACTTTCTTCTCCAAGCTTACCCAATGGCAGTTTGTCTTGTATTAACCCGATATTATTTTTAATTATTTCACTAGTTATCAAGTTATTTTCAGGGTCAAATATGTCGTAGCCATCTGCAACGCGAAGCGCAGAATTATTAACCATGGGTGTGTATGTGGCTTCAATAAACCTTTTAGAATGAATATATACGGCTGTTTCTGGTAGCAAGAACGACGCAGTATCTATTTCTTTCAAGTCAAGGCACTTTATTCCCATGCTAGTAGCTTTATCTAGTGCAGTTTTACAGAACCCACTCGAAGATACGATAACACCTTGATTTATATTGGTATAACGGCATTTGTTGTCAAATGCTTCAATATCTGGAACACCAACAGGTCGAGACCGATCTTTGCATTCTATCGCAATAACCAGTTCGTGATGTGACTGGTTGTAGGTAAGAACAACATCGTGTTCTCTTAGCTTTCCAGTTTGTATATCTTGAATCTTTTTAGGTGATACAATCACTACGTTTGCATCACTTGCTAACTGACGTTCTAGTTTCTCAGTTAATAGCTCAAGAGATCGACCTTGTTTCATTGGCAAATTCTTCTATTACTCATAAAGCCTAATGACTTGCTGCCTAGAGTGAGTGGGGTGCTAATTTTTAGGCCATTGTTCTAGGCGGTTAATGTCAATATTTTTGTTAGGTATAGTCTCGTACCGTTCCATCAGGATTTATATACCCAGCATGATGTATCAGCAGAATTTCACCCAAAGTCTCTGAAGCTTCAGCTTGATAAACCACCCCAACTAATCGCCAAGAAACTATACCGCTTTCAGATTTTTCTAATGTTATAGCAGGCGCACCGCTAATACCTCCTAGATTATATAGTTTTTCTGGTAATCCATTACCAAAAATATCAACCCAATATTGCCTTTCGAACGAGCAACCTATGTGACGCTCACTAATTGAAGATGCAGGTGTATTAAAACAATGCAGGCCAAAATTATACTCTTGCTTTTTTTCTTCAATTCTTTCTATTCCAGGGTAACCCGCAACAACAATAGCTTCACCTTCATTTGGTCGCGTAGGAGGCCATGTTTCTTGGCTTCCGTGTAATACGCAAATATTGAGAGATTTTATTTCTTCTTCAGTTATTGAAAAGGTTGCTATATCCATTGATTCAGATGTCTTATCAGAGATTCGCCTTTCTTCTAAATAAAAATCAATATTTGATAATTGGCAATTAGTTGCTTTTCCTTCTTCTTTTGCTTCAATATAGCTTTCATATACATGAGCAGCAGTAACTACAAATGTGTGTTCTCCAGTATTTAAAACAAATGCTGTCCCATTGCTTAACACGTTATTTGAATCTGCCCAAAAGATTGGTGCTGAATAACTTCCTGCTATTTTTAGATACTCTTTTTGTACTTCTTCTGGCTCATCTCCGATAGTCATTTGTTTTATTGATACCTAATAGTTGATATAAGTAAACCCGGACAAGGTCAGCTGTATTGAACTTGAGGCCGCTCTATTCCGGCGACGGGCATCAAGATACCCCATGGATAGGCTGGATCATTACCACGCTCATACTGATAAACTATAAGCTCAGGAAGGTTGCGCTTATCGTAACGGCGACCGAATGTGAATACCGCACTGTTAGGCGCAGCCATAACCAAATGAATACGTTTTGCTCCAACCTCGTTTAGTTGTTTAACTACTTCAAAAAATTGCTGGGCCAATCGATTCTGTTTTTTCTGAGACCAGTGAGCATCTGAAGATAAGCCGTCAAGTGTCAGCCTGACAACAGGGTAAGAAAAAGTGCTGTTTAGGTCATCGTCATCTATTGGATAAGAAAAAGAGAGCGCGACAACTACCTCCGTTGCACTCGTTAGATTCTCAATACCACTAACCTTGAACGCCATACCATCATCCAGCATATCAAGACTGCGCCAAGACTCTTGTGCTCGATCCCAGTCATATGTAGAGATACCACTTTCATCATCTAGAAGTAAGCCGGTCAAAAATGTATATGGAACAGATGTCAGGCCTCCATAAACGGTTGTCAGGTCGCTTCGCTCAACATTCTTTTGATGCTGAAGTACGGAACGATGTGTAGCTGATATATCTTCCAATGCACGTTCAGGTTCGATTACTTTTCCATCCAATCGGTTTCGCAAGTCAAGTAGTACAGGAATAATTTGCCCTTCAACTTTTCGCGATATGTATTGGTCAAGTGGTGCCCCGTCATCGTCACGAAGCCCCCGCCCTTCAATAACAACAACGCGCTTCTTGGTGCGGCTTTTAACTTCGTGGTTAATCCGTAAAAAGATCATGACAAGTGCAACCAGGATGACAATCGTGCAAATTGCCAATATCCAACCATCGATAGCATCAATTGCTTTCTGTGCATCCAAGTAACCTTCAGGCACGGTGCCTAAGATGAAGCGCAGGATTATTGCCACCAGCGGTGGCCCGCCAAATATAGCAATCAACACTCCAAATGCTGATCTTATCATTAGCAGTTCTATCGAACGTGCGCGGAATAACCAATCGGTTCCCTTAAGAACAAAGTTTTGTAAAAGGCGTTTTAACATATTATTTTTGTTTCCAATTCATATCATGGACCAGGTCAACAGGAGTTGGCGCATGATTCCTCACATAAAGGTGCGTGCTACATTCAAATTGCCAGTACCACCGCAGTCTCGCAATCAAAAGTACCGAAAAACTTACCCCCCCAGATCCATCAACCAATTCTTGCATCGCATATATATCTTGCAAGCTAGGCTGCACACTGAAACAAGGATGGGTGTGCCATTCACCAAGGTAGTTGAACCTTCGATAGTCTGCTCCAGATTTTTCAAAGAACTCTTTGAGGGCTTGTTCATGCTGATCAGAATCTCGTACGAAACTCGATCGGGTGCCACTTTTAGTGTCAACTGAGAAATCGACGATCCGGAATTTTTGGTCCCCAACCTCTTCGCCCATGATCATTCCACCGATTTCTCTACGTCCAGCGAGTATCATGTGGTATCTCATTTTACGAAGAACCTCATTTGGGAGCAGCAGTTGCATCTGCATCCTCCTTGGAAGGCAGATGTTCTTTCAATAGTTGAATTACGGCTGCTGGGTCCAACGTATCAACTGTTTCCCCCCACTCCCCATTTTGCTGGAGATCAATGGGACGCGTGTCAAATGGTTCTGTAAAAAGCCAGTCTGAAGAGAAACCGATGATATATGCTGACCTCGGAAATATGCTTGCTTCTGGTCGCGCTAAAATATCGGACGCAAACCGGGTAGCGTGTGCGGCCATGATCGATATCTCTGCATCTTCTGCAATTAGTGGAGTTCCGTCGTCATCCCTACCATCGTACCGGTCAACATCGACCGGTCGAATCCAGTCTACGTCTTGATCGTTACACCAGGCCTCGATTTGTGCTCTTGCCGATAACGGTACCGGATCTATGTCTGGACGTGCGCGTGCAACGATTCCACCAATGCCTCCAGCAAAAACTTCCACCCAGATCATAGGCTTTCTTCGTCGTGTTGATACCGATGCAATCATATTAAATGCAGTCGGTTCAGCTGTGGCATCAATCAGGAGATCACATTCACCAAGCGACTCTAGGGCGCCCACCATCGAACTTGCGCTTTCTTGTCCACCAATGCCAATCCGAAGGGCCTTGATATCCGCTTTTGGATTGATTTTAAGTAGTCGGTCACGCAACGCATGGGCTTTATGAGCACCGATGTCATTAAGGTCTAGTTCGTTGCGTACGACGTTGCCGGGAAAAAAGATGTCTTCGTCGATCAAGAAAAAATTGCCTATGCCAGATCGGCACAAGCTAGCTGCGATTTTTGAGCCAACTGAACCGCACCCGACAATCCCCACCTTTTTATCCTCTAGGGTTTCAAAGCTGTCTGGGAGACGTTGTTTCTCGCTCGGAATCTGCAATGTTGTGTAGCAAATGACTTTGCGATCTTGGGCCTCTCCGTAAATACAGAAAAGCGTCCAGTTCCCATCATCGCCAACAAGCAGATATTCAAAACTATCAGCATCTAGGAGCGACTTGCTCAGCTCAATAAAATCGAGACCTTCGAGGAATGTTCGTAGCTCATCCAACTTCATTTCACCGAAACCATCTGTACCAGCTACTCGTACGGCGAAACCTGTTTGTTCTGCTCCCTCTTTGGGCAGCACGAGATCACTGGCCCAGATAGGCTCATCTTTTAAACCAAGGCGGGAAAGTGTTGATACACAGATTGACGTAACCAGGCGCTCTCGTAGTCCGATGGATGTTGGCTCGCACTCAGGCAGCACATTGAGTGCGTTGATATCATTTTCAGTTACAAGAAGGCGGAAATATTTCGACCGCATGTCACGTCCCAACGACGCCACATGGGCTGAGTGTGCATGCAAGATCTGATCGTTATCCGGTCGTTCTTCAGATAGGAGTCTCTGGCAACTGGCGATCATATCAGCTCCCGTGATCGATGGCTGCCAATTGTCCGGTCGATACTCTAAGCAGAGTTCACCATCTGCACCGTATTGGTGTCGGGATATTCGTGACTTATCTTCTGTGTAGATCATTGGTGGAGCATCAGGAAACACGCTTGGGTAAATCATCTGAAACCCAAATTCTTTATCGCCATTGACAACAAGGAAGTCTACACACATGGCTAGGTCTGCATTAGCATGCCACTTGTGGACCCGAAGCCAATCAACGCTTGCTTCAAGATCGGCGATTACGGCCTTCTCTGAGGACAGCCGCCTGTTTTGAGTAAGCCACCAGGTCATGCAAATCCATCGGGTTTTTTCGGATTTCTCGGTGCGTCAGAGAAAGAAACGCTCGGCACTGACGTCGCAGATGCAACGGTCGCTGCACCTAGTAAGCCGGATGTACCTGGCCCTGATGACCGAAGTATATTATTGCTTACTTGTTCAGTCAGGTTCCGGCCCATGCGGTTTGCCAGAACACTCGACATACGTTGATGTTCAACGAGGTGCCCAACATTGGCAAAATCCATTCGAGCTTGTTCAAGCCAGGAAAAGAAAGCTTGTGCTCGCTCTGGATGCTCTTCCCATTTGTCTGCGAAGTTTTCGAGGGCATCAGTCGGGTTCTTGATGATGAATTTCTGACCATCATGTTCAATCGCTTCTTCCATACGACTTAAAATCGAGAGCAAGGCATAGCCAATCGATTCTTCTCCTTGGTAGGCGTGGGCGGCAAGTGTCGATATGATGATCGATATCGGCTTCTCTTCAGTGTTATTTGCAAACATAACGTCCCGGTGACGCTTCAGGATCATGATAGCTACCTGAAGAGGGGTTCGGACTCGGTAGGTGGGAATTTCTTCGACGCTGGCGGTGATACCCTTTGCCCGCATTTCATTAAATATTTGTTCGCGTCGCCGCACAAACACATCGCCCATCCGAGCCTTAAACCATTCCGCATAGCCGCGAGGATTGGAACGCTGCCAGTCATCTGTAATCTGGAAATACTGAGGGAGTACTTCGTTGTCAGTGATCGCTATGGCTGTATCGGCGAATCGAGCATCTAGATTTTTAGTTTCGAGTATACGGCGTTGATCGTGTCCGTTTGGAATGCATGGCACGAGGTCCATATGAAATTGTGCGCCATCGGCATACTCGAGACGCCAACAGCGCCGGCCTTCATGAACTTCTTTTGTGATTCCCCTGCTTTTACGATAAAGCTTGATTTCGTCTCCAAGGAGTTCTTTCAGATTTGCCTGTGACAACTTCGAATTGTCGAGATATGTTAATGAGCAGGCGCAGTCGACATCATATTCTTCATCCTCGGATTGCGGCTTAATAACGGTACCTAACCTGAAAGATCCTTGTACAAATACATCCGGGTCAAAATCGCGCACGCTAGATTCTTTCCTATGAAACCAGTCCCCTAGTGATTTGTAGCTCTTTTCTGCCTGCTCATACCTTGAGGGAGGAATTTCCAGTGCATTTGTTAAAGCTTCAAGATAGGTCTCAGCTTGCTTTGTAATCCTGATTGTCATGTCTATCATTTCCTTTTAAATTTGCCGATAACCTTAATTATAATGAGGACTAACTTATAATATTCAACCTATGACCACTAGATAATGTGAAAATATTTATATAAATATACTACATATCGTACCCATAATCAGGATACATAAGTAAATACCTATATAATTCATATGCTTAACTAAATATTGTGAATTTATCTGTTAATGAAACTCTACCACTTCCAGAAAATGCCCGCTATCGACCGTCAATACATTTGTATAAATCTCCGTACTCTCGATAGATTGGTGACCTAACAAGTTAGATAAAACCTTCATTGGACATGCATGTAACAACATATGGACGGCAAAACTATGCCGAAAGGTGTGCGCGCTGATTCGAAAAGGGGCTCCTCCTTCTTGATCCACTAACTTTTTTATGTGTCTGTTGACCGTTTGACGACACATGGGAAACAACCGATCGCGATCCCTGAAATGATTGGCATACAGATAACTTTGAATACGGTCCTGGAGTGCCGGTTCCATAATAGGTATTTCACGACCGGGTGAACGTTGTAAAGCTCTTTTCGTTGGACGTCCAGGTCGTTGCTTCAGGGTTTTTAATTTTACTAAGAAGTCATAACCGTCGTCGCGGAAGCTGGTGGGTTTTAGAGCCAGCACTTCGGAGACCCGAGCTCCGGTGCTCCACATCAGGTCCAGGATCAGGCGATAAGTTGGGTGTTTTTCGGCGTCGAGCAACCGCAATACCTCTGGTTTGATGAGATACGCTGGCATGTCATACCTTGTTCCCAACAAGGATCTGCGTTTAGCCTCTAAACGCCCCCAATCGATTTGAACCGAGCGAACGGGAAATCCACTGAGTGGTTCGTTATCGGGGTAGAAAAGACGATTCGTTTGCCTGCGAGGAAACTGTCTGTCTGGGTATTTAATTTGCACCTTTTCCCTTGTCATTTTGTTGCATTATGGGAACCATTATAGAGCGCAAAATAATGACATCAAGCAACAGAAAATGGACATTTTCCCCTGAAAAAATAGACAAAAACTGAACGCACCAAAATACCGGTAAAGGGTGCAAACCTGTCAATTTTAATCATTTAATCAATCCTTATAATGAAAATTCTGTTTCTCAAGTTAAGGAGAGTCAAAATGCCCGCCACGATTCTGCCGTTTAATCCCGAGTACGCTCGACTGGTGAAAGCGGATACCCTGACGCCGCTTCAGCACACTGCGACACCCGCGTTTAAAACCGCTTGCGACTTTCATGAACAGCACATGAACAAGCACCCGTTTTTGTCGGAATTTCATTCCCGTGCGGAATATCTACATGCTGGTTTGTTAGAAGCTGACCACAGCGTCATCAGTTATGTGCCCCAGGGAATCCGGGTCCGGCTCCGTCAACGCTGGTATACCGCCGACTGTTATGTACAACGTGTAGATCAACGCCCCCAGGTTCTTGAATTGAAACCGCGGGGTGAGATGGCGGACAAAGACCAGGTCCCGCTGACCCATTACTTTGCCCAATACGGCTGGGTCTTTGAGGTCATCAGTAACGAGTCAGTGTATGAGCGGGAAATCGAGGCGGAAAACTGGCTGGAGATAGTGCGAATCCTGCATCAGGCTCGGGACCTAGATACCGTTGATGCCGAGCAACGGGTACTGGAGCGCATTTACCAGCAGGGGCCCTGCACACTGGGCGACTTGATCGATTCCGGGGATCGAGAACGAACTTATTTAGATGAAATCGCTCTCTTTCGCTTGTTACATCGGGGGTACCTGACCGGGACACTCACCGAACGGGATCTCGATTACGATACGGGTATCGCAACATGCGCATAGGCTGGCGTGAACGTTTGCAGGAACAACCGGGGCTGCGCCAAATAGCGCAGTGGCCGAGTATTCCTCTGGATACCTTGCCGAAACAACAGCGTAAAACATTTCTACGTAATCAGCAGATCGTCGCACAGGCGCTGGAAGGGGTCCGTTTTCTGCAGATCGCCCAACGCTTTAACGTCAGTCTCGGCCGAGTCAGCCAGCTGTTAAATCGTGCGCTGGGCGGCCCCCGGGTCGAACCCCCTGCTTTGTTGGCCGGATTGGTACCATATAATAATATTCACACTAAAACCCGGTGCCAACCTTTACCCACGCTTGCAAATCCCCGTGGCAATGCTTGTGCCTTCAAAGCCTTATTGAGGGACGTACCGTATCTAGGCCAGGTACTAGATGAAATGATCGAGGCGAATCTTAAGGATATGCCTTATGCGCAGCGTGTGACGCCGCAAGCTTTTCATGGCGAATTCAAGCGGATACTCGCCGAAGCTCAATGGCCCCGTGATTGCTATCCCTATACAGTTAAAAATATTGCCTACGAAGCCGTCCGGAAGTACCTGCATGCGCGTACCGATGAATTACGGTTAGCACACATTTATAAACAAACATCACCACGTCGGATCGTTCTTCGCGCTTCCTCAAGATTTCGTGCGCAACGCGCCATACAGATTGATGAACACACCATTGATCTACGTAAGCGCATTCATTTGTTGTTAGACGATGCCCTTATTCCCGTGCCCATCGGTCGCGCGACAGTGCTGGCAGCCGTCGACGTCGATACCACCTGTATATTGGGCTATTATCTCGCGCCCACTGATGCACCTAATCAACAGGACATGCTCACCTTGTTTGACCATTGCTTGTCAGCGTGGCGACCGAAAACGCTCGTCACACCGGGACTTACCTATACGCCTGGCGCCTGTTTTCCAAGTGGCTTGCAGGATGCTTTTCCAATCAGTTTTGGTGCCGTTTTTATGGACAATGCGTGGATGCACAGAGCGCGTTCAGTGGTTGATATCCTGTGCAATCAATACGGGGGAAGCTTACATCAGGGCTTACCGGCCACGCCTAAAATTCGTCAGTTGGTAGAATCCGTCTTTGATTATATTGGTGAGCACTTGAGCCATCGCATGCCGTCCACCACCGGTTCACACCCCAGGGACCCGGTTCGTGAGGCTCGTAAGAATTTGAAACATCCACCCCTAGTGACCTTTCAGTCGGTGGATGAAGCGCTGAGCGTTATATTAACGGAATACAATGTCACACCTCGTGCAACATTAGGGAATGTATCGCCACTGGCACTTTTTCAGTATCAGATCCAGAATCATTATGTGCGCTTTGTCCCGCCATGGTTAAGCCAACAGTGGAGGCCCTTAATTGGGTCGGTTGCTCTCCCCCTTCACTGGTATAAACATGAGAGCCGCGCACCACATGTCAACTTCATGTACGGTCGCTACCAGGGGCCAGGCCTCCTTCAGGTCGCTGGAAAAGATACTCGTATACGCGTTGAATTTGATCGGCGGGATCTTCGTACCTTGCACGCCTTTTCATTGTCTGGTGAAGACTTGGGTGAACTGACGGTGCGCTCTCCTTGGCGCCGATTCCCGCATACCCTGGCCACCCGACAATGGATTCACAATAATGCGAAAACTTACCGTTTGAATATGCGGGATCCTCTGGCTGACTTTTTCCGGTTGCTATTGGAGCATCGTGGAAAACTGAGTTCTGGATTATCGCTATTGCGTGTGTATTCAGAGTTTACCTACGACCAGAAGTCGGGGGCTGGTCTGATGTTAGGCACGCCGGATATCAGGGCTCCTAACGTACCCATAGTCCAGCCCCTTTCCTTTATCTCTGGCTGGCATCGCGAGATGGCACATCACAGGCGTTGAGCTATGGGGCAAACAAATACCGACTACTACAATCACCCTGTCTTTGAGCCAGAACGGCTGCATATACAAACACCGGCCATGAAGCGCCTAAGTGAGGAATTACATCGTTGGTTGTGGACAGGTACGACCGGTGGGGTGATTTTAGGTATGTCTCGAACTGGTAAAACCCGGGCAGTTAGGTCGCTACAATCCTCTCTATATACACGAGGAAAAATTAGGGTCCCGGTGTATTACCTGTCGATATCGGACAGAGATGTACAAACCATCTTATCGGTGTTTAGACGCTTGTGCTGGAGCGTTAATCTTCGTAATAACGCACGCGATAAAGCAGATCACTTGTCTGAGCGATTCGTGCACTATATCGCTGATAACGCTACTGAAAAAAACTGCCGACACGCAGTACTCATCGTGGATGAGATGCAACGTCTTTGCCCAAAGCAGTTCAACGCATTTGCGGAAGTCTATGACCAGTTGCTTCTGTTAGGCATCAATTTGATGGTGGTTTTTGTGGGTAACGAACAAGAATGCTGGAAGCTTAAAGAAGCGATTGGTAAAGACAGGTATGCACATATTCGTGGTCGATTTTTTACTCAAGGATTGAGTTATAAAGGCTTAGTATCAAAAGCCGAAGTGAACTATTGTCTTTCACAGTATGACAACCTTAGGTATCCGAATAAGGGGCCCACTTATACGGAGTATTTTCTACCAGAAGCAGTTAAAAATGGCTGGAGACTATCTGCGCTATCAGGCGATGTGTGGCGTATTTACCGCGAATACCAGAAAAATGATGAAATAGAATCCTGGGGTATGCAGTTCTTTTTAGCCGCTATTAACACATTATTAACAGACTTTTTGCCTACCTATGGTGTCGATCATTTTAATGATGACATGATTCATGAATCGATTCGTATATCTGGACTTCTTCCATCTTTGGTCTGGCAATTAAAATGAAAATGTTTCATGTAAATACTGGCCAGATATTTGCCCAACCCTATGAGAGCGAGTACGCGATTATAAGGCGTTGTTTGGTAGCGAACCCTGGTATTCCTTTTACCGCCATCGGAAGCAGCCTGAGAATGATGGATTCGAAAACCGAATTGATCGCTGACCGTCTGCAGAATTTACAACCATCTTTACCTCGTACTCAACCATTTAAAGGTTTGAAATTCACCTACCGACGTCAATGCCCGAAATGTGCAGCGCTGCTTTACCATACCGACCTTTACATATTCGAGTGGTTGACTCATTGTCCTATTCACCATATTGCTTTAACCAAGGTCTGTCCGTGCTGCCATCTTCCTTGGCCCGATCGGGGTGCAATAGCCAAACGCGATTGTCCGACCTGCGGGCGACTTTCATTTAAACAACTATGTAATTTTGTGATACCCGGTATCCAATCTATGGACTATACCCCGATTGAAAGAATCTACAGTTTTATACGACATCAGAAAAACACCCAGAATATCCGTCTAGATTGTTTTAATCCCCGAACGCCTTTTTATGATTACGTTTCTCCCTGGTGGCGCTTTATAAAGGTTGATAGTTTACTTTTTCCGGGTGGTCAGTTACCTCATTGTAAGGGTTATATTGGCGCTGAACTAGATGCATTACATATCAAGTATCGTCCAATGCAATATAAATCTTCTCCTCTATATGCATGTAAGAAGAGCCATATAGACGATATTAGACGATGGCAAATCGATACAAATAACTTAACCTGTATTTATCAAGCTATGAAGATAATTATTCACTGGATCGTTAGGCATACACCAGGGAATCATGTCCTTCATATATCAGAATATTTTTATTTGGATTTACAATATGCCATAAATAAAACCAACTTTTGTCCTTATTGTACTGCTTTAAGCCTATGGTTCTTTGATGTTCTAGGTCCATATCTGGATCCATACTTTCGGGAACGGCGCCTTCTACACAAATTCCTCTTAGAAAGTGGCTTTGGCGAATTCTATAGAAAAGATGAACCGTATTTGATCGTCGATGATAAAAACTATTACGTGATGAATAAAGCATTTAGCACCTGGTTTTATCAAAGAGGCTTGATAATTTCATATATGGATATTCAACAATATATTTTTCAACTGGATAGCGAAATTAGACGATCTTTATCAAAAGGAACAGGTTCGTCGAATATTAATTACCGAATAAATCGTGAGTTATTTACTGATCAATTTTGTTCATTTGATATAGTTAATGGTCGGTTCAAGTTTTACTATGCAAATGAACAGCCATTGAATGATTACATTCCAATAAAGATTCCCAATCTTGGCGCTAGATGTAAAGCATATCACCATCGTTATTCGAATTTCTTTATTGAAAATAAAGCTAATGTCAATGTTGAATTAAGCGCATCCAATTTTTCAGTAGGAATATTTAGATCACTAACTCAAGAATACAGAAATCACATGGAAGGCTTATTGAAATAAAACGTAGTAAACTTCGTCATATAACTTACCCTGAATTTAATGGTGCTGATATTTTGCTCAACATGCCGTATTTGACAGAGAAAAATGTTCTGATTGTTGGAAACGACATACTTGCCAGCAGGTATCCTTGTGCATGACAAATTGTTTGGGGTATTTAGGGCCGAGTAGATTTTTGATAGTCTAATAAGCAGCTGAATTCCAGGCCGTAGGGCTGCGTACTTCATACGCTATTAATTTCGACCGAATTTATACCTGCTTTTGAGTATTTATAATAGTTATATAATGATATTTTAAGTGACTCTGGAGCATTCACTTTTTGGATATAACCATCTGCATAGACGCATTGAATTTTTAGTGAGTTTAATGCATGTTTTAGTTTTGTATTCTTTAAATTCAAATATTCAATATGTTTAGATAAAATGTCTCCTAGGTTCATATTTATCAAACAGCCATTTTCGCCTATAAGGAGTAGATCTTCCAGTTCTATGTTTGTAGGATTAATTCTATCAAGTTTACTGCCTGAAAATCTCCAATCAATGTGTCTAATAGGAATGGTGAATTGAGACCGCTTGGCTAAAATCAAATCGATTGATTCAAGTTCGTGGTCGCCAAGGTTACCAGGATTATAAGAATGCTCTACAATTATTGAACAATACTTATCATTATTTTTATTATCATCGGTAGAAGTTTCAATTTCCTTGTTTTGCGGGAAAAGTTTGTCTTTTATGTTTAATAGATGTGAAAATACGGCGATCCCAGATGTTGGTTCCATTGATAGTTCTCTTTTATAGATTCTTATCTATATTATATTTCCCTGTTTCGTGAATTCAATAATCAGTGTTATGACTTGTTACGATATTAGCTATATACACCATGACGAATGCGCCCAATGAGATTCTTGATATCTAAAGCACCATTGCTGCTACTTTGTTCGATGTAAGTCAAGGGAGATTCGTTTCTCAATATTTCTAGAGGTGTGCTTAACCATCTGATTGCGGATTCCCTGTCTCCCTGCATCATATCAATAGCAAGATCCAATAAATCTTCTGGTATTTCTTTCATAATTTCGTTACTACTCATAATCTTTTAGTGGCTATTTCAGTAAAGTATAAAAACGACAAATTCATGTCACTGATATAATCCTATGTATTTATTGGGATATTTTAGCATTAATAAACGACATCAGACCTATTACCTGCTTTATTAGATAAGAATTTACTAAATTACATATTTAAGGAGAGCCTGTACTAAAATCAATAGCTGCCCCGTTAGTTTATGGTTGTATGCGTTGTAATAACAAATAGAACTTAATATTATCTCTCTTTTTTCATATAAGATTTTGCTGATTTTCTCTATTTTCTATGATTGTTTAATTCAGGCAAAACTAATTCAACATACATGTCCTTAGCTGATTTACCTTCTAACGATATACCTATCATGCTCTCAAGAGGCGCATCTGATGCGCCAATTGCAACCGGCACATACTTTAATTGGATTTCGGTGGATTGTATTTTATAGGTATCGAATGTATCAAGAAATCTCACCATGGTTGGGTTTAAATAATTAAGCTGCTGTTTTAATGGGATACCTTGCCTTTGTAGATGCTTTCTAATTACGGGTGAAATAATATCTTCCGTCATGTATCTACTTAAATCCATGCCCTCTGCTACAATAAATTCAGGTAACATTTTATATTCTTCATTTAATGTTTCTTTCTTTTACCAACTAACCTGGCTATTGAGGGCAAGTACCCAGAAAGCAATTGCCGAACCAATCACAAACAGAGCAGCAATCCGTCTACCATACCAGCCAACATGATATCCAATACGCCCTGCCTTAGACTGGCCTCCAAATAAAAAATGCGATACAGCTGTCTTCATCCCATTTATTCCTTGTTATCTGTTTTTAAAAAAGGCGGTAGGCGTGAGATTTAGACTCCCTTCTATTCATCCGTGAATATCCGTTTTACCCTGAAACATCAGGTACGGGCCTACCAGTATTCTTACCAGCCAGTGTAATTGATCATCAGCTCCGCGATGATCCGATTGCCCTGGAGATCCAGCTTACCACTCAGGTCTGCCAGACCCTGCAAGCCACCATCCTGCATCAGCTTCCCACCCCATTCAGCATTGTAAAAGGAGCGCATGGCCGCAAGTAGGGCGACTTCACCGCCCGACAGCACACCGATACGTTCATTCACGAGTTCATAATTGGGCATGACTTGCCACTTGCTTTTGGCTTCGTTGAGGCTTTCAGCTTTTTGGCAGAAGGTCGGGTTAAAAGTGAACCAGGATTCACCGACGATCTTGACGCCTTCCAGCCAGGCGTTAAGAAACGCACTTTGTGCCTGAGCGTAGTGAGCTTCCATTTCATCACGTTCTTTACGGAGCCTGGCAAGCGTTACTTCATCAAAGTTTATAATTAAATCCTATTGACGTTTAAGGTCTCTGTAAAAGTTCTCATGTGATCCGAGCGCAAGAAGAGTGAGCACAATCTCTCCCTCATCAAACCGGTAACCAAGAAGGAACTCTTTATCAGATAACTTGTACTTATATACCCTCACACCTGACAGGTCGCCTTTTTTTAAGACACCGATATTAGGGTCTGAAACAACTTTCTTCACTGCCTTATCGAGAGCATTCTTTTCATTTTTATGAAGTTTTTTTACCGTTCTGGCAAAAACTCCACTTTGTAAAATCCTCACCCGAATTTGTACTCCGTAACATCACCTGCTTCCACTTCCTCAATTCCTATCAGTACCTCCTTTACAAAGCCCAGAGGTAGATCGGGGTTTTCTTCGGCCAGTTTCCCAATACGTGCCCAATATTCAATTTGTTTAGGCGGAGTACGGTGCATCGCCTTACCATGGGCAGTCGCATCATTAATCAGCTCATCTGACAGCTTGATAGCCTTGGCCATATCATTCACTCTTTAGTTATCTGAACTGAGTAACACTATAATGCTATAGGTTTCGTAATGCAACCTATTGTTACCAATAACAACCATATACATTTTCCAGTATCTTGCGGCCTTTTCTTGGGTCTCCATCAATATAATCAATCGTCTGCTGCTTAGATTTATGTCCAAGAAAGCGCTGTATAAATTGTATATCTATGCCTCGATCAGCCAACCTGGTAGCAAAACCACGCCTGCTAGAGTGTGAAGAGCCTTTCCGATTCACACGCTTAACCAGATCGCTCAGGAGCAGCTGTAGTCTGCTACAGAGGACATATTCTGCAATGCCACCATCGGTTTTTGCATATTCGACATATTTGAATGTGAAGCCAGCATTGCCCTTGGCCAAGAAGACAGGGGAATCAGGCCTTAACCCCAGATAGTCATCATTATTGCTGGTACGCTTTCTATTCTGTTTACGCCAGAGTAGGTAATTGAAGACAGCTTCACGATGTTCCTTTTCGAGTATGTAAGCCCATCGAGTTCTAAGGACTATATAAAAATGTATCCTTTATTTGCCTTATTTTATCTGGGTTTGCAAAAACTCAATGCATACATCAATCTTTAAGAAAAATGTATATAAGAGGCCATAGAAAGATACATTTTGTACGCTGTTTTTACTAACTAACACCACCGTTGCAGATGAGTATACAATCTCTATGGTGGGCGTACGAGCGGTTTCTAAGCTCTTAAAACTACTATCCTCCTTTTTTAGGGTCATCCCTGATTTATCCAAAATATGCTATCAGGAGTGATTCTACCTACCCTTAGCGGACTCTACTCGCTGATGATGTCAGATCTCACCCTGAAACGGTTATTAAGAGTTTTATATTTCGAAAATATATCTATAGCTGATATGCGGTGTTAGCAGTCAGTCACCTTCTCCACCATGAAGATATACAATTTAGTCAAAAGCAGGCGTTCACAGTAATAATGCTAATCACCTTATTTTTCTTAGCCTGTCACCTATTTAGAAAATAAACAGAAAATTCAGTTTGATTTCAGCTTCCACTGTTACCTTTTAGGTCAGTAGAAGGCAAGAGGACTGAATTTAATGTCCAATTTATCAACAATTAAGGTATGGGATCCACTGGTGCGCTTTTTTCACTGGTCTCTGGTGAGTGCTTTTATCATCGCATATGTAACCGAAGAGAACTTGCTAGTAGTCCATAGCTGGGCTGGCTATTTAATTTTAGGGCTAATCAGTATCCGCTTCATCTGGGGATTTATCGGTACTCGGTATGCACGTTTTTCCAACTTTGTGTATTCACCCAAAAACATAATTCAGTTTTTAAAAGATACATTTCTGCTTAGAGCTAAACGCTACATCGGCCATAATCCGGCCGGCGGTGCCATGGTTATACTGTTAATGGCCAGTCTTTTGATAACAACCACAAGCGGGATTCTATTATTAGGTGCTGAAGAACAAGCGGGGCCAGTCGCCCACTGGTTTACACAGGCAGGCGGATTCTGGGCCAAGGCTCTTGAAGAACTGCACGAATTTTTCGCGAACTTTACGCTATTGCTTGTATTCACCCACGTCATTGGGGTCATTGTAGAAAGCATGATTCATAAAGAAAATTTAGTCTCTGCCATGTTATCTGGATTCAAATCCGCAGATCCTAAATCACACTAAGGAAATATTATGAAATCACATATAGTCATTATTACATCGTTATTCATGCTTCCCATCAGTTTTTCCATGGCCGACTCTAAAACTGTTGAGAATCTAATACAGAGTTATATAGCAAAAGGCGCAGCATCACCGAGTATTGAACAGGGTAAACAACTCTGGCAAAAAACATTTACAGGCAAGGGTGAATTTCCTGAACGTAGCTGCGTTTCCTGTCATACAGATGATTTAACCGCACTGGGAAAACACGTGAAGACCAATAAAACGATTAAACCAATGGCGCCTTCAGCCAATCCAGAACGCTTAACTAGTTCCAGGAAAGTCGAAAAATGGTTTAAGCGTAATTGCAAATGGACACTAGGCCGTGAATGTACTGCACAGGAAAAAGCAAACATTCTTCTTTACATAAACAATCCAATTAGATTTTAGGAGCAGACAATGAAAAGCACGCTAGCTATAACCGCTATTATTTTTACCGTCGGGTTTGTATCACTTCCTGTTGTCTTTAGTGATAACGACTTTCGGTGGGGGGAGCTGGAAGAATATAAACATAAATCTACAGGTGTCGCCAATATCAGTAACCCAGTCTACAAGGAAGAATGTGGCAGTTGTCACATGGCCTATCCTCCTGGCCTGCTACCCGCGAGTTCATGGACAAAAATGATGTCGGGGCTGGAAGATCATTTTGGCGACAATGCAGAACTGGATGCAGATACTCATAAGGCTATTAGTGAATATCTACTGACCAATAGTGCGGATAAATCAGACTACCGTCGTTCAAGCAAATTTAACAGATCCATCAAAGCTGAAGATGCACCTCTGCGCATATCCGAACTGCCCTATTTTAAACATGAACATGATGAGATCCCGGATCGCATGGTCAAAGGCAACACCAAAGTCACGAGCTTTAGTCACTGTAATGCATGCCATACCAAGGCTGAGCAGGGTTCCTTCAACGAGCATGACATCCGTATACCCGGATATGGCCGATGGGATGATTAGGGTATACTTTTGATATGTACCATAAACTTTCTATTTGGCCCATATTCATCGTAGCTATAACGGCATTTAGTCCGATATATATTGCTTATGCAGACAATGATTATATTGAAGCCAGACAGCTTCAGGAATCCGGTGAAATTTTACCTCTGGAATCTATACTCAAGCGGTTGAGGCAAACCTACCCTGGTAAAGTATTGGAAGTGGAACTCGAAAAAGAAGGTGGCAAGATTATTTATGAGATCGAAATACTGACTAAAAACGGTATTGTAAAAGAAATTTATATCGATGCAAAAACAGGTGACATAGTATTTACGGAAGAGGATGATTGATCGTGCGCTTACTGCTTGCCGAAGATGATCATATTTTAGTAGAAAGCCTGAAAAAAGATTTAGAGCTGGCGGGATATGCGGTTGATGTGGCTAACAATGGCGTGGACGCAGAATATTTAGGCAATGAAATGGTCTATGATATTGCCGTGCTTGATCTTGGCTTGCCGCAACGCAATGGCATTGATGTTCTAAAAAACTGGCGTGCTAATAGCAATCAGTTACCCGTTATTGTGCTCACCGCACGTAATGCCTGGCATGAACGTGTAGACGGCTTTAAAGCAGGAGCTGATGATTATTTGGGTAAACCCTTCCATGTAGAGGAATTGAAAGCCAGGATTACTGCTTTGCTTCACCGCTCGAGCCAGCAACCAGGGGGGCAATTAAACTCTAATGGACTGATCCTTGATGAGGAACAACAAACGGTAACAACGGATGACGGCCAATCACACAAGTTAACAGGTATCGAGTTTCGGTTGCTACGCTATTTTTTATTAAATGCAGGTCATGTGTTATCCAAATCTCGACTTACCGAACATGTCTATGACTTTGACTCCGAAAAAGATAGCAATGTCATAGAGGTCTATGTCAGGCGGTTGCGCCAGCTACTCGGTAAAGAGCGTATTGAAACTCGCCGCGGCCAGGGCTATGTTTTCAGGGAAAAAGCCTGATGCAATCATTACAGTCACGGCTCAGTACCGGCTTATTGCTCAGTTTAATCATCTGTTTTTCTGCTTTGTGGTTGCTGGTCAGCATTAATGTTGAGTTCCTATCCGAAGAATATATTGCATCTCGCATTCAACACGATACCGAAACACTGCTTAGTACAATCGATTTCGATAGTGAAAATAAACTGGTCCTCGATAGTTCTCGTATTGACCTGGTTTATCATCAGCCATTTTCTGGACACTATTATGTAATTAATACAAGCAATCAGCATGTCAATTCACGTTCATTGTGGGATCAATCACTCAATATAATAAAAACGGAAGCCGGTGTTCAACAACGCTCCCTGCAACAAGGCCCTGAACAGCAGTCTTTACTGGTTGTTTCCAATAGCTTTAATAAAAAGGGAAACCAGATTTCTATTTCCATTGCTGAAGATCTTGGCCCCATACAGTCAAATATTAAGCAATTTCAATATTGGTTTGCAGTAATGGCATTCAGCATGCTCTTTATTTTAGTGATATTGCAGATTTTAATACTACGCAGTAGCTTGAAACCATTAACTCGAACTCAGTCTGAATTAAAATCTCTTGAACAAGGAAAACTGGATAAATTGAGCACCGACTCGCCCAGTGAATTACGCCCGTTAATTAACGAAGTCAATCACTTGCTCTCTGTGGTAGAACAACGGTTGCGTCGTTCTAGGGATGCATCAAGTGATTTGGCTCATGCTATTAAGAAACCTTTAACCGTAATTCAGCAATTAACAGACAAAAATGATATACCGGACGAAACAAAAGACATTCTTAAAAAACAGACGAATGACATTTTTCAACTGACTGATCGTATTTTAAAACGCGCTCGCCTGGCTGGTCACAGCTATGGTGGCGCCCTATTTTCTTTTTCGAAAGATCTGCCTGATCTAATTAATACACTCGACATGATATACGCGAGTAAATCATTGAAAATAACGAAAAACATACAGGACAATCTTATTTGTCCTATTGACCGAGAAGACACTCTGGAACTATTAGGCAACGTACTTGACAATGCTTATAAATGGTCATCAAGTAAAATTAATCTTACAGTGAATATGAATTCCGATTTACATATTCGTATTGAGGATGATGGACCTGGTGCAGACCCAGAAAAAACAACCAGTCTTGCCACCCGAGGTGTCCGCCTGGATGAAAAAATGGAAGGTCATGGCTTTGGATTGGCAATTACCGCTGACATTGTTAATGATTACAGAGGAAAGATAAGTTTCAGTCGTTCTGAAGAGCTCGGCGGGTTCAGGACAGATATTTTACTGCCAGTACACAATCAATAATCGAGTATACGCATGACTAAATCGAAAGTTTTTCTATTACTAAGTGTTCTATTCTTTTCTGTAAATAGTTTTGCCTTAACTCCCGAGGCAATCGAAGGCAAAAAATTCTATCCTTCCTGCCATGTTTGCCACGATCCGAAACTCGATCCGCCGCTCGGACCACCAATGTGGGGTGTTCAGCGACAGTACAAAAGAAACACACTGGATGAAGAGGATTTCGTTGAAACAATGGTTGAGTTCGTAAAAGCTCCGGCGCTTGAAAAGGTAATACACGAAGAAGCCGTCAAGCAACTGGGTTTAATGCCTCCATTACCATTGCCAGACGACATGTTAAGAAAAATAGCTACATATATACTGGAAGAACAATTTCAACCTCCCTGTGAACACTGGTCAATTGCAGTAAAACGTGCTTTAAAAAAAGGCGATCAAGAGCATGCAAAAAAAGATCAAGTCATGCTAAAACGATTTTGTAATTAGCAATCTATTTTTGCGTCTTTCCTATGTATCCATTCAATTACATGCCCGTTATAGGATCAGGCTAAATTACCCAAGTGATGCCGTATGCGTCTTAATTGGGCAATTTTGGTCTTGTTGTGGCCTTAAATCCCAAATCACCAAGTGACGGCTATATGATATTTCTAAACCGTCGATATCCAGACAATTGAATGACTGCTTTGGAGGAATATCAGTATACTATCTGGTTATCACTGAATGACTGCTATGGGCCGGATTCTGCCTCCTGGACGATCCAGCCCCGCTCTGGTCATACTGTTTGGCGACTATGCGGTGCGGTTTCAACCGGTCGATGCAACATCTATTCTCTAACTAAAGAGAAGGAGGATGTTGAAAATGAAACAACGACCCAGGATTTATTACACCGAAGAA
>JAPHRO010000032.1 GCA_026195895.1 Gammaproteobacteria bacterium
GAAAATAACCCTGCAGAATAAGAAAAAGGCATTACAAAAACCCCAAAAATCAGAAATTGAACAGATCAGTGACCTGATGGGCGAGTTCAAAAAACAACTGGAAAGCAGGAATGTTGCAAAAATCGAAAAGATCAGTCAGTTCATTCCAGGGCGAGAGAAATTTGTCGATCAACTGACAGCAAATTACAAAAAGCTTTCGGTCAAGATAACCAATTTTCAGTATATCGCGCAGAAACAGCACGCAACCGCCGATATAGAACTCACTAATCTGGTGGACAAAAATGGGCAACTGGTCAAACCTGCTTCATGGAGCAAGTTCAGTATTAAAATAGCTAAGGATTCTCGAAAACAGTACAAAATTCACTGGTAACCCCTGACAGGTAAAATCATTAATCCAGATCAATAATACCAGTTTATAGGCTCTTGACTTGTTTCTGAAACAGGCATAAGTTGACAATATAATTAGTATTAATAATGTTAAGCTTTATGCAACATGGATGCATGAGGGATTTTAATATGATTAAAGAAATTCTAAAAGCCACCGTGACTGTGCTGGTCTGCAACGGTCTTATTTATACTCCACTGCTCCGCGCAGCCCAACTTTCCCTGCCCAGCGGCGACTTGATTGCACCAGAAATTACGCAAGAGAAATATGTAGATACGGTCAGATCGGGTGACAACCATGAAATCAAAATCAAGGTTACCGATAATGTCGGCGTAAAACAGGTCACCCTGTACTATAGAATCATTGGCTCCACCGACTACAAACGCCGTCTAATGCAACGGGTTAATACATCGGATAATTATGTAGCAAACATCAATGCTGATGAGATTAAAGCACCTGGAATTGAATATTACATACAGGCTATGGATCTGGCCGGCAATACATTATTACATGGTTATTCGTTCTCACCACTAAGCGTAAAACTGGGAGCACCCGCTAGAGTTGCAACAACCAAACCACCCGAATCCGAGCCCATGGTCAAACCTGAAGATGAAGACGACAGCAATAAATGGCTGTGGATTGGCCTGGGAATTCTCGCGGTGGGAGCTGCTGCTGGCGGGGGTGGCGGTGGTGGTGGCGGCACGGACACAGCCACATTGACCGTTACCGTAACTGAGCCTTAATTCATTGACTTACGAAGTAGTGATTTAAATAGGAGTGTTAATATGCAATTTGTACTGAATATATTTAAACTACTTCTTGCATTTGTATTTTTCTTAACTATTAGCGCCTGTAGTAATGACAACACTGAGGCGACGACAGAAACAGTTACCGAAATTCCGGATGTTATTCAAAAATTTACCCTGACCACCCCTGGCACTTTACGAGCATGGATCACGGTTGATGCTGGAGCCCGTACCGAAATGACCATCGATAGCGTGGCAGGAACAGCATCTGCAACAATCACCGGTTTAACCAGGGCCAGTCATACTGTATTGATTGAATATGAGTTTACTGACAACACAGGCAACATTACGGTCACGCTTGCAACAGCTTCTAATACCATAGATCTATCATCTGGTGATGGCTCTTTGGCATTCTCTGGTACTGATTTTGATACCAGTTATGACGATGATAATGATGGTGTAAGTAATATGGATGAAATCGCAAACGGAACCGATCCCTGGTCTTGTTTAATAGGCACTTCGCTGATTGGAAACTGTACTTTAGGTTAAATGAAAATAGTAGGAAAACACTTTAGACAATATAGTTTTTAAAAAATAATTTGACCTCAGATGGATTGAATTGAAACCATGGAATATCAGAATGTTTATCGAGGAGTAAAAAATGAATAACTATTATAAAATAGGAAGTTCTATTATTCTGGCACTATTTAGCCATTTACTCTTTGCGAGCTCTATTACAGATACATACTCTACGGGAGACACCCTAACTACAACAACGTTGAACAATATTAAATCGGCGGTAAATGACAATGACACAAATATCACCACCAACTCTGCAGATATCAGTACCAATGCTGCTGATATAAGCGATTTACAAACTAATACCTCCGAAGTATTTCTCAAGACATTTGATAGCTCTATTCATTTCCAGATACCTGTTTTGAGCTCTACCGCAGCTAATACAACAGTATACGTGTGGCTCTCAAATCATTCATCTACATCCTGCTATGCCTATCTTGCGAGCTCCACCAACACATGGAATGTTGGCTCAAACTCTAAATCTACCTTACTCATAATTCCGTTTTATTCCCAAACCTACATGACGGGAAGAACATCAAGCGGTACGTTCCCTAACATAATTTATACATATACGATTGTGCAACGAAGCGCCATGAACACTGACGTGAGCACTGAAGACTATGTAGATGTCTCTTTTTATCGTAACGAGGCTAGCACTTCTGATACATGTAACGCTGGAAATATATACGTAAGGGGCGCTATAGCCACCTACCCCGGTGGAACACAATATTTCGTACCCGTAACAGACATGGTTGTAAACTAGAGCGGCGTTTACCCTGTAGTAGTAAATTAAGAATTAAAAGGAGAGGTTAAAATGTTAAAACAGATAAGAATTGTGACAGTGATTATTGTTGCGCTGACACTTTATAGTCAAAGCATTGTAGCTGGTGATATTACAACTCCTTTTGCTACAGGTGATACATTGACCGCAGCTAGAATGGAGGAAATCAGAGACGCAATCAATGCAAATATGCCTGTAGCTAGATGTTCTAATTCTGTCTTCTCAACAGGCCTAACTACAACAGTAAGCGACATTACTTCCGTTAGTGTTACGGTTAATGGCCCCGGTACAGTTATGGTAACTGGCAGCACATCGTTAAGTGTAACGAGTACAGGTGCGGTCTGGGAAGGTGATATTTATATCAGCGATACATCAGACACTTCGAATAGCAATGCCAGAAGACAATGGTGGGTACCAGCAGGTATGCCTAATGGAAGCACCGCTACTCCAGCTCAGGTACAAACAACATTTACCGTCCCATCGGCCGGAACATATACCTATTACTTAACCGGAATGCACTTTTATTCAACTGTAGTTACTGCCAATAAATCAGTAATTTGTGCAGTATTTACACCAGACTGATTTTAGTTAATAAAATAATCGAATTGATTTTAATTTAATTCACATTTATATCGAACCAAATGAATTAACTTTTAACTCTAACTATAAAGCTACACCCCAAAACGATAAAAAGGAGGAAATCAAACATGGCTATTTATTTACGAACGGATAGTGATGACAATGAATTCCATGTATGGGCACAAAGACAGAACGCATACTGTGCAATAGCCTGGCGATTAAAGGAGTCATGGTTATGACTATTCATTTTAGAAATGACAGTGATGGTAATGTTCATCAGATATGGGCACAGAGACAAATGAGTTCGTGCGCTATCGCGAGCATCTGGATGGCACGCAACCAGGCAAGACAGATGACAGTCGATGAATCGGAGTGGGGATTAGCCTGGAGAATTTATCACCAGGTTGTCCAGAATATACCACTATCTCCTCCGCCATCGGCACCTATGACATTCGCTCCAAGTAGTCGCCCTGAGGACAACAACCAGACTACAATGGGAAACATGTTCGCTAACGCCGGAACTTATATGAATCAGGTTGCCCAGGCATTAACGAATGATGGTTTGCGAGTCACTCATAATACAGGCTGGTCCATAGGGAGAACTGTAGATCCTGCACGCCTGTCTGATACGACGCCTGCAATCATCCTGTTAGGATGGTACCCGACCGTCGTTGCCCGGCCGAACCGAGCAGGAGGTCATTTCATCGTGGCATCAAGACAGGCGAGCTCTGGAAATATCGTTTATCTTGATCCCTGGGGTGGTGTATTAAGCGAGATCAACACAGGACCGGTGTATCAGGTAACAGGACGATTTGAGCATATTATTTATATCTCGGCCTGATAACCTGATGTGTCATATAGGTAAATAAAATAAACCTGACTCTATCCCTTACGTGAGTTTAAAAAATGAACGAAAAAATCTATAAATTTACATGATAATAAATAGAAAACTCAGTATCAGTGACAAACAGTCAATATGGTTAGTATTTAAGATATTTTATTCTGGCGAGTTTTTTATAAAAACACGTATTATCTGTTTAAACTGAAAAATAAAGCTGGTGGGGATTGTCCTGCTGCAAATTCATACCCAGCGTTATGACACCACTCCCGAGCAGGGGCAACTCTTCCCGTCTTAAATAAACCTCTTTACCATCATCATTCTTTACAAAAGTACCATTTGTACTCTGATCAATAATGACAAATTTACCCCGCCTGAATTCTATTCTGGCATGCATGCGTGATGCATGACTGCTATTAATGATGAAATCACACTGCGGACCTCGGCCCAGGGTTATTACCGGGGAGTCAGGACTAAGTATCATTTCTTTTTCTAAATATTTTAGATGGAGTTGTTTAGCGACAGGTTTGGCATTAATGAAATTAACCATGGTCGACATACGTGTGACATCATCGGTTTCCCAGACCACTTCACTAATGATCGTTTCTTCTGATTTCCCCTTTAGCTGAATACGATCAAATTCACGGCAATTAGAGCGTAAAAATGGATTTAACGTATCGACGGTTTCTTTGGTGGTAATAATCTGATTACCCTGAGCAATACCGGCGACGCGGGCGGCGACATTGACAGCATCACCGAACACATCACCATCATCTCTGACTAAAGCCTGCCCCAGATGGAAGCCAATGCGAACCCGGATCTTAAATCCATTCTCGGTTGGCCGCTTCTTTAGCATTTCCTGAATGATACTGGCAGCGGTCAAGGCCTGATCCGCCGTTTTAAAAACACACATCACTTCGTCACCGATGGTTTTTACCACGGTTCCTGAATTCTTTACTGTCACTTCTGACATCATATTAAGAACATCATCAATAATACGATTTGCCTGCGTATCACCCAGTTGTTCATACAATGTGGTACTGCCCGCGACGTCAGCAAACATGACAGCAATAATATCGACTGAAGTGCCCATTTTTATTGAGTCTAAACCAATTTATTAATATCAATTCTGGTGTTTGGTATGATTTATACCTAAAGATAGCATGGATGAACGGAGACGGAAAAATATAGATTAGTTTTTATGTGATTTGAGCACTTGTCGACATAGTGTAATTTACTGTCAAAAAATTTAATACTTGCTCTATAACTGTGAATATTGGCATTGATAATCCAGCTGTAATAAATGGATTATTTGCCTCTATCCCCCCATTGCCACCAGAATCATTTCTAACTACATATTTAACTGTAGAAAAGTGGAGTGAGATAGTCAATTCATGTAGCATGTACTATAGAGTAGTGTATATCTCCGGCTGATTTTCATTGATCATCAGCGCACTTAAAATCACAAAAAATGATACAGGAGGCAGAAAGCATAATGATACTGAAAAAAGCACTTTTTTCGGGCTTTGGGCTTTTAATGATCTGCGCACTGGCCAGTTGTAGTTCAGGAATCACCCAGGTTAAAAAACTGATTCATAATACATCTATCATAGAAATGAAAATCAAGGCCTCGGAGGATCTCAATCCAAACAGAAAAGACCGCCCCTCCCCTGTTGTCATTTATTTATACGAATTATCCGATGGCGCACCCTTTGATGAAGCCGACTTTTTCTCCATTTATGAACAGGAAGCAGCGACCATCGGCAGTGTCCTGCTGGGCAAAATGGAACTGGAACTCAGCCCGGGTGAAAGCCGAGAAATTAAACGCGTATTAAAAGCGGAAACCCGCCATCTCGGTATCGTGGCCGGATTTAGGGACATCGATAATGCTAAATGGCGTGCCTCCATGGCGATGCCTGAATACAGCAAGATTGAGCTTAAACTTAACCTGGACAGGCTCAGTATTTCACTTACTGAAGACTAACCTTTATACGCAGGGATCTAACAGTTATGTCTTGGAACAATAAAGTAGTCTGGAATGAGGGCATGTTTTTATGCCCCCAGCATTTTCAACAGTTTGGTAGACATCTCGAATCCCAAATCGACGGTCGCATTGATGATATTCAATGTCATGACTGGGGTGTCAGCGAGCTTCGGATTGACGAAGGCCTGTTGCCTCTGGGTAAGATTTCTATAGCCTCGATCAAGGGGCGCCTGCCAGATGGCCTGTCCTTTAACATACCGGGAGAGGAAGAGGCGCCTGAACCACTCGAAATACCTAAAAATACCCAGGACACTATCGTCTACCTGGCGCTGCCCCTAAGACGTCGTGACGCCATCGAAATCGATGCGGGTAGTAATCATACTGGCCTGGCCCGGTATCAGGCAAAAGAGTATAAAGTCAGAAACAATACCAGCGGCAGCGACGACAGCGCAACGATACAGGTGTGCGATCCAAATTTTCGCCTGGTACTGGATACCGATAATCTGGGTGCCTATACCTACATCGCCGTGGCGCATATTGTCGAATGCCGATCTGACAAAAAAATCACCCTGAATCCCGACTTTATCCCACCCTGTCTCAACATCCAGTCGGTGCCCCCATTAGCGGGTTTTTTAAAAGAACTACAGGGTCTGTTACATCATCGAGCAGAAGCACTGGCGGGACGCATATCCAGTGCCGGCCGTGGCGGTAGCGCAGAAATTTCGGACTTTATGTTACTGCAGGCCATTAATCGTTATGAGCCACTACTACAACATTTGAATAATGATAACCACGTACATCCAGAAGCCTTTTATCGTCAACTGATCATGATGGCGGGTGAACTGGCGACCTTTAACAGTAACCACCGACGGCCGGAAAAACTGGTTCAATATAAACATGACGATCTGACCGCTACCTACGCCCCACTGATCGCCGTTTTACGCCGTAACCTTAGCGCCGTGCTGGAACAGACCGCTACACCGATTCCCATCCAGGCACATCAATACGGTATCCACGTTGCCACCATTGCCGACAGCAAGCTAATCGGCAATGCATCATTTGTACTGGCGGTGCATGCAGACATTACCACGGAAGAACTGGCGCGCCGCTTTCCGGCTCAGGTTAAAACCGGCCCGGTGGAGCAGATCAGCGAACTGGTCAACATGCAACTACCCGGTATCGCCTTACGCCAGTTACCAGTCGCACCCAGACAACTGCCCTATCACTCTGGATTTATCTATTTTGAGCTGGAGCGTCATAGCGAATTATGGAAACAGATGAGCACCTCTGGCGGATTTGCATTTCATGTCGGAGGTGAATTCCCCGGTCTTGAGATGGAGTTTTGGGCCATAAAAGAGTAAGCCAAGATGAGTACAGACGATCCCTTTTACAGCCCCGACGACAGCGACAAAACCGTTGTCCGTCCAACGCCCGGTGGCGCACGTCCAGCCCCCGGCGGGGTTCAACAACCGCCACCGGTTCAGCAGGCACCTCAACAACCGGCGCCACAAACGCCACCACCGGCCACTCCACCCCCTGCCGGCACAGCCCCCACCATAGGTACAACACGTACCGGTACGAATATCATCACCGACGCCGCCGCCCAGCTGCTGGCGCTGATAGGGCGACTGAGAAGTACCACGCAACACAATGATATCGCCGCGTTACACCGACAGGTGGTACAGGCCATACAGAACTTCGAAAATACCGCGCGTAATTTGGGCGCAGCTCCAGAGGCGTTGCTTATCAGCCGTTACGGCCTGTGTGCCGCCATCGATGAAACCGTGCTAAATACGCCCTGGGGCAGTTCCAGCGTATGGAGCAGCCGCAGCATGTTGAGTACCTTCCACAAAGAAACCGGCGGCGGTGAAAAATTCTTTCTCATTCTCGATCGTATTCGTCAGGAACCGGCAAAAAATATCGACCTGATCGAACTCTATTCAATCATTCTGTCTCTCGGTTTTGAAGGCAAGTATCGGATTCAGCCCAACGGCCGCTCCTTTCTGGATGGTTTACGTGACGAGCTATTTAGTATCATCCGCCTGCAACGGGGTGACTATGAACATGAACTGTCACCACACTGGCGAGGGCTCAAAGCTAAAGCCAACTCGCTGGTTCAGCAGGTACCGTTGTGGGTTATCGGTGCACTGACCGGGGTAATCCTGTTCGGCGTCTACCTGGGTTTTAACCTGATGTTATTCAGTAACGCCGGCCCCTCACTCGATAAGTTCGAATCCATCAGCCAGTCCTATATGGAAAGGGAGTCCGGTAAATGATGCGCTGGATATTGTCCTCTGTCGGCCTCATTGCCATAGGTATCCTGATCTGGTTTATTGGCCCCATGCTCGCCCTGGGTGAAAGCAAGCCCCTCGAGTCGATGACCAGCCGGATCATAGCGATTGTTATTGTGATCCTGATCTGGTCCATCATCGATCTAATCAAACGCCTGAATGAAAAAAAAGCCAACGATGCTCTCATCCAGGAATTATCACAGGAAGCTCTGGCGGCACAGGCGGCAGCTGAAGCCGATGCTGAGAAAAAAGCCGCCACCGATGAAGAACTTACCGGGCTACAGAATAATTTCCAGGAAGCCCTGGATATCCTGAAAAAGACCAAAATGAAAGGTCGTGGTGGCCAGCAACATTTGTACGAACTGCCCTGGTACATCATTATCGGTCCTCCCGGTTCTGGCAAAACCACTGCATTGGCCAACTCCGGTCTGCATTTTCCACTGTCTGAACGTTTTGGCCCAAATGCCCTGCGCGGTGTTGGTGGCACCCGTGACTGCGACTGGTGGTTTACGGATGAGGCGGTATTACTGGACACCGCCGGTCGCTATACCACCCAGGACAGCGATGCAGACATAGACAGTGGTGCCTGGAGCGGTTTCCTGGAAATGCTGAAAAAATACCGCAAACGTCGCCCTATCAATGGCGTACTTGTGGCGCTGAGTGTCTCGGATCTCATGCACAGTAATGAGGCAGAACGTATCGCTCACGCCGATGCCATTAAACAGCGCATTCAGGAGCTACGCGACCAGCTGGGCGTTAATCCACCGGTTTATATGCTGTTTACCAAGTGCGACCTGATTTCAGGTTTCACGGAATATTTCGATGATCTGGGGCGGGAGGAACGCAAACAGGTATGGGGACTCACCCTGCCCTTACAGGAAAGTCCAAGCCGCGAACAACTTTCCTCAACGTTCAGTAAGGAGTTTTCTGCACTGATTGAAAGGCTGAATACCCGCCTGATGTCTCGCCTCAATCAGGAGCGTGACATGCAGCGACGCAGCCAGATTCACGCCTTTCCACACCAGGTCAGTTCTTTAAAAGAAAACGCTGATCATTTTCTACAGGAAGTCTTTGGACCCAACCGCTACCAGCAGAATTTCATCCTGCGTGGCGTCTATTTCACCAGTGGCACCCAGGAAGGCACGCCTATCGACCGCATGATGGGTTCACTGGCTTCAACCTTCGGGCTGGACCGCCAGTCCGCGCCTATGTTTAGTGGCCAGGGGCGCAGTTATTTTCTCACCAGGCTGTTCGAAGATCTTGTCTTTGAGGAATCTGATATCGTCGGCGTCAATGCCAAACTGGAACGTCAGGCCACTCTGATTCGGCGTGGCAGCTATGCCGCAGCCATCGCAATAACCACCGCTGCGGCGGTGGGCTGGACGATAAGCTATACCGGCAATTCCAGTTATATCGCTGCGGTGGAGAAGAAACTGGCATTGTTTGATAAAGAACGCCAGACCCTGACCCTGTGGAGCAAAATCCCTGACGCTCTCCCGGCATTGAATGCCATTAGCGACGCCACCAATATCTATACTATCGGTGAGCTCGACAGTTTTGCAGGTCTCGGTCTAAGCAAACAGATAACCATCGAACACGTGGGTATGGGGGCCTATCAAGCTGCACTAAATGGGATTCTGGCGCCCCGAATTGTCAAACGTCTGGAAGAACAGCTGATTTCCACCTCTGGCAATGTCGAATTTATGATGGATGCCCTCAAGGCTTACCTGATGATGGCGCAGCCTGATAAACGTGAACCCGAATTCCTTATTTCCTGGGTGAACTCGGACATCCAGAGCATGCTGTCGGGCAGTACCGAAAGCCAGGCTCAACTCAGCAACCATGTTAGTCAATTATTCAGTCAGGATTTTCCGGCACAGAAACTGTCGAACTCTGTCATCAGCATGGCACGTAACCACCTCAACAGCTTTCCGCTGGCAGAACTGGTCTACACCCGGCTAAAAGACGAAGCAGCCGATGAAGGCCTGGCCAAATTCAATCTTTCCAAATCCATTGGTTCAGGTGCGGAGGATCTCTTCAACCTGACAGAGCTTAAAGATAAAAAACAGATTGCCGGACTTTTTACGGTTGATGGATTTAAGGATTACTATCTCAAGAATGGGCTTGAACTAGCAAAGGAATCGACTGAACAGAACTGGGTGCTCGGCTCTATGACGGACAACCCTGAAGCAGCCGATCCCGAATTACTCAATAAGGAAATCGGACAGTTACTGGAACAGGACTTTGTAAAACAGTGGCAGACCTTGCTCGGGGGTATCCACATAGCGGAGTTTAGAAACATCCGTCATGGCGTTTCCATCATGCAGAGACTGTCCAGCACCACGTCTCCGTTGAAGAAATTGCTGACTGACGTCAGTTACAACACCACGCTGATAGAGCCACCCGAAAAAGAAGGCAAAACGCCAAAAATAAAGGTTAAAAACAAATTATTCAAAAAAGCCCAACGGCTGGCCAAGAAAGCCAAGAAGTTCCGTAAGGAAAAAGGTGAGGAAGTTGTCGCCGAGCCCGGTGAATATGTGCAGGCAGCCTTTTTACCCCTGAATAACCTGGCCACTGCAGGGGACGGGGCTAAACTGGATGAGCTACTTGGCCTTTTCGCCGAGGTTTATATCTTCCTGGAAGAGATCGCCTCAGTATCCGATGGTAAAGCCGCTTTTGATGCCGCCAAAGACATCATGACCGGACAGCAGGATATTCTGAGCCGGATGAAAATAAAGGCTGCCCGCTACCCGGCACCTGTTAAACAGTGGTTAAAAGAAATCTCGGACAATAGCTGGCGCGTGGTGCTTGAAAATGCCCATCGCTATGTCAACACTGTCTGGCAGAATGAAGTGGTGCCGGACTATAACAGACTGATTAAAAATCGTTATCCCGTGTTTGAATCCAACACCCGTGAAATCAACATGGTGGAGTTCTCCACTTTCTTTGGGCCAGAAGGCACCATGGACCTGTTTTACGCAAACTATATGGCCCCTTTCATTATCAGCAGTGGCCGAAACTGGCGCCTGAAATTCCTGGAAGGTCGTGGACTGGGAATCAGCTCTTCCAGTGTTGCCACATTGCAAAATGCCGACAGAATCAAGCAGATGTTTTTTGGTTCCGGTCAGTTAACCCCCACAGTCGCTTTCTCACTTAAGCCTGTGGATATGGACGCACGGATCACCCGCTTCAGTCTGGACCTGGACGGTCAACGCATTGACTATCGTCACGGCCCAACCCGCAGCAACAAACTACAATGGCCTGGACCCGATGGTTCTAACCGAACGCGGGTCAGATTCGAAAAAGCAGATGGTGGCAGTCTGGTGAATACCAAAGATGGTGCCTGGGCGTTCTATCGCATCCTGGATAACGCCAGCATTGCGACCGGATCACAACGCAACCAGTTAAAGGTAAGTTTTAAGATCAAGAGCTATAGCGCCCGTTATACACTGACAACTGATAGTGGAGTAAACCCGTTCCGTCGCGCCGAGCTGGCCAAATTCCGAGTATCAGACAGGTTATAGAAAATGACTACTTTCAGCAGCGCAGGTTTTTACGGCAAAATTCCAAGTCTGGGGGATTTTGTCAATCGCCGCTTACCCAAACGGCCGTTTGTAGAAACATGGGACAGCTGGCTGCAGTCGGCAATTGCACAAAGTCAAAACCAGCTGGGTGAGGACTGGCTGAACATCTATCTCACCAGTCCCATCTGGCGCTTTGCACTTTCCGAGAACATCTGTGGCCCGAATCCCTGGCTGGGAATCATGATACCCAGCGTCGATAAAGTGGGTCGTTACTTCCCGTTAACCATTGCGGTTTCCCTGCCTCGCCACACCAATTTGCTAGATATTACTCAACCCATGGCAGCATGGCTTGCTGAAGCTGAAAGTCTGGCACTGACGGCCCTGGAAGACTCGTTTGATTTTGACCACTTTGATAACAGTATTGAGAACATGCAAAGCCCGATTGATTTTAATGAAATAAAGCCCAGTATGGCACAGGGAAACATGGTAACCGGGGCCCTGCATTTCCCAATTTACAACCATATACAACCTCATCGGGATCTGGCGAAACACATGCTCGACCAGAACTATGGACAATACAGTATCTGGTGGACCAACGGTTCAGAGCTAATCGCACCATCGTTTTCGGTCTGTAAAGGGCTACCTGCCCAGGAGCTATACAGCGCGCTTCTGGATGGAAACTGGATGACACATGGCTGGCATGAACCTGTAGCAACAAGTTAAATTAACATGAATGAGGCAAGCTTGTTTAAATTTGAAACCCACGCTATCACCCACCCGGGTAATGTGCGCACAATCAACGAAGACGCCTGTATCAGCCGTGACAACATCGGTTTATGGGCAGTCGCCGATGGTATGGGTGGCCATAGTGCCGGCGATCTTGCCAGTCACAAGGTCGTTACCGCACTCAATCAGGTGCAGTCGCCTACATCGCTTCATGCATTTGTCGATGATGTCGAAAACCAGTTGATTAACTGTAATGCTGAACTGCGCACAATTGCTATCAGCGAGATGAACAACAATACCATTGGCAGCACATTAGCCTCAGTGCTTATCTACCAGAAATTCTGCGC
>JAPHRO010000013.1 GCA_026195895.1 Gammaproteobacteria bacterium
AAATACATGCAGTCGATATCGCTATTGGCTATCTTGTCGTAGGTCTCGTCATCCAGTGCATAATTGCTTTTAAAGGCAGGGCTTAAAACAAAACGACGGAAGCGATCCTGATCAAAGCAGGCCATAAAGAACAGTTGCAGGCTCATTTCCGGTGGTGCGCCAACACCTGGACCCATCGATTTCTTTTTCAGAATCAGCTGAAAATATTCAATATTGTGCTGATCGTATTCTTCTACTTTCTGGTCTTCGCGAAAGCTCTGAATGTTGTAGGTATTGTCTTCTTCGTGGCCTTTGCAGTGATCTTCCTTAACCAGTACGAAATGCTGGTTCTCGTGGGCCTGGTCGGCTTTTTTCATCGACAGGTTGCCCAGTGGATAATAGCGGCAGGCTGAAGGACGATTTTCGTAAATGGTGCAGCCTTCGACTTCGTCCATGAACAGGCAGGCGCCTTCATCAGTAGTACGCAGTTTCAGGCCAGGGACGCCGTCGGCATCCATGGTGAATGGTACTGTATGTTCCTGCAGGACCGCTGAGGAGTCTTTACCAGTGGCCTTTTTCAGACGTAGGATGTCGTAGGGAGTGATGGTGATATCGGCTCTTTTGCAGCAGGCATTCCAGCAGGAAATATCTTTATGGCACTTGAACCTGATTTCAGCATTGGGATCAAGGACAGCGGGCATTACGTCGCTTTTAAAAGGGATATCTTCAATATTGATGTCATCACTCATGACGATTACTCCGATTGTAACTGTATATCGGCAGGCCTGCCGATTGACTTTCTATTCACTAAGAAAAAAGAAATTATGCGTGTTTAATATATGGGCTTTTTTCTTAATAAACAGGGCTAAAAAACCACTATTTTACTACAGTATTTACAGGGATAAAAAAACCGGGCTCCCCCAATAAAGGGTAGGAGCCCGGTTCTTAATCTAGTTATTCAAATAAGATTATTTGAACAGTTTAGATTTGTCGACCAGATCAACGTGTGCACGTTTGAAACAGGTCCACTGTTTGGTTTCTTTATCGTAAATTGAGTTTACGAAGCAGTGCCAGTTTTCTTCATCAACGAAGTTTTTGTCAGCACGGTAGTAGAAACCAGGGTAACGAGATTCCTGACGGAATTCGATGTGTTTCAGATGCGCTTCAGCAGTCAGAATACGGTGATAGTTTTCCCATGCACGAAGTAATTCGTGAAGGTCTTTAGCACGCATTTTCTCAGCATCTTCTTTCAGCATGTCCAGTTTTTCACCGGCAACTTTCATCATCTCAGCGTTAGTGTTGTAGTAAGTAGCAACACCTGCAACGTACTCGTCCATGATTTTCTGTAGACGGAACTGAAGCATCTTAGGAGTGATGTAGTTAGGGTTAACATCGATAGCTGTTGTGTAATCCTTGAATTCAAGGAAGTTACGTACTGGTTTGTAGATTTCATCAACCAGAGTCTGAACGTCAGTATCCAGTTCAGGAGTCCAGTCTTTGTTATCCAGGCAGTACTTAACCATTGCTTTAGCAGCTAAACGACCTTCGGCATGTGAACCAGAAGAGAATTTATGGCCAGAAGCACCAACACCGTCACCCGCTGTGAACAGACCTTTAACTGTGGTCATACCACGGTAGCCCCAGTTCCAGCCAGCAGGCAGATGCTCAGGAACACCAGCTTCTGTTTCAGTAGTAGGCGCGCCTACATCGTCAGGACCAGAAGTCCAGATGCCACAACAGCCAGAGTGAGAACCTAACAGGTAGGGCTCAGTAGGCATCAGCTCAGAGTTTTTCTTCTCAGGCTCGATGTTTTCACCAACCCAGATACCACACTGACCTACACACATGTCCAGGAAGTCTTCCCAGGCTTCTGCTTCCAGATGCTTAACTTCACGTGGAGACAGGGTTTCGCGCAGGTTAGCCAGAGCTGTAACAGTATCCATCCAGATAGGACCGTGACCGTCTTTCATCTCTTTCAGCATTAAGTGGTTACGCAGACAGGAAGCAGGAACCGCAGCATGACCGTATGGAGGATAGTCATCCAGCATTGCCTTGTTCTTTTCCATGTACGCTTCGCCATAGGCGTTAGTCGCTTTAGATTTGAACAGCAGGAACCATGCGCCTACAGGACCGTAACCGTCTTTGAAACGAGTAGGAACGAAGCGATTTTCCATCAGAGTTAACTCAGCACCTGCTTCAGCAGCCATTGAGTAAGTAGAACCTGCATTCCATACTGGGTACCATGCACGACCAGTACCTTCACCCACTGAACGTGGACGGAAGATGTTTACACAACCACCGGCAGCCAGCAGACAGGCTTTGAATTTGTAGACAACAACTTTATCTTCACGAGTCGAGAAGCCAACCGCACCAGCAACGCGGCCTTTGTCGTTTTTGTCATTGATCAGTTTAACAACGAAGATACGTTCTTCGATGCGGTCCATACCCAGTGCTTTCTTTGCAGCTTCTGCAACGATCCACTTGTAAGACTCACCATTGATCATGATCTGCCATTTACCAGAACGTACAGGCTTACCACCGTCTTTCAACGTTGTCATGCCTTTAGAACCGTCGAAACGTTCGCCGTTTTCGTCAGTTTTCCAGATAGGTAGACCCCATTCTTCAAACAGATGTACAGATTCGTCAACGTGGCGGCCTACATCGTATGCTAAATCGTCACGGGTAATACCCATCAGATCGTTAGATACCATACGTGCGTAATCCGCAGGATCCTGCTCAGGACCGATGTATGTGTTGATTGCAGACAGACCCTGTGCAACCGCACCAGAACGATCCATAGCCGCTTTATCAACTAATTTAATTTTAAGGTCAGTGCCTTCTGCCCAGCGCATGATTTCAAACGCTGCGCCACAGCATGCCATACCGCCACCGATCATAAGAATATCTACTTCTTCTTCGACGACTGTAGGATTTCCAAAAGTACCTTCAGACATTTTTCTTTCCTCTAAGGTTTAATTCTTTGTTTCTCAATCTTTACTGCAAGCTTCTGCATTAAACAGATTATTTACAGATCAGCTCGCTAGGATCGCCTTCACGGTAACCGTTTTGCTCGTTATGGTTAAAGAAGCCAGGCTTCTCAATGTTAGCCATATCAGCTTCTGGTTTGCCTGCGTAAGGATCGATAGAACCTTCAGGAGTTGTACGGATTGGGAACTTGAAGCGTTTCATCGTGCCGTTACGGAACTTGATGGTCCACATAATGGAGTCAGTACCACGTAAAGGCTGAACAGAGCCACCCAGAGGAACAACGTCAGCATAGTGACGACATTCGATAGCATTCTGTGGGCAGATTTTAACGCAGGAATAACATTCCCAGCATTGCTCTGGTTCTTGGTTATAAGACTTCATTGCGTGACCAGTGTCTGAACCGTCTTTGTCAAGCTTCATTAAGTCATGAGGGCAGATGTACATGCAGGCAGTTTTATCCTGACCTTTACATCCATCACATTTCTCGGTACGTACGAAAGTAGGCATTCGTATGCTCCTTTGCTGGTTAATTGTAAGACTTACATTTTTGCAATCTTTCGATTGCGAAATCATTTGGCCGGTAGGCCACCCTGTTTGCTTTCCTTCAGGCTGGCATGCCGGCCGAATTTTTCTGCAGGAATTTCCTTTTCCCCGGAAGTTGTAGTGCAATCACTTTGCTGGCAATTCGCGACAGGGTGTCGAATTGCATCTCCGGTGTACAGTAATACCCATTTACAGGGAGTGTGAACCTTATAGCCTTGTGAGCAAAAACACAAACATAATTATCTTTAGTTGTATAAGTAATATTTATTCGGTTTTATGACGCTTTTTCTAATTCGAAACACAAGGGGAATATTTATATTAAACAATGACTTACTATGCCTTGATCTATATTAATAAATGCTAATATTTTTGCTCTAAATAACACGGATTCTCATTTGCATTTCGGCGTATTTAAGGATGAGTTGATAAGGGTCAATTTTATAAAAAATGGCTTTTTTTCGAGATGAATTATTTTACTTTTTGCAAGTGTTAAATATCTTTTGATTTAGGAACAAATGCCACCTCGTCACCATGTTCCAGGCGCGTAAATAGCTCGGCAAATTGTTTGTTTACGGTTACCTGGACATTGTCATCGGCAAACATTTTCTCCCAGTCTTTGCCTTTGAAGCGGAGTAATTTTAGCAGGCTCTGTACGTCCTTGATGCTTTCAGGGAGTTCGATTTCTTCGGTTTCTTTTTTGGTGACTTTCAGCATATTGGTCATGAAGTACATCAGTTTGATTCTGATTTTGCCGTCTTCCGGCTTTTTGTCGCCATCGCGTTGCAGTCCATGTTTTTCCAGCGCGGCCAGGTATTCGCTCCAGTAGGTGTCGTAATTACTGCCCAGGTCAAACAGGGTGTCCCAGGAGAAAATGCCCGAATCGTATCCATCACTAAAAAATAGACGTAAGGCATAGCTCCCCTGGGGCTCTATACGCTCGATATTGACTTCAGATTTGTTTGCTACTGGTACATCAGAGGTTTCCATTTCAGCGGATTTCGCATGGGTGCGCAGGTATTCACAGGGGTATTTGAAATTCTCACCTGATTCAAAACTGATCTCCAGCAGTCTGGATTTCTGGTGTAACTTGATTTCAGATGGTGTGTGTTTTGCAGACATGGTTATAAATCGTTGCTAAATCAGGGGTGGGGAGTATACCGCTAAGTGTATTGGATAAAAACCTTTTGGATTAAGGCTTCATAGATATGATTTAGAAAATACTGGGTATTCTGTGTATCTCCGCTGTCGGCTTCTGCTTCTCGCGAAATATCGTACATTTTTGCTGTCGGCGTCCTGTCTTTCGCAACATACCGTATATCCTGTACATGTGTTGCTCTTGCGCTTCCCCGCGCCCGCGACATACCGTACATCCTTACATGTGTCGCTCTTGCGCTTCCCTGCGCCGCGACATACCGTACATCCTGTACATAAAAAAAGCACGGCTCCGAAGAGACCGTGCTTTTCCTGCTTCAGTTTGGGTAAAACTTACAGCAATGGAACCATCAACAGTGCCACAATATTAATAATCTTAATCAGTGGGTTGATTGCAGGACCCGCGGTGTCTTTGTAGGGATCGCCTACAGTATCACCGGTTACTGCTGCCTTGTGAGCATCAGAACCTTTGCCGCCAAAGTTGCCATCTTCGATGTATTTCTTGGCGTTATCCCATGCACCACCACCCGTGGTCATGGAGATTGCTACGAACAGACCGGTAACGATAGTACCGATCAGAACACCACCCAGGGCTTCAGCACCCAGAGT
>JAPHRO010000028.1 GCA_026195895.1 Gammaproteobacteria bacterium
AGTGACAGAGGTGTTACGTCCAGCAGCAGGATGTCATTAACATCACCACCCAGGACACCGCCCTGGATAGCCGCACCAATGGCTACTGCTTCGTCAGGATTCACATCTTTACGCGCTTCTTTACCGAAGAAGCTGGCCACTTCTGCCTGTACTTTAGGCATACGTGTCTGACCACCCACCAGGATGATATCGTCAATTTCACCAACATCCAGACCGGCATCTTTCAATGCCACACGGCACGGCTCAATGGTTTTCTGGATTAAATCTTCAACCAGCGACTCCAGCTTGGCACGGGTCAGTTTTACATTCAGATGCTTCGGACCTGATGCGTCAGCCGTAATGTAGGGCAGATTCACATCGGTTTGCGAAGCTGAAGACAGCTCAATCTTGGCTTTTTCAGCCGCTTCTTTCAGACGCTGCAGGGCTAAAGGATCGTTGTGCAGATCCATGCCGGTGTCTTTCTTGAATTCATCGGCCAGGTAGTCAATCAGACGAGTATCGAAATCCTCACCACCGAGGAAAGTATCACCATTAGTCGCCAGAACCTCGAACTGATGCTCACCATCAATTTCGGCAATTTCGATAATGGAAACGTCGAAGGTACCACCACCCAGATCGTAAACTACGATAGTGGCATCACCGCGTTTTTTGTCCATGCCATAAGCAAGGGCTGCCGCGGTAGGCTCATTGATAATGCGTTTTACGTCCAGACCGGCGATTTTACCCGCATCTTTGGTCGCCTGACGCTGCGAGTCGTTGAAATAGGCAGGCACTGTGATAACAGCTTCTGTTACGGTCTCACCCAGATATTCTTCCGCAGTTTTTTTCATCTTCTGCAGAACACGGGCTGATATTTCAGGCGCAGACATTTTTTTACCATGGGCTTCTACCCAGGCATCACCATTATCCGCTTTGATAATATTGTATGGCACCAGTTTGATATCGCGCTGCACAACTTCTTCGTCGAATCGACGACCAATCAAACGTTTAATGGCAAATAATGTATTTTCCGGATTGGTCACTGACTGACGTTTTGCCGCCTGACCCACCATGACTTCATCACCTTCACCGAAAGCAATGATAGATGGTGTGGTGCGATCACCTTCCGCGTTTTCAATAACACGAGCCTTATCACCGTCCATGACGGCAACACACGAGTTGGTTGTACCCAGGTCAATACCTATGATTTTTCCCATTTTATTAACTCCGAAATTCTAAATTCTTTGTCACTCTCCAGCTCACCTCTGTGCGGCCCCATGTCTGTGTTGAAAAATGATTATTTACACTTGTAAACGCACATTTTTCGCCTTGTCCTGGAACCGCACAGAGGCAATCTGAACAGTTACGATATTTGAGTGAATAACTACTATTCTTTACTTAATACCCTATGTGGGGTCGGGCTTTTATATTTCAACCAGTTACACAATGTCCTGGCGATTTATTCCGCAGGTGCCCTGGAAACCATCACCATGGCTGGACGCACCAGACGATCATTCAATAAATAGCCTTTCTGCATCACCGCAATCACCGTATTCGGTTCATGCTCGGCACTTTCCTGCATCGACATTGCCTGGTGGTGTTCAGGATTAAATTTCTGCTCCAGAGGATTCAGTTCTTCGACATTAAATTTCTCGAAAACGGAATTGAGCATATTCAAGGTCATTTCTGTACCTTCAATCAGTTTCTCAACCGTGCTTTGCTGAGCCGCTGCATTCAACCCCATTTCCAGGCTGTCCTTAACACTGAGCAGCTCAGTGACAAATTTTTCCAGGGCAAACTTGTGGGCATTTTCCAGATCTTTCTGGGTACGGCGGCGCAGATTTTCCATGTCCGCTTTAGTACGTAACAGCTGATCCAGATGGTCGGCCGCTTTCTGTTCTGCCGCTTCCAGTCTGGTCATCAGATCCTGTTCAGCAGAAAGCTCTACGTCTTCCGTAACAACCTCGTCTGCAGATTGTTGCTCGGTTTCTGGCTGCTCGTTTTTGTCGAGGATTTCCTCGTCAGACATCATTCTATCTCCAGCTAGTTTGTTCACTGAAAAGCAATATGGGGTCTAACTCCTGGGCTTCAAGCGCCAAAAGACAGAAAAACAACAAAATTTAAGCTGGATTTATAAAGACAGGGGTTTAGCCATGGTCCAGAGCTGAACCTAAAAGCTTGGCGGTCACATCTACGATGGAGATTACTTTACTGTATTGCATACGTGTCGGCCCGATCACACCCAGCACACCAAGTACCTCGCCATTCACTGAGTAAGGCGCGGTAATAACACTGCAATCCCCCAGCCCATCCAGACCAGCTTCACGACCAATAAATACCTGAATATCCTCAGCCTGAATGCATCGATCCAGCAGACTCAACATATCGCGCTTGCGTTCGAACATCTCAAATAATTGTTGCAGGCGTTTGGCATTTTCCAGTTCACTGAAACGGATCAAATTGGTTTGCCCCTGGAGCAGGTACTCGTCATGCTTGGACTCAGGCTTAAGTGCCTGGCCTGCGATATCCACTGCAGCTTTCATTACATCGTCGACCTGATTTCTGGCCTGGTGCAGCTCAGCCATCATGCGACTACGTACCTCAAACAGGTCCTGCCCCATAAAATTCTGGTTCAGATAATTGGCAATGCGGATTAACTCATCCTGTGAATAATCACGGTCCACGTGAATAACGCGGTTCTGCACATCCTTTTCGTTGACCACCAGAATGGCCAGAATTTTTTTGTCGGGTAATGGCAGAAACTCGATCTGTCGTAGCGAGGCGTGACCACCTTTAGGGATGGTAATAATGCCCGCCATCTGCGTCATATCCGATAACAGGCTACTTGCGGTATCAATCAGCGCGTCCTGACTTTGATCGGGATCTAGCCGATGTTTTAACTGTTCGGTGAGTGTCTGCTCCAGTGGATTAACTTCAAGCATGGAATCGACAAACAGGCGAAAGCCCTGGTCGGTAGGAATTCGCCCGGCAGATGTGTGGGGCGCATGCACCAGCCCTAACTGATCCAGGCTGGCCATCACATTGCGAATAGTGGCCGTACTGATATTCAGGCCAGCCGCATCTGCCAGGGTACGCGACCCCACGGGCAAGCCTTCACTCACATAGCAATCAATGAGTGTTTTCAGCAGATGCAGGGATCGTTCATTAAGGGAATTGGCGGACTTCATGCCTGTTATTTTGGGATTAGCTGCCCGTTTTCAATGCTATAGATACTATCCATCTGCTTCGCCAGGGCCATGTCATGGGTGACGACGATCAGGCTGGTGCCATATTCGCGGTTCAATCGCAGCATCACCTGAATCACCTGTTCGGCCGTCGCCTTATCCAGATTACCGGTTGGCTCATCGGCACAAATACAGCGGGGTTCATTGATGATTGCACGCGCAATGGCTGCTCGCTGCCGTTCACCCCCGGAAAGTTCCGCAGGTTTATGTTTCAGGCGTCGTGTCATACCGACTTTTTCTAACAGCACAGCCGCTTTACTCAGTGCCTGAGATGGCCGGGTGCCGCGAACCAGAGCGGGCATGGCAACATTTTCCTGTGCGGTAAATTCCGGCAGCAGATGATGAAACTGATAAATAAATCCCAGGTTATGATTACGCAAACGACAACGTTCGGCTTCCCTGAGTTTGGCTATTTCCTTCTCATTAATCAGCACATGGCCTGATGTCGGAACATCCAGCCCGCCAAGTATATGTAATAAGGTGCTTTTGCCAGAGCCGGATGCTCCCACAATCGCCACTTTTTCACCGGCATGTATGGACAGGTTTATATTCTTTAACACATCAAGCTGCCCACCACCGCCCTCGGTGAAGGATTTACACAGATCGATGGCTTCAAGCACAATCGGCTGACCATTGCTGGCGGGCATTATCATGGAACTGGAAAAACGTTCAGGCATACTCATTACTCATAGCGCAATGCATCGGCAGGCTGAACTTTGGCCGCCCGCCAGGCGGGATAAATAGTTGCCAGCACCGACAGAGAAAATGCCGATACCGCATAGGTCAATACATCTGAAGCATGTAAATCCGATTTGATTTCAGTGATGTAATAAACATCGGCGGGTAAAAACTTGGTGTTCATCACCTGCTCAACAGCGGTCACGATGTCGTTGACATTCAGCGCCACGGGTATACCAATGGCCACGCCCATCAGGGTACCTATCAATCCTATGACCATTCCCTGAATAATAAAAATGACCATCAGGCTGCCAGGCGTCATACCAATTGTCCTGAGAATGGCGATATCCGACTGCTTGTCATTCACCGTCATCACCAGCGTCGAAATAATATTGAATGCGGCCACCGCGACAATCAGTAAAAGTATGATAAACATCACCACTTTTTCGGTCTTCAGGGCTTTGAACAGATTACTGTGCATGCGGGTCCAGTCTTTGACCCAGTAGTCCTCACCAATTTGGCTATCTAGCTGGTGGGTGATCTGCCGGGCATTAAACATATCGTCCAGTTTGAGTCGCACGCCATTGACCCGGTCACCCATACTGAATAATTTTTGTGCATCCTGTATATGCATCAACGCCATGGAACGATCAAACTGATGCATACCGGCTTCAAAAACACCCACCACCGTGAAACGCCTTAATCTGGGCAACACGCCCACCGGGGTTATATTGGCCTGGGGGGTGATTACGGTTATTTGTTCACCTTCGTAAACACCCATGGCATTCGCCAGTTCGCGACCCAGGATAATACCGAAACCACCCGGGCGCAGATCATGAATAGAACCGGACACCATTTTGTCTACGATTTCAGAAACACCAGGTTCCTGATCCGGCAAAACCCCTCTTATAATAGCCCCGCTGACGCGGCTACGATTACTTAGCATGGCTTCGGTTTGTGTATAGGGTGCTGAATCCAGCACGCTGGGATGAGTAATTACCCGAGTTTGAATATCCTGCCAGTCCGACAGATAACCATCATGGCCGGATACCGTAGCATGCGCTGTCATGCCCAGGGTGCGTTCGCGCAACTCTTTACCGAAGCCATTCATGACCGACAAAACCACAATCAGCGCAGCAACGCCTAAAGCAATACCCAGCATGGAAATGAGGGCAATAAAAGAAACAAAACCATTACGCCGTTTCGCACGGGTATAGCGGAGGCCAATATAGAGTTCTTTAGGTCTAAACATGGGAATTAATTTACACTTACCTGATCGTTATTCTTGTTATTTCAGCTCTACAGCTTAACAGGCACTGCATCCGTAACTCGTATTTCCTGCAAATCAATTTTTGCTTTATACGCCAGTACCTCTACACCTTCACTGGCGGCCCGGCGTAATAATGTTCCGTATTCAGCATCAATATCATCCGCAGGTTGAATGACATCGACATCTGTGCGCATGATTATAAACAACATCACCGCCCTGTGTCCTGCTTTTACCTGACTTATTAACTCGCGCAGGTGTTTTTGCCCTCTTTTGGTAACCGCATCAGGAAAAGCACCTGTACCGGGTGACAACACCAGGGTCACGTGCTTGATCTCAATAAAGCATTTTTTATCTTCATACTCCAGCAACAGATCTATCCGGCTACGTTCATCGCCATAGGTCACTTCTTTCAGACAACGCGTAAATCCTGATAGTTCTTTAATTGCACCGGTTTTAATAGCTTCTTCCGCTACTCTATTGGTAAGCGAGGTATTTATACTGGCCAGCGCTTTATTTTCGAGTTCAACCAGTTCCCAGGAATAAGGATACTTCCGTTTTGGATTATCCGACTCGCTCAGCCATATTCGAGCATTTTCTGGCTGGCATCCGGTCATTGCTCCGGTATTCGCACAATGGACAGTGATAAGCTCGCCATTAGCCAGTTTTACGTCGGCCAGAAATCGCTTATAGCGTTTTATTAATCGTCCACCGATTAAATTATTTGCAAATTTCATTACTGAATTATCGCAGTTAGTGCTGATAGATCAACAGAAAAACCCGGCAACTTTTTTGACCTTAATTTTTCAGGAAAATTATTTTATAAATTATTAAAACCGTATCAACAGGTAAGCTGGCTTCATATAAATAAATTAATTTTCAATTCCGTCCAGTTTTGAGCGCACAATAAAAATTTAAAAAAATACTGCTCCATGCTATTTTTTTAAACCTTCGTTCAATATTTTTTGTAGTCGCACATAGAAAAGCCTTACCGGCGAGGCAAGGCTTTCCAGATACCTGGCGAGCTGTTAACCCGCAGACACTAACTGATTTTGACAGGATAATCTGCTATACCAGGGTTCTCCTTAACACCAACCAGCTCTGGATGATTAATCCTGGGTAGTTTCAACACATTATCTTTATCTCGATTCCGGATAATGTAATCTCGCACTACATCCCACATGAGTCGCCCTTCAGGAGTACGATTTACACTCGCCCAACCGGCCACTTTGTATTTTTCAGTTTTTTCAATCAGGTGTCCGTTATCGAGCCGGGCATTGGTAATACGCTCACCCAGAGGTTTAGCAGGATCAATCGTGTAATCCAGTCCACCAACACGCACCATATCGCCACCGGACTGTAGATAAGGATCAGGATCAAACAGGTTATCCGCCACACCTTCCAGAATCAGCATTAATTCACCACCGGTCATTTCAGATACATAGGTTTCACCATAGGTGATTGCTGTCTGGGTCATTACATCTTCCATGGTGATCCAGTCGCCTTTTAAAGTTGTGGTGCCCCAGCGGACTCCGGCAGACATGGCAACATCTGCATCATATTCTTCACGTAAGGCATTGCATAACACCTGATCCCAGGTGCCCATGAAATTACCGCGGCGATATAACAATCGATCAGCAATAGCCAGTTTTTCGCTCAGAATCTCGTTGTATGTTTTACCAACACGTTCCTTATTGAAGAAAAATTTAGATGCACGGCTTTCGACAATTTTGTTATCGTAGGTGCTCTGTCGCATCTGATGGATATAGGCTGCCATTTCTTTATTGGCAGGTAACCAGTCAGAAATGATCGGTAGCATTTGATAATGCATATCTTTCACCTTGCCGTCCTGGATATCAAAATCCATAACACCAACATACTTGCCGTTGGAACCGGCATTGGTTACCAGACAGGTATTACCTTCAACATTTTTTACCTTAACCGGTTTTGGTATACCGTCATGGGTATGGCCACCAAATACCGCGTTCAAGCCGGGTACGCGTTGCGCCATTTTAATATCTACATCCATGCCATTATGGGACAACAGCACAATGGCGTCGGGTTTTTCGTTTTCACGAATATCCTTTACCAGTGCAATCATGTCATCTTCACGTAAACCAAACGACCAGTCGGGAAAAAACTCCTGCGGATTAGCATTACCCGTACGTGGAAATGCCTGACCAATAATACATATACGTGCGCCACCTACATTCTTAATAACATATGGTCTGAAGGCATGACCGGTGTCTTCATTGAAAAGACCACTACCATCATAGCGCTCTACCAGCTTGCCATACTCATCACCAAATAATGAATCCTCTTTGACGCGTACATTCTGTCCAATGAAGTCACCTTTAAACAGTGCAACGTTACTCAGCACTTCATCTTCTCGGTAAGTGAATTCCCAGTGCCCTACCATGACATCCAGACCCATGATATTAGAGGCCTCTACCATATCGACACCGCGCGTCCATAAAGAAGTGCCTGAGCCCTGCCATAGATCACCGCCATCGACGGTAAGCGTATTGGCCTTACCACCTGCCTGCTCACGCAATCGATCCAGCAGGGTTTTAATATGGGCAAAACCACCTGTTTTGCCATATTTACGTGCCGCATTTTCAAAATCCAGATAGGTATAGGCATAGGATTCTGGTGTGTTGGTCTGTAGTCCCATCGCCTGCAGCAGCTTGTTACCTACTACATGGGGAGGACGACCATAAGCATCACCCACTCCCAGGTTTACATTGGGTTCTCTGAAATAAACCGGATTTAACTGACCATGTACGTCAGTGATATGCAGAATGCGCGCATTACCTTTCATAGGCACGCTATAGAAATTTTCTGGCATAGTACGAGTTTGAGTACAGCCAGGAAGAATGGCAGGCATGGCAACTGCGGCTGCACCCAAACCCATCATTTTTATGAAGTCTCTTCGATCTAAATATGGCATAAAACACCTAAGGAGGTAGTGGTTAAAAAATGCGAGCTAACAATCTACTCTAACAGCTAGAGTACCCACATAAAATATCGTTATGGTTTTCTTCCAGGAGAAACAGGCCTTACTGGAAAGACGGGTATTATTGTTGTATCTTTCCGGACCCATTTATTTTAAGACATTTTATTTATTTATCAATGGCATACATACGCAGTATTATCATGAATATTGCACGATTCACCGTGCAATATGCAATCATCATTGTTCTTTCCAGTCTAATATTCACCAATTCAGTTGTTGCTGATATTGTGAAACCCGCGCTGGTAGAAATTAGTGTTAACACAAACGGCAGTTATCGTGTTGAAGTACGTGCCAGTATTGAGGCCATGCTGACCGGTATTGATTCACGCTATAAAAATACCCAGGATGCACCGAATGCCGAGGACTATGATGAACTAAGAGTGCTGCAGGCTGATGAGCTGGAAGAAATATTTACATCTTTTCATCAACAGTTTATCAACGAAGTTAAGCTTAAATTTGATAACCAGTTAGCGCCATTACAGATCACAAATGTTGAAATTCCAGAACCCGGTTATACAAAAGTTCCTCGTATCAGTGTAATAACACTTGATGGCAAGATTGATCGCTCGGTAAAAACAATTAGCTGGTATTATCCCGCGCGTTTCGCAGATAACGCAGTCCGTGTGCGCCAGGTCGATGAAAATAATGAAAAATGGCACTGGTCGCAATGGCAATGGTTACGCAACGATCAATGGAGCAAAGCTTTTTCACTGACGGAAGTTTTTACAGAACAATCCTTAAGCTCAATTATTGTGACGTATGTGGGCGCCGGCTTTGATCACATACTGCCAAAAGGGCTGGATCACATTTTATTTATACTGGGCATATTTTTACTCAGTATAAAAATACGACCACTGTTATGGCAAGTCACCATGTTCACGCTGGCTCACTCAATAACACTTAGTTTGTCGATGCTAAATATTATCAGCCTGCCAGCCAGCATTGTTGAACCTTTAATAGCTTTATCAATTGCCTATATTGGTATAGAAAATATTTTTGCGCACAAACTGCAAACCAGCCGACTAATCATTGTGTTTTTATTTGGACTTTTACACGGCATGGGCTTCGCCAGCATGCTCGCCGATTTCGGCATGCCCGCAAATGCTTTTGCCAGTGCATTAATCAGTTTCAATATTGGTGTTGAGCTGGGACAGCTTACTGTTATTGCGGTGGCTTTCCTGACCGTCGGCATCTGGTTTCGACATAAAGCATGGTACCATAACTACATCACCGTTCCGGGATCACTGCTGATTAGTGCAGTCGGTTTATACTGGACCTATGACCGTATCGTTTTTTAATTTAAGGCAGCGCTGATTAATTAGAACTGCCTTAGCTTATTACTCTAAATTTTTTAAGCAGACGATAACCCAGCAATAAACAAAGAATAAACAAAACTATTAATGCTTCTGCATAATCGGCTTTAATCATCAGAAAATAATGTAACACGGCCAGTAACGATATGGGGTACACCAGTTGATGCAGTTTTTGCCAGTTCTTTTTCAATCGACGCATCATTTTATTGGTAGACGTAACTGCCAGTGGGGTCAACAAAAGTAGACAGACAAAACCGATGGTAATGAACGGCCGTTTAATTATATCTTTGAGTATTTCATTCCAGTCAAAATACTGATCAAACCAGACGTAGGTCAAGAAATGCAAACAGGCATAAAAAAACACATACAAACCAAACATGCGACGAAAACGAATTAATCCGGACCAGCCAGACACTTGCCTGAGCGGCGTAACAGCCAGCGTAATTAAAAGAAAATAAAGCGCCCAGTCGCCGGTATTTCGGGTCATGGTTTCAACAGGATTAACGCCAAGGCTATTGGTAAACGCGCCGTAAACCAGCAGCATCAAAGGCGCCAGACATAACAAAAAAACTATCGGCTTAAGTGATTTTTTTAAAAAGAATTCGACCTTCCCCGGGCTAGCCGCATTATTTTGAATAGCCGCTCGTTTTAATACAGCCGCCATCAGAAATATTTCCTCAAATCCATTCCAGTATACAGGTGCGCCACCTGATCCGCATAGCCATTAAACATTTCTGTTTCCTGTTTCGGCTCCCAGAAATTTGCACCAATCCGGCGTTCGGTTCTCTGACTCCAGCGGGGATGATCCACCTCGGGATTCACATTGGAATAAAAACCGTATTCTTTCGGTGCAGTCACATTCCAGGTACAGGGCGGTTGAGTTTCAGTAAAACGAATTTTAATTATCGACTTAATACTTTTAAAACCATACTTCCATGGCATCACCAGACGAATGGGCGCACCATTCTGGTTAGGTAAAACTTCACCATATAAACCCACTGCCATAAACGACAATGGATTCATTGCCTCATCCATTCTTAACCCCTCGGTATACGGCCAATGCAAAACGCGACGTATTTGTCCGGGCATGCGCTCAGGATCATACAAAGTGGTAAATTCAACATATTTAGCTTTTGATGTGGGTTCAAATTTTTTAATCATCTCCGCTAATGAAAAACCCACCCAGGGAATCACCATCGACCAGCCTTCGACACAACGCAATCGATAAATCCGCTCTTCCATCTGATAAGGATTAATAAAATCTTCCAGATCAAACACACCGGTTTTATTCGCTTCGCCTTCTACCGTTATAGACCAGGGACGCGGTTTGAAATTAACAGCATTTTTAGCCGGATCACGCTTGCCCGTACCAAATTCATAAAAATTGTTGTAGCTGGTAATTTCTTTTAATGTATTGATTGATTCTGTTGTACTGAAAGAACTTTTAATTACGCCCGGGAAATCATTGCCTTTGGCTTCAACAGGCATGGCAATTCGCCCGGCCCAGGCCGCACCTAATAGCGCTGTAGACTGTTTTAAAAATTTGCGTCGATTAAGATAAGTAGACTGGTCAGTGATTTCAGACGATTTTATATCGCTGGGTTTTTTTATAATTATGCTCATGGGGGGGGGCTCATTAGTATTAGTGTATCTTGCTGATACTAATGACCCACATTATAAAAACAAGTTCAAAGACAGCGATATCAGCCCACCCACACGCGGGCATTGCGGAACATGCGCATCCAGGGACTATCCTCCTGCCAGTCATCGGGATGCCATGAATGCTGCACCGCACGGAACACACGTTCCGGGTGTGGCATCATAATCGTGGCACGACCATCGGCTGTGGTAAAACCGGTTAATCCCTCGGGCGAACCGTTTGGATTCAGCGGATAGGTTTCAGTGGCCGCGCCATAATGATCAACATAGCGTAAGGCACTTAAGCTCGATGCCAGTTGCTCAGTGGTTTTAAACTCTGCCCGCCCTTCACCGTGCGCAACCGCGATAGGCATGCGGGAACCCGCCATGCCCTGCAACATAATAGACGGTGATTCGGTGACTTCAACGGTACTGAAGCGCGCCTCGAACTGCTCCGAATTATTGCGTACGAAATGCGGCCATTGTTCCGCTCCGGGAATCAGCTCTTTCAGATTAGCCATCATCTGACAACCGTTGCAGATACCCAGACTGAAGCTGTCTTCACGATTGAAGAAGGCACTGAATTCATCCCGTGCCATGGCATTAAATAAAATCGTTTTTGCCCAGCCTTCACCCGCACCCAGGACATCCCCGTAGGAGAAACCACCGCAGGCTACCAGACCTTTGAAATCAGCCAGAGAAATTCGACCAGACAATATATCGCTCATGTGAACATCAACCGAAGTGAAGCCGGCTTTATCAAAGGCCGCCGCCATTTCAATCTGACCATTCACCCCCTGCTCGCGCAGGATGGCCATTTTGGGCCGCTCGCCTCTGGCAATATAAGGCGCGGCGACATTGTCATTCATATTAAAACTGAGTTGCACATTAATACCGGGATCTCTGGCATCCAGTATCTGATCAAATTCCTGTTGTGCGGCTTGTGGATTATCCCGTAGCGACTGCATTTGATAGCTTGTTTCCGACCAGATGCGCTGCAGCTCGACGCGAGGAGCGCGGAATACTTCGTTCTCGTTATGGGTAAGTAGAATCTCATCACTCGACTGTACGCCACCGATGATATGAATACACTCATCGAGCCCATTAGCGCGCAAGGTTTTCATAACCGGATCAATATCGGACGATTTAATCTGGATCACCGCACCCAGCTCTTCATTGTACAGTGCCGATACCACGTCACCGCCCAGTGACCCCAGTTCAACCGTGACCCCGCAATGCCCGGCAAAAGCCATCTCACATAAGGTAACGAACAGCCCACCATCGGAACGATCATGGTAGGCCAGCAGCTTGTCCTGCTGATTCAGAGCCTGGATGGCAGTAAACAAACCCTTGAGTAGATTTGCATCATCAAGATCTGCCGGGGTATCACCTATTTGTTTGTAAACCTGGGCCAGCGCCGAACCACCGAGACGATGTTGACTGCGCCCCAGATCGATCAGCACCAGACTGGTATCGGTCTGATTCACCAGTTGTGGTGTCAGCGTTTTGCGCACATCGCTCACTGGCGCAAAGGCCGACACGATCAATGACATGGGTGCCGTTACCGAACGCTGCTCGCCATCCTGCTCCCACACGGTTTTCATCGACATGGAATCCTTGCCGACCGGAATGGCAATACCCAGCTCCGGACATAGCGCCATCCCGACCGCTTTAACCGTGTCGTATAAAGCCGCATCTTCACCGGGATGTCCGGCCGCTGCCATCCAGTTAGCAGACAGTTTGATATCACCCAGCTTGTTAATGGCGCTGGCCGCTATATTGGTTATGGATTCGGCCACTGCCATTCGACCGGAGGCTGCAGCATCCAGCAAGGCCACCGGCGTACGTTCACCCATCGCCATGGCCTCGCCGGTATAAACGTCAAACGAACTGGTGGATACCGCCACATCGGATACCGGCACCTGCCAGGGACCCACCATCTGGTCCCGGGCAATCTGGCCGGTTACCGTGCGATCGCCGATGGAAATCAGGAAAGTTTTATTAGCTACTGTGGGCAGACGCAACACGCGTTCCGCCGCGTCTCTTAAATCAATGTCGGCTGCCGAAAATGCCTGCTGTCTAATTGCTACATGCTGTACATCACGCAGCATTTTGGGCGGTTTACCCAGCAACACATCCAGTGGCATATCCACTGGATAATTGCCAAAATGTCGATCATGAACCTTCAGATCCATCGCCTCGGTGGTATGACCCAGCACCGCATAGGGGCAACGCTCACGCTCACACAGGGCTTTAAAAGCTTCCAGTTGGTCTGCCTCGATGGCCAGCACATAGCGCTCCTGGGATTCGTTGCTCCAGATCTCCATCGGTGTCATGCCCGGCTCGTCGATATGCACTTCACGTAACTCGAATTCGGCACCCCGACCGCCGTCGTTGATCAGTTCTGGCAGCGCATTGGAAATACCGCCGGCACCCACGTCATGAATCCACACGATAGGGTTTTTATCATCCTGTGCCCAGCAACGATCAATCACTTCCTGGCAGCGGCGTTCCATTTCCGGATTACCACGCTGCACCGATGCAAAATCCAGGTTCTCGGCACTTTCACCCGAGGTCATGGAAGAAGCCGCACCACCACCGAGACCGATCAACATCGCCGGACCGCCCAGCAGCACAACAGGTGTACCCACTGGCATGGGTTTCATGTCGATATGGTCTTTACGCATATTGCCGAGACCACCGGCCAGCATAATCGGCTTGTGGTAACCGCGAATTTCTTCACCTTCGACCGCAGGCACACTCTCCTCAAAAGTACGGAAATAGCCATTGATATTGGGTCGGCCAAATTCATTATTAAAGGCAGCGGCCCCTAGTGGGCCCTCTACCATAATATCCAGTGCTGATACGATGCGACCCGGTTTGCCGTGGTCAGTCTCCCAGGGCTGCTGGAAGCCAGGAATTTGCAGATTAGATACTGAAAAACCGCAGAGCCCAGCTTTCGGCTTGGAGCCACGCCCGGTGGCACCCTCATCGCGAATTTCACCGCCAGATCCGGTAGCCGCACCGGGAAAGGGAGAGATCGCCGTTGGATGATTATGGGTTTCCACTTTCATCAGGATAGGCATATCTTCCTGATGATAGCTATAGGCACCGGTATCAACATCAGCAAAAAAACGCCCTGCCCTGTGCCCTTCGATGACGGAAGAATTATCGTGATAGGCACTTAATATATTTTCAGGAGAGTGATTGTAGGTATTGCGAATCATGCCAAATAGTGAAATATCCTGCTGCTGGCCATCGATAATCCAGTCGGCATTGAATATCTTGTGACGACAATGCTCAGAGTTGGCCTGGGCGAACATCATCAGTTCCGCATCAGTCGGATTGCGTTTGATCGAGCCAAAATAGTCCATCAGGTAGTCGATCTCATCTTCCGACAGGGCCAGACCCAGCTCACTATTGGCAGCAACCAGTGCTGCAGGGCCACCGTTGATAATATCCACGTAACCACCTTCCGATGGCTCAGTGTGTGCGAACAAAGCCCTGGCCGCTGAAAAATCATCCAGTACAATCTCGATCATGCGGTCATGGATTAGAGTACTAACCGTTGATCGCTCATCTGCGGAGAGACGGGCACCAGCTGCCAGCTCAATGTAATAAGCCACGCCCCGCTCCAGTCGTAGAATGTTCTCCAGACCACAGTTGTGGGCAATGTCGGTCGCTTTCGAGGACCAGGGCGATATGGTGCCAAAGCGCGGCACCACCAGAAATAATTCACCGGCCATGGTTTCTGGCTGAAAGGCTGGCCCATAAGTCAGCAACTTATCCAGAACAAGCAGTTGCTCCCCGGTCAAATCACCATTAATGTCCGCAAAATGCACAAATTCGGTATGTACAGCGATCACCTGCTGCAATTGTTGTTGTAACTGGCTTAAAAGTTTTTCAATTCGGAAAGTCGACAGCGCGGGTGATCCACGAAAATATTGCATTGATGGCCTCGGTTAAAGATGGTTTATGCGATCTGGAGGCGCAATTTTAAAGCAATGGGGAACTCACTGCTACCAATGTGGTCTATTGAACGGTACAATTTACTTTGGCTTAACCACCAATATCGGGGACGACAAGGCTTCGACGTGGGTGACAAAACTTTATGGTGCATGTCGAGGAGCAGATTCCCTCGTTAATCTAGCTGCAAACCTTTAGTTGCCAACGACGACAACTACGCAATCGCTGCTTAATAACCAGTAGATTGCCTTCCGGCCATTGCTTGCTTGTAGGCTTTGGATTTCGGGAGTCATATTATACAAGATCGTGATCTGATCAGCCTGAGGTCAGAACATTAAAACCTTAAACGGGCTCGTTACTCAAAATCTTGATTTGCCGGAGTTTGAGCGACTAAATTAAAAGGCGAAATCTAAACATGTAGAGCCTGAAGCGGAGTGCTTGCGGACGGGGGTTCGATTCCCCCCGTCTCCACCAATACCAGGGCCACCTGATTTTCAGGTGGCCTTTTTTATTGCTCAGAATAACTGAAGACTACATATAGATCGTTTCTAACACAGCAAACGAACATGACAAATCATTGTTCGTACCAGATAAATATTTTGCACGAAAATTAAAGCGATCATGATGCTGACACCGCCCGTAGCGCTGACATTAACGCATCTACCTGCTGAAGCATTTCTAAATGGAATACTCACAAACGGTCATCTTTCCTGCTACTTTTGCTTTATACCCTGCTAAATCGCTTCAAACAGGCATTTTTCCAACTACACTTTGGAATACAGGAAAAGCGCCTATATCGCCAGGCTAAATAAGACAATGCTGATTTTCTATTTATGATTTGAATTGAATGAAAAGAAAAGCCCTAAAGACATCACAAATCACCCCCCAGTCCACCAAACTGTGGCTAGTCGTCGGCTTTAGCCTGATCTTTACTGTATTACTGATCATTGCATCAATCGGTCTTAGAAGCATATCGATACTGTCGGACAAGCTCACATACATTATCAATGATACTAATATTCGATCCCAGCATGGCTATGCAATGCGTAACGCTGCGCGGATGCGCATTCAGACATTACACCAGATGGCGCGAACAGATGATCCTTTTCAACGCGATGAACAGTTTGTGGATCTCAGGCAAAAAGGGGCGGATTTCCTCATTGCCAGACAAAACATTGTGGCTCTGGGTCTGGATCAGGAAAGCCAGAAGCTAATTGATCTTCAACGTGAAATATCTACTATTGCTGGCCCGCTTCAATACCAGGTTATCGACTTATTGAATGAGGAAAAGAAAGATGAAGCTGTCAATGTTTTATTTGATCAGGCCATCCCTGCCCAAAACAGCGCTATTGAAATAATTGATAAATTTATTGAATTACAACAACAACAAAATAGAAATGCACTTGAACAAACCAGTGAAGAATTTGATAAATCATTTCAGATAATTATTTCATTCATAATAATAGGCCTGGTCATCACATTCATAGTTTCTGGCATTGTGTTAAGGCATACTAATTTTGCTTTTCAGGCCTTATACGACAGTGAATTAAGAGAAAAAATTATTCGTGAAAATATTGTCGATGCTATTGTGACTTTTAACACCAATGGCATCATAGAATCATGCAATAAAGCCATTAAAGATATTTTTGGATATTGGCCTGATGAAATAATTGGAAAAAACATCGTCAATTTATTTTCTGACAATGAAAATATTTTTATCAATGATGAATTAAGCGCCGAGCAATTTACCAACACTATTAACTCCACAAGACAAATAACAAGCCATCATAAAAATGGTAGCGTAAAAACACTGCACACTGGTATTAGTAAAGTAATCATTGATAATAAGCCAGTTTATATTGCAATAATGAGTGACATCACTGATGAAGTTAAAGCTGAGGAATCATTACGTGAATTAAACGAACAACTTGAATCAAGAGTAGCCGAACGTACCCAAGAATTACAAATTGCTAATGAGAAACTAAAATATTTAGCGAGTCATGACACGGTCACCAAACTACCTAATAGAGCGCTATTGAATGAACACTTAAATCATATATTAGCCGGAGCCAAACGACTCAATCATAAAGTCGCACTTTTATTTCTTGATATTGACGGATTCAAACAGGTCAATGACGCCTATGGCCATGAAATTGGTGACTTTTTATTAAGAGAAATTGGCAACCGACTAACCATTATGCTAAGAGAATCTGATCTGGTAGCCCGTGTTGGCGGTGATGAATTTATAGTTGTTTTAGATGATGTGTCTGCCCTGGAATCACTTGAGTCTATTGCCCATAAGATCATTGATACTATGGGCAAACCTTTCAATATTGATAACAATATATGTCAGATCGGAGTAAGCATAGGCATCAGCATTTATCCTCAAGACGGAACTGACATTAATACACTCATTAGATGTGCCGATCAGGCCATGTATAAAATAAAAGGTACTGGAAAAAATAATCTGTACTTTTATAAAAACATAAAAAAACCCCGGTAAAAACCAGGGAAAACAACACTGCAGAGTCCGTTACAGCAGTTTTTTTGAGGGCGTTCAAAATTCTGTGTCAGCATAATCGATTAAATATCCAGTACGTCATCTAACCTGCCATCAAAATAAATCGAAAGCTGCGACAAGGTCAAG
>JAPHRO010000002.1 GCA_026195895.1 Gammaproteobacteria bacterium
AATTCTTCGTCAGCCACTACTGGCGGCGGTGCGGGACGATCCACATAGGCATCCAGCAGTCGATATTCACCACCAAAGCTGGTAAAGACCCGATCCAGCGGCCCCGTGGCGCGAGATACCAGCAGTTCAACCTGCCAGTCACCGCCCGGGTCGAACTCGGCGCTGTCGCGAATGATGTAGATAGCCATTTCCCTGAATCGGGGCGTATTGGCAGTAAACACATCACTCAGGCGATGATGATCCAGATCACGGAAGGTGACGGTTCTGTCGCCCTGGGCCAGTTGAATGCGATCGAAAATGCCGCCGCGTACGTAGCCAGAACCCTTGAACGAGTAGACACCGTTTGCCAGTATGGCAATGGCATGTTCCTCCGGTTTCAGCTCGCCCATCAACCAGTCATACTGAAAGTCGCCCAACAAATTACGGCCGATGGTCGGTGCATTGAGGTAGGTGTAATACAGGTCAATAAAGGTATGGCAGGGGTCATCGGCAGGCAGCCCTGAACAATCTGACTCCGGCTGAGGACCTTTGCCTTCTCCTTCGGTACCGGCAAACGCCTGCTCCACGGTGGCGTAATTTAGATGCAGTCGGCGAATACTGCCTTCACCAATCAGGGTCGGCCAGTCGGCAGTACGAAATACATCGCCGAGTACACGACCGGGCTGCGTCTGTGCCTGTTGCGTTGGGTCAATAATGCTGCGGGAAGTGGCTATCTTGCGCGCACTACGCATAATGCTCTGATTGACCACCAGGACAGTGACGGTGGCCCCGCTGACGGCATCGACGTTAACATAGCCTTCCTGTTTGCCGGCACCGACGCGAATCCGTTCACCGACGTGCTTATCGACATACTGAGCGGCAAAATCGAACAGTTTCTGTTCCGGTATGCCCACCAGTAAAATCGGCTCATGATGCTCAAGTACCTCCGCACCGGTGATCACACCGGCAGTGTTTACCCCCACCAGCAGATTCACCGGCTTTCCAGAATAGGCCGGAATGCGCACCACATCGTCGGTAACAAACACATAACCGAGCAGGGTATCGTTGTGGTAAACCTCAGCAGCAGGCGGCGTTCCCGTAAAAGCAGTAAAGCGATTGGCGTCTGAAAAGAATTTCTGCACCTGTGGATAAGTTTCATCTACCGATTGAGCTACTGCCGGGCCTGATAAAAATATTATCAGGACTGCGATAGATGGTAGGTCTAGTGAGTGTGTGGAGATCCGCCAAATGGACAGTAAATATTTAAAAAATCTATACAACAATGACTGCATTCTCTTAAGGGGGCCAATCTATACTAGAAATTGCACAGCTCGTTTTTTTAACGAAAACTGTCATAAAATAACTCGTAAATCATATATTTGACATTTGTCAGATATTTTCTGCATTGATCTACGCAAGTCGCTGATAATATAAAATATTTATGAAATTATCGAGCAATTATGTCTACCTAAAAAGGGGTATTTTCTTTCTCAGAAAAGGCCCTGAAATTGACATAAAATAAGGAATGACAACTAATGACTATGGCATGTAAAGGTATTGTTTTAAGGGGTTTCAGCCTTAATGACAGTGCCTGTTATTAACGTAATAGCACCGCGTATTTAATTCCTGCAATTGCAATAAGCTGTTTTAAGAAACATACAAAAAGTTGATAATAATCAATATAAATTCTTATATTTGATATTTGTCTATTTTTTAACATATTTCCTGTAATGCACTGATTATTTAGCTATTTTAAAATCTTCAGCAAGGCCATGGCGTCTAACCAGTGCGCGAGGTCGGATATGTCTGGCTGGATTAGTTTTTAAAAAGGATATGCATTTAAAGCCAGTTTTATTTTTGATCAGTTAACCAGTAAAAATGGTAGGGCGGGATCACGAGTTGATCTTTAAACATAGCAGGGCTGTCGCCAGAGTAAAGGTCTGTTGTATGCCCATAGCATAGAATTGACTTAATACTTGGATCATTCAGATCCAGATACTGCGGATGAGCATCAAAATTTGCAACAACTAAAACCCCGTTCGAGCCGAGGTGTAGATTAAAGCGTGTAAATACAAATAAATGTGGATTTTCAACATGAATAAATTCACGGTTATTAAAGTCTGCAAATGCGGATATTTCCTTGCGTACAGCGATCATTTTTTTCAGCGCATTAAATATACGGCTTTCTACGGAGCCTGACTGATGTCGAAGTTCTGCTTTATCCCAATTAATTTTAGGACGATGTGTCCATCGCGTGTCGTTGGCCTTATGTTCATCATTGAGGAAGTCGCAGTCATTTAAGGTGCCGATTTCATCGCCATAGTAAAGCAGGGGTATACCGCCAAAGGACAGGATCAGGCTATGTAGTAACAGGATGTGTTTAATCGCCTGGTCAATTTGTTGAGAATCATTATTTTGTAACGCAGCCTGTAAACCGGTTAATGATGCTAATGAACCGGAAATGCGGGCGTCACCGGTTTTATGGTTGTGTCCAAAAGGCAAGCCTCGGGCCGAAGAATCAGCATAGTTGCCGGTGTAGTAATCAATCAGGAATTTACGATGTTGATGGGGTTCGGACCCAACAGCTCGAATATCTGCATCATCAAAACCCAGGCCGATATCGTCGTGGCAGCGTACATAATTCAGCCAGGTGGCGCGTTCCAGTTTATCAGGTAAACTGCGCAATCCCTGATATAAAAGTTTAGCGTTTTTAGTCGCCACAGCATCCCATAACAGAGCCATAAAAGTGGCGTTATAGGCGATTTCGCATTCCTTGGCATTAATGGCATCTTCCCCAAAATATTTAATAATCTCAATGGGTGCCACAATGGCCTCTGCGATGAATAACACACCGGGCGCGGTTACCTGACAGCAATCTTTCATCAGTTGTAATATTAAATGAGCTTCTCGTTCATTCTGGCAGGTACTGCCGATTTTTTTCCATAAAAATGCCACTGCATCCAGTCGGATAATATCGGCGCCCTGGTTAGACCAGAACAATATAATGTCGAGCATTTCAATAAATACTGCAGGGTTGCTGTAGTTAAGATCCCACTGGAAATTATTGAAAACGGTCATCACCCATTTTTGCATTTCTTCATTCCAGGTGAAGTTGCCGGGTGCCGTTTCTGGAAATATTTCAGGCATGGTTTCTTCAAACATGTCAGGTATTTCTCTATTATCAAACAGGTAATAATAGTCCTGGTATTTTTTATCACCCTGGCGCGCCTTTTTAGCCCATTCATGTTCATTGGATGTGTGGTTAACCACAACATCAAGGGTTAGCAGAATATCTCTTTTTTGAAGTTCTTCACTCAGCGCATGCAAATCTTCGTTTCTGCCAATACGGTTGTCCACCCGACGAAAGTCGCTCACCGCGTAACCGCCATCACTTTTTCCTTCAGGGCACTGTAATATGGGCATGATATGAATCATGTTTATGCCCAGCTCCTGAAAATAATATAACTTTTTATGCAGGCCTTTTAAATTGCTGGCAAAGCCATCGGTGTATAAAGCCATGCCTACCCATTTTTGGCTTAGAAACCAGTTATGGTCCTTTTCTCTTTCAATATCTTGCTGTTTAAGTTTTTCAGGCCGGGCAATATACTGTCGAGCCATTGTTTCTACCAGCTTCAGCGCCTGTTCTTCAAAGTCATTGCGTTCACCGTAAAGTACATGGAATAACGAATAAATGGCATAGAAGTTCGCGCCCAGGCGCGTATAAAAATAGCGCAGTTCCTGTTGTTTAATTTCCGGATTTAATTTGATTAATATTTCATTGAGTAACGAATGAGAAACCTGCTCATACATCGTATAAATTCCTGCTGTTATAAAGGATTATAAATTCCAGTTATGTATAAATGGCTGATAGAAATCCATATTCTGAACAGTTGCACCGCGATTACCCACAATTGCACTGGCAAAGCTTTGTGCACGTTGTAAAGTCTCCTCTAATGTCCAGTCTTTAATGTTCCCCAATAGCAGCACACTGGTAAAGGCATCACCAGCGCCAACCGTGTCAACAACGGATGTGGCTGTTTCGGGCTGTATGTAATATTCTTCGCCCGACGAAGGAAAGGCCAGGGCGCCTTTGTCGCCACAGGTTACAATAAGCAGTTTCATCGGCGTATTTGATAGTAAGTAGTTAACTCTATCTTTCATGTTATTTTGGCTGGGAACGATTAAAGCCAGCTCTTCCTGGTTTAGTTTTATCCACTGCCCCTGTGATATCAAATTGTTTACCTGTTCAAAATTCCACCAGGGTGATCGCAAATTAATATCGATAAAACTTGCATCTGGACAGCTTTTTTTGAGTGTTGACAGTGTGCTGGCGGATACCGTATTACGTAGTGCCAGAGATCCATGATATAAGAGACTACAGGATGTATCAGGAGGCAGAGCATCTGAGTCAATAAAATCCCAGGCGCTGTTTTCGACAATGTCGTAGGATGGCTCATCGTTGTTGAAAGTAACATCGACTATGCCCGTGGGGTGAGCAGAATCCAGTTGCAAACCGGAAGTATCCATGCCCCAGTCCAGCATGATTTTTTTTATATCCAGTCCCAGAGGGTCATTGCCGACTCGAGATATAAACAGGGGTGACAGGCCAAAAGCCTGGCAATGCCAGGCAACATTAAAAGGGGCGCCGCCAGGTACGCGACTGCCATCTGGGAAGCAATCGAATAACACTTCCCCAAATATGATGGGTCTCACTTTTGAACGCATCATGCCTCCTTAAACCAGTTCTCTGCTTCAGGTAAATAGTGGGCAACGCCTTCAAGAATCCCCGCGCTATAGTTACCATTCATATCGAGATAATTGCCCTGGGCCAGATAAAGGTTTTGTAGCTGATTGTTTTTAATGGCTTCCTGTTTGGCTGCGCTTCGAATATCTTCACTGGCATTTGCTACCAGCACCGACTGAATGGAGCTTGCCAGTACGCAAATATCATTACCGCTATCGCCGGCAAAGATCGTTTCCTGGTGGCTAAAGCCAAGTTCCTGCATAAGAAATTCAATGGCCTGGCGTTTGCCGGCACTTATTGGCAATACATCCAGTAAACCAATATTGGCGGCCTCATCAATACTGTATATGAAATTGGCATGGACATTTTTGGCTGCCAGCAGTGTTTGCATGTTACTAATCAGTGCCGCCGGATCTATTTCAAGTGCTATGTAATAACTAAGTTTATGGGTATTTTGCTTGCTTAATTCCTGCAGTTGTAGATTTTCAAGTGGACTAAACATCAGCTGTATTTCGTCGCGGGATTTTCCATGCCAGTCCTTATTGATTTTGTTTTCCCAGGCCGGTAATTGATGCCATGCGCTATTTTCAAGCTGGTATATGGTCGAACCAACATCAGCGATGACGTAATCTGGTTGCGGGATTTTATATTCATCTATGGCCTGTTTAACTAACTCCTGATGGCGTCCAGTCACATAGGCGAGTTTTACCTGTGGGTGCATAGTTAAGGCTCTAAATCTTTTTCGTGCAAGTTCTGATTCAGGCTGTTTACCATTAGGCAATAATGTTCGATCAAGATCCGTGCACAATAATAATCGGCTCATTTAACCGGTACCTCACAGGTGCTGAAGAAATCATAGTATTCAATCGCTTCTATAATCCCGCTGGCAAATGGCTGGTTGGCAAAATAAACTCGTTCCACATCCGTCAATGAAGAAAGTTCTTCGTCATGGCGATTGGCAACAACGACTGCCAGGGGATTGCCGCGCATCATATCTTCATCAGCGCCGGAGCCGCCGGCTGTGAGTATGTGTTCCAGTGGAATACCGGATTGTTCTGCGTACCAGCGCAGTGCGAATCCTTTTGATGCGCGGATGGGTACTATATCCAGGAATTGTCCAAATGATAGAAAAATATTTACCGTTAAATCATTCTGGTGCAACAAGCGATTTATTTCATCGACAGAAGGCGCCAGTTCAGGGTCAATGTAGTAACTAATTTTGAATGCGCTTTGTTCTTTTTTAGCTTGTAATTTCAGACCGGATAAGTCAGCGAGTACGCGCCGCACGGTTCTGGGCTTCCACAGATAATCAATGTGATCGGCCCAGCCTTTATCTTTAGTCAGACTCGGTGCATAGTAAATTTCTGTGCCAAGGCTGGTGATTAATACATCAGGGCGCGGGATGTTATGGCGTCGAAGTTCCGTCAGGGCTGAATCTAGTCGGCGTCCTGTCGCAATGCCAAAACTGGCGCATTTTCTGTTGTTCTGAATAATTTCAATAAATGGTGCCAGTACTTTCGGGTCGCCCAGCAAGTTTTGATCAAGGTCAGTAAAAATGGCTCGATCGTGATAAAGCATCGGCCGACGTGCCAGAGACATTTTAACAACAGGCTCTGTCTGGTCGATCAGTGGCTGTACCGTGGCCAGATATTTTTCTACATGGGCATGCCAGGAATAATGTTTTTGTACCCCTTCGATGCCATTGTTGGCCAGTTGTTGCCATTTTTGCTGGTTACTGAGTACCTTTAGCATGGTCTCAGCCATGGCAGCTTTATCTAGCGGGTCAATGAGGTAGCCGTTGTGACAGTTTTCAATAATGTCTTTGGGGCCACCATCTTCAGTCGCGATAATAGGTAAACCGCTGGCCGCCGCTTCAATGAGTGTCAGGCCGAATGGTTCAGTTAATGCCGGATTAATAAACACGCCCTGTGACAGCGCGGCCAGTCGATAGAGTGTAGGTACATCATCTGGCTGATGATTTTTCGGGTAGGCGACTTTACCGTAAAGATCGTATTGATCGATGACCATCAATAAATCTGTCAATACTTCCTGGGCACCATCTTCCATATCGCGAATGTCATCTCGATTACCTGCAATGACGACCAGGTTGGCTACTTCTTGCAAGCGAGCCGATTCACCGAAAGCTTCTACCAGAGTGATTATATTTTTACGCTGGTCAGGCCTTGATAAGGCAAGGATGACTGGTTTTTCCGGCTGATTCAGAAAACGGCAAAGACTGCGATAAATAGCGGACTGGCGCTCATCACCGCGAGCCGGATGAAAACAAAGTAGATCCGTTCCAGGCGGAATAATCCGCATCTGTTGTGGCTGATAGTAGTCATAAAGGCCGTATTGTTTTTCAATTTCCTGGTGAGTGCTGGTAATGACCAGATCTGCGGCACCCAGCGTATCTTCTTCTGCTTCAATACGGCGTGAAATATTATAGCGACGCTCGATATCGGCCTGATTTAAACCGCTTGCCAGCAGCCGGCGGCGTTTGACTCGCCCCAGTGAATGGCCAGTATGAACCATGGGGATGCCCAGGTGATGGCTTAAGCGGCTGGCTATATATCCAGCATCTGCATAATGGCTATGAATGATATGCGGTGTAAGTGGCTGTTCACGGATATAGTTGATCGCATGGTCGGAGAAATTATCCAGGCAATCCCATAACAGTTCTTTGGGTAGGTAAACGGGGTCGCCGCAATCGATGCGTATTATCTGTGCATTATCTGATAGTGGCTCAATTGTCTGGCTATAGGCTGAGCCTACGCTATCATCCTCAATACGCCGAGTTAGCAGATCAACACGCCCTACACCGGGATGGCAGCCAAGGGCTCGAGCCAGTTCCACAACATATTTAGTTTGACCACCCGTATCCGCGTCCCGACCCAGTTCTAAGTTTTTTCCTCTGATCAGTCCATGAACACTTATCAGTAATATATATAGTTTTTCATTTTTATTAGTCATCATATTCAATGATAGCATGAAAACAGCGAATATTGAGATTTGGCAAAGGCACAGGTATTGAATAAAAAGTTGCGAATATTTTGTTCATATTTAAGAATAAATTACTGAATCCTGTTTAGAAAAGATTCACCAGGCGATCAGGAAAGAGTCACAATGCAATCTGCTACTGATTTTATAAACAGACTATCGAAAATAGCTGATAATTATCAGCTTACGAGCTGGTTATTTATAAAGCTATTAGCGGTAATTTATTTTATCGCTTTTCTTTCAATAAGTGTACAAATCATCGGGCTGGTGGGTAGTCATGGAATTTTACCCTTTGCCGGTTTTCTTGATCATCTGTTGAATTCGCATGGCAAAACGGCATGGCTTTTTGTGCCTAATGTCTTCTGGTTAAACAGCAGTGATATCGCATTACGCCTGGTGCCTTCCCTCGGCTGTTTCTTTTCTGTTTTGTTATTTTTTGGTGTTTTTAAAAAGTGGTCTTTAATTATTTTATTTGTTCTGTATTTATCAGTTTTTCATGCGGGGCAAACTTTTTTATCGTTCCAGTGGGATAGTCTATTACTTGAAACGGGTTTTCTGGCAATATTTTTAGTGTCGGGTCCGAGTCATTTGCTTATATTTTTATTTCACTGGTTGCTGTTTCGATTGCGTTTTATGTCCGGCCTTTCAAAATTGGCCAGTGGGGACCCGTCCTGGTCTAATTTGACGACGCTTAAATACTATTTCGAAACACAGCCATTGCCTCATATTGGCGCATGGTATTTTCATCAGTTGCCTGACTGGTTGTTGAAGTTTGGTTCTGGGTTTGTGTTATTTACAGAATTAATTGTGCCCTTTTTTATTTTCTTGCCCAGAAAATTCAGGTTGTTGGCTGCTGCTTTAACCATCTTTATACAGCTACTGATTATAGCCAGCAGCAACCATAACTGGATAAATTTATTAACCATCGTGCTTTGTCTATTTTTGCTGGATGACAAAATAATTCAAAAAATCATACCAACAAAAATAAATATTAAGCCTGTTCCATCCGCTGGAACTAAACATAAAATTATTTTACCTGTGGTGGCAGTAATGATTATTGTAACCAGCGTAAGCGTATTTGGTGAAATGGCAACAGGGAAGAAACTGCCGAATGCTGTCGCACAATCCACCATGGTTATCAGAATGTGGGGAATAGGCCACATGTTTCATGTGTTTCCAAATATGCAGACAGAACGACATGAATTGCAAATCCAGGGATCTTATGATGGGGTGGAATGGAAAAATTACACTTTCAAATATAAACCAGCAGCAATGGATGAAGCGCCGGTATTTGTTTTGCCGCACCAGCCACGACTCGACTGGATGATTTGGTTTGTACCGCCACAGCATTGGGAAATGAATGTCTGGTTTGATCGGTTTTTGATGCGTCTCAGGCAGGGGAGTCCTGATGTTATTGGCTTATTAAAAAAGAATCCTTTTCCCATGATGCCGCCCGCTTTTTTGAGAGTGCGGGTTTTTCGTTACACTTTTACTTCATCTGAGGAAAGGGCGCAGACAGGTAACTGGTGGAAGCGCGAGTATCTGGGTTTATTTCCTTATGTCCGTCCGAGACGACCATAAGGAATAATGTGGAACATCGTAATAGTCTGTATTGACGCTGAATTATACTTTTACGTAAACCCAGCCTTCCTGTAAGCGTTTTACAATTTGTTCGACTGCGGTAACGCCGGTTTTGGTATCAGCAATCAAACGAGGTTCGATCCCCTGATCTCTCAAACGCTGTAGTCCATTACTGCATGCTATGAAAGAAACATTGTTATTTGATGTCATGATGTTTCTGATCTTGTCACGATAAGGCGATAGATCATTGCGTAGTAAAGTAATGCCGCCAGCATTGGCCAGCACTTCAAGGTCAAAACTCAAATTATTTTGTTTGTATTGATTTAAAATATATTCGATCTGATTGAGTGCGCTCTTTAATTTGGCAGGATCTGAGCTGGCAATGTGCAGGACAATTTTATTCGACTGCTGCAGACTGACCGGCGTTAGTTTTAATCCATGTAATGTGCCTTTTACATTAATATCGCGAGCGCTTATATTTTGCATGTTTTTATATTCATCATGACCTTGCCAGCCAAATAAGGCGCCGATGACCAGCATTACTATCGCGGCGATAGCCTGTTGCCAGGCAGGAAATCTGGTTAATGATATTTTATTGTGGTTTGCTGCTGGCAAGGGTATTTCACTATAGCTATTTTTTAATGCGCGTTTTAGCTCACAAATAGAATGCACTTTATCTTTTAGAGCGGGATCCTGGCACATGGCAGTTTTGAACTTCTCCTTTTCGATGCCATCTAGTTCATCATCGACATACGCATTGATGATTTCATCTGAATATTGCGACTTCATTTCACGCTCCTTAAAAGAGTAGTAGACGACAGCTTTTGCCTTTTTTGTAATTTTTTCTGCAATGCTGTTCTTGCTCTGTTGAGTCGGCTCATAACGGTGCCTACTGGAATTTCCAGTGTTTCGGATACCTGTAAATAGGACAGGCCTTCAATATCAATCAGGGTAATGACCTGACGCTGACCAAGACCGAGTTCGGATATTGCCAGTTGTACCTGATCCACCATTTGTTGTCGGTCATGCCAGTATTCTGGTGTTTGGTCATGCATGTATACCAGTTCGTCAATATCTTCACAGGGTCGGGTACGGCGCAAATATTCTCGCCATTGATTATTCAGAATAGCGAATAACCAGGCATCCAGTAGATTTTCATTTTTTAGCTGATCAATTTTCTGCATCGCTTTAGACAGGGTTTCCTGAGCCAGATCATCGGCCAGCATGGTGTCATGGCACCAGGAATACGCCAGACGATACAGGCGTTCACGGCAGTTTTTTAACTGGTGTATAGATATGCGACTTTTACAACTGAAATCAAATATTTTCATAGGCACCTATGTGGGATCCATTAATAAGATGCAGCAAGAATTGAATTTATTCCATTTGTTTATAATTTTATTTTTCTGGAATATTTTCAACTTTCTCTCCATCTCTTAGTACATGGCAATCAACAAGATCGCCAAAAAATGATTGATGGAGACTCTATGAAAAAAATTATGCTTGTATTTGGAATGCTGTTGTGTGCTGCCTGCACGCAACAGGTCCTTGCTGCCCCCGGCGATAAACCGTTTGCAGAAGAAAAAATTGTTCTGCAAATCAGTGACCCCAATCCATTTAAGCAAACACTGGTATTAAATGTTGCTAATAATCTGATTAAGCATTACGGCACGGATAAAGTGGATGTGGAAATTGTGGCCTTTGGTCCCGGCCTGCGCTTGCTTTTTAAAAGTAATACCAACAGCGGTCGCATTGATGGATTGTCTGGTAACGGCGTGCGCTTTGCAGCCTGCGAAAATACGATTGCCGCGATGTCGAAAGCGCTGGGTGAAAAACCAGCGTTACATAGTAGTGCCACACCTGTGTCTGCAGGCGTTGTCAGAATCATCGAATTACAGAACAAAGGCTACAAGCTGGTAAAGCCTTAGTCTTTATAGCGAGTTGGAGGATTTCTTAGTGTTTAATAAAAAATTGAAAAAAAATATCATTGCTGCGGGTATCGCAAATTGTTTATTAATTTCACCGGTTTATGCGGCAAACTGGTTATTGCTGCAGGGTACAGAACCAGAAGATGCTGCACCACGTATTAAAATGTGGGGATTTATCCAGGCTCAGTATCAAAAAGATTCCAGTGATCCCAATGGGGCAGGTGGCTATATTCCACCCAAACTTATTGGGCCTAATCTAAGTTCTCAGCAACAGTTTAATATTAATCGTGCGCGTCTAGGTGCTCGTGGAGCAGGGTTCCCGCTGGATGGCAAGGTCAACTATTTTCTATTAACTGAATTTGGCAACAACGGTATTACCGCTCCCGGCGATCGTAATGTACGTGTTACAGATGCCAGTATTACCCTGAATCATATTGATGGCGCCCGTATTAGAGCCGGTTTGTTTAAAACGCCTGGTGTTGAAGAAGGCTTGCAGGCGATTCACGTTTTTGATTATATCAATTTCACCACGGTGACTAATCAATTAATGCTGGAACGATTTCCTAATCGTTCCTACACCGGAAACAATCCGCCGGTTACTTTACCTGGGCCGGCTCAACTGGGTGGCTTTGAAAAGTCAGTGGGTGCGTTCCGTGATGTTGGTATTCAGGTGTTTGATACTTTTAAAGTCAATGACTGGGAGCATAGCTATGCAGTCATGTATGGTAATGGCAACGGACTGAATTTTGGCGACAATGATAATAATAAAGATACCTATCTCTATTGGTCGTCAGAACAGGTTTATGGTGGTAAGGGCGGACGTCGCGAGGGGCTGAAACTTTTTGCCTGGACTCAATCCGGTAAACGCCAGCTCGATAATACCAATGACAGTATCCATAATCCGCAGGAGTTTGATCGTGATAGAAGTGGGGCTGGTGTTAAATACCTGAAACGTCCGTGGCGGGTGAGTGCTGAATACATGACCGGTGAAGGTATGATTTTTGTTGGCCCCGATAAACCAACGTTTGATATTAATGGTGGTGGTGCAGGTGCAGATGGCAGCAATGGCGAAGCTTCGGGGTGGTATCTGGAAGGCGGCTATTATATTCCCGGAACAAAATGGGAAGTTGATTTGCGTTACGATGTGTACAATCGACTCGAGGGTGATAATTTTGAATTTGAATTTGAAACAGTTACCTACGGTGCCCAGTACCACATTAATAAAAAGACTCGCGTTAATATGGAGTATGCAGATCGCAGCGCCGAAGCAGTGAATTTTGCAACCGGTGCTGGCCCCAATGCTAATCTGGATGGAGTTGATAGTCGATTTGCAATTCAGTTGACGCATATTTTTTAAAATAAAAAAACGGGAGTGTTAGAAATTCTGTGTCATTTCTATAAAATAGCAAATAAGAGGAATGATACATGTCTGAACAATTTGATTTTAATAAGGCCGTTGAGG